>CAITSG010000081.1 GCA_903894995.1 uncultured Burkholderiales bacterium
ATGCCGAAGGTCGGAATCCCGGTTTCAATCAACTCGGCAGTTGCCGCAATCGCGTAATCGCAAGGCTGAGGGTCGCCAGGGCCGTTGGACAAAAAGATGCCGTCAGGCTTGTGTTGAAGCACCTCAGCCGCAGGGGTCTTGGCTGGCACGACGGTGACCTTGCAACCGCGCGCGGCCAACATGCGCAAAATGTTTTTCTTCACGCCAAAATCAAAAGCGACCACATGGAACTTCGGCGCAGTCAAGTTGCCGTAACCTTCGCCCAATGTCCACTCGGTTTGTGTCCATTCGTAGGGCTGGGACACGGTCACTTTTTGTGCCAGATCAAGGCCCGCCATGTTGGGTGCCGCTTGGGCGGCAGCCACCGCCTGGTCAATCATGGCTTGCGTGATTTCTTGGCCTTTGGCCAGACCCACGATCGCCCCATTTTGAGCGCCTTTGCTGCGCAAGATGCGTGTGAGTTGACGGGTGTCGATGTTGGCAATGGCCACGGTGCCCGCATCGACCAAATAGGACGACAAGGTTTGGCTAGAGCGAAAGTTGCTCGCGATCAAAGGCAAATCTTTGATGATCAAGCCAGCGGCATGGACTTGGTCGGCTTCGATGTCTTCCACGTTGACACCGTAGTTGCCGATGTGCGGATACGTCAAAGTGACGATCTGCTGGCAATAGCTGGGGTCGGTGAGGATTTCCTGGTAGCCGGTGAGAGAGGTGTTGAACACCACTTCGCCGACGGTGGAGCCGGTGGCTCCAATCGAGTTGCCGATAAAGACCGTGCCGTCTGCGAGCGCCAAGATGGCGGGGGGGAAAGTTCCCTGAAGAGACAAAAGCACTGGGTTCTCCGGAATAGTTCGGGTACGCCTCAGCACTCACCAGAGATGTGATCTCTTTTTGGCTGCTTGTTCGAGGATTGGGCCTGAGTTGGACTTTGGCGTACAGGTTGATGCGGGAAAGCCCACTATTATAGCGGACCACTGCTCGTAAACCCTGAACAAACGGCGCGTCAAGTGTCTTCACCCTGGCTTGTGACTTATAGCGCAACACTCGCACTGGCATACAAACAAATGGCGGCAGCAGTGGCCACATTCAAAGACTCTTCCCCACCAGGTTGCGCAATGCGCACTGACAACTTCGCCATCGACATCAATGCTTCACTCACACCCTGCCCTTCATGACCAAACACCCAAGCGCATTGGCCAGGCAACTCGCCTCGCCGAAGCAGTTCGTGAATAAATGGGCCTTGATGCGAACTGGTGGTCAAAATAGGCACTTGCAAAGCGGACACATCGGCTTGGCTGACCGACTCCACCAGCTTTAAACCGAAGTGAGCCCCCATTCCAGCCCGGAGGACCTTGGGCGACCACAATGCAGAAGTGCCTTTGATAGCCAAGACTTGACGGTAACCAAATGCGCAGGCGCAGCGCAAAATGGCCCCCACATTGCCGGCATCTTGCAATCTGTCGAGCACCACAGTGGGCACATCGGGCAAGATCTGCTTTTCAGCCGCCCAAGGCACCACAAACCCCATGTGAGCAGGCGATTCTAGGCCGCTCAAACCGGCAAACAAGCCATCAGGTAAGACAAACAACTGACCCGTCAATCCCGTCCATTGTTCGCCATGTTCGGACCAGAAAGACTCGGTCAGCACCACCTGCAGCGGCCGAACACCTCGCAGAAGCGCCGCACGGCACAAATGGTCCCCCTCTAGCCAAAACTGCCCTGCTTTGCGGTAGGCCGTGGTTTCTTGGGCCAAACGCCGCCAAGACTTCACATGGGGGTTGTCGCGTGATGTGATCAGCTGCATTGCACACTCCTTGCCACCGGAGCGAATGTCATTCTGTGGCAGTCAGCTGGGCCATGCGCTTGCAAAGCAGCCATGTGCTGAGCGGTGCCATACCCTTTGTGCTTGTCGAATCCATAGATGGGGTAACGCTCGTGCATTTCTGCGCACAAACGATCGCGGTGCACTTTGGCCAAGATCGAGGCAGCCGAGATAGCCGGCACCAAAGCATCGCCTTTGACAATGGCCTCGGCCTGCATGGCCAAAGTTGGCAAGCGGTTGCCGTCGACCAAGACCAGCTTGGGCACAAGCCGCAAGCCTTCTACAGCCCGCCTCATGGCCAGCAGAGTCGCTTGGAGGATGTTGATTTGATCGATTTCATGAACAGACGCTTGGGCGATGGAAAAACACAGTGCACGGGCGCGTATTTCGTCAAACAAGGCATCACGTCGCTTGACTGTGAGTTTTTTGGAGTCATTCAATCCGCGAATGGGTTTGAGCTCATCCAGAATCACAGCCGCAGCGACCACCGGGCCAGCCAATGGACCGCGGCCAGCCTCATCCACTCCCGCCATCAGACCCGAGACTTGGAAACGCAAAGCAGACTGATCAGCGCGAGAGGACTTTTTCGAGGGCATGGGTAGACAAATCAGCCGTTTGGCGCTGTAAAGACAAATGCATTTGTTGAAAACGGGACTGGATGGCCTCCACCCTGTCCGGAGCAGACAACCAAGCCAAGCAGGCTTTGGCCAAAGCCTCAGGGGTGCAACGGTCTTGCAGCAATTCAGGCACCACAAAGTCCTGACTGAGGATGTTGGGCAAACCCACCCAAGGCTGAAGTTGTTGGCGCTTCATGATCTGCCAACTGAGCCAGTTCATGTGGTAACCAATCACCATGGGACGTTTGAACAAAGCCGCCTCCAGAGTGGCCGTGCCACTGGCAATCAAAGTGACATCACAAGCAGCAAGAGCTGCATGGGATTGACCATTTAGCATCAACAAACCCGGTAAACCGCCCTGCGCTTGCACCATGGCCTCAAGTCGAGGAAAAAGACGCGGAATGGCTGGCAAGACAAATTGCAGCCCAGGGTTTTGTCGCTGCATGATTTGCGCCGCCTGAACAAAACGCGGCGTCAGGTGCTCAATTTCCGATTGGCGACTGCCAGGTAACAAGGCCACCACGGGCCTTTGGGTATCCAAACCCAGCGACACTCGGGCAGCCAACGGGTCAGGATTCATCGGGATCGTTTGCGCCAAAGGATGCCCGACATAAGTCGCCTCAATCCCAGCTTTGGCCAACAAAGCGGGCTCAAATGGAAAGATGCACAACATGTGATCGACACTTTGTCGGATTTTTTCGACGCGCTCCGGACGCCAAGCCCAGATGGACGGACAAACAAAGTGCACCGTTGGGATGCCCGACTGCTTGAGCTTGGCTTCCAGATCCAGATTGAAATCAGGTGCATCGACACCGATGAACACATCCGGCGGCTGATTGAGCAAACGCTCTCGCAACTGATTGCGAATAGCCACAATCCCTCGGTAATGGCGTAACACCTCCACATAACCGCGAACAGCCAATTTGTCGTGCGGCCACCAAGCCTCAAAGCCTTGGGCCTGCATGCTTGGCCCACCAATCCCGTATCCACGAGCCTGCGGCCAGCGCGATTGAAGCCCCTGAATGAGCAAACCCGCCAGCAAATCTCCCGAAGCCTCACCCGCGACCATGGCAAAGGACAAAGCCCCCGAGGGGGCTTGTGTCAAGGCAACAGACTCCGCCGCTGTCAACGCACAATCCCGCGTTGAGGTGAGGCCGCTTTCAAAAAGTCCAGCATCATGGTCACATCAGCCAGCGATTCAGGCTTGTCATGGGCCAAGTCTTCAATACGCACCATGGCATCACTGAGCGACAAACCATCACGGTAAAGCGCTTTGTGCATGGCCTTGACTGCAGCAATGCGTTCGGCTGAAAAACCTCGGCGACGCAAACCCTCAAAGTTCATCGAACGTGCCTGCGCCGGTTGACCTTGAGCCATGACAAATGGGGGCAGATCGGCAAACAGCAATGAGTTCATGGCTGTAAAACTGTGCGCACCGATTCGACAAAATTGGTGGACCACCGTGAATCCACCCAATATCACCCAATCGTCCACCACGACGTGGCCCGCCAACTGGGTGTTGTTAGCAAAAATCGTGTGGTTGCCCACTTGGCAATCATGGGCCAGATGCACATAAGCCATGATCCAGTTGTCATGGCCAACGGAAGTCACGGCGCGGTCGCCGGGAGATCCAATATTGAAAGTGCAAAACTCTCGGATGGTGTTGCGGTCACCGATCACCAGCTCACATGGCTCGTTGTTGTATTTTTTGTCTTGGGGCACCGCACCCAGTGAGTTGAACTGAAAAATTCGGTTGTCGCGCCCAATGGTCGTATGGCCTTCAATCACACAGTGGCTGGCCACCGTGGTGCCTGGACCAATGCGCACATGAGGGCCGATCACGGAATAAGGCCCCACGGACACCGAGCTGTCAAGCTCGGCACCCGGACTGATGATGGCCGTTGAATGGATGTTGCTCATGGCATTCAAGCCTGCGGAATTTTCCGCATGGTGCACATCAACTCGGCCTCGGTCGCAATGTCATCGCCCACCTTGGCGCGCGCTTTGAACTTGAAAATTCCGGACTTCATGCGATCGAGTTCAACTTCCAGGATCAACTGGTCTCCAGGCTCGACTGGTCGCTTGAAACGCGCACCATCAATGCCCGCAAAGTAATACACGGTCTGGTCATCAGGCGTTTCGCCCAAAGTATCGAACGCCAACAATGCCGCTGCTTGCGCCAAAGCTTCGAGCATCAAGACACCCGGCATCACTGGGCGGTGAGGAAAATGACCTTGAAAATGAGGCTCATTGATGGACACATTTTTCAGCGCCTTGATGCGCACGCCCTTTTCGATCTCAAGCACGCGATCCACCAACAAAATGGGGTAACGGTGCGGGAGTTGCTTCAGAATTTGGTGGATATCCATCATGTTCAGGTTTCCTTGTTATTTTGAATGCCGCTCTCTAGGGCCTTGATTCGCTCACGCAAGCGGGAAAGTTGTTTCAGGCTGGCGGCGTTCTTTTCCCAATTGGCGTTGCTGTCCAGCGGAAACATCCCGGTGTAGTGTCCAGCTTGATGGATTGAGCGGGTGACCACAGAGGCGGCCGAAATGTGCACATGATCGGCCAAACTCAAATGCCCCAGAACAACCGCTCCACCTCCCACCGTGCAATGGGCACCGATTCGTGCACTTCCGGCAACCCCGACGCATCCGGCCATGGCCGTGTGATCACCGATGTGCACGTTGTGTCCGATTTGGATCAAGTTGTCGAGTTTGACGCCGTCGCCAATCACGGTGTCGTCCAGTGCACCGCGATCAATACAAGTGTTGGCGCCAATTTCGACATCGTCGCCAATTCGAACGGCTCCAAGTTGTTCAATTTTTTCCCATTGACCATGATGCAAAGCAAATCCAAAACCATCTGCACCAATGACCACCCCCGAATGGATGATGCAACGGGCACCAATGCGGCAACCTTCGCCCAAAGTGACTCTCGATGTGAGTAAGCTTGCAGCACCCACTTGAGCGCCGCGCTCGATCACACACAAAGGGCCAATCACCGCATCGTCTGCAATCAACGCCAAGGGATCAATGATCGCCGATGGATGGATCCTAGGACCTGGGCTGACAGGCCGACAACATTGCTTCCACAAGCGCGTTAAACGTGCAAAATAAAGGTAGGGGTCGTCCACAACAATCGCAGCAAGACGCTCAACCACTGCCGATTCAAAAGCAGGAGAGACGATCACACAGCCTGCTTGGCTTTGGCCTAGCAGGTGGGTGTATTTGGAATGACTGAGAAAACTGATTTGGTCTGGCCCGGCCGATTCCAACGGCGCGAGACCCACGATTAGAAAATCGGGGCTCCCAAGCAAGCGACCGCCTAGCCGCTCAACAATAAAGCCCAGTGTGAGCACGGCCATGGGCTAACGGTCAGCAACCGATTATTTGCCAGCTGAAGCGTTGAGGGCCTTGATCACTTTTTCAGTGATGTCGTGCTTGGGATGGATATAAACAGCTTCCTGAAAAATCACATCGTATTTTTCTGACTCAGCAACTTGCTTGACAGCACGGTTGGCGCGCTCCACCACAATTTGCTGCTCTTCGTTTTTTCGAGCGTTCAAGTCTTCCTGAAATTCACGGCGTTTGCGCTGGAATTCACGGTCTTGGTCAACCAATTGTTTTTGTCGTGAGGTCCGCTGTGACTCGGCAAGAGTTGGCGCTTCTCGCTCAAATTTTTCGGAGGCCAATTTCAGGTTATTGCCTGTGTCGACCAATTCTTTTTCACGACGCGAAAACTCCTGCTCCAACTTGGCTTGCGCCTGCTTGGCCGTAGCAGCCTCGCGGAAAATCCGCTCTGTGTTGACAAAACCCAGCTTGAAATCTTGAGCCTGAGCCAGGCCGGTAAAGGCAGCCACACAGGCCAGCAAGGTCACGGAAAAATATTGACGCAAGGTTTTCATTAGAAAGAAGTTCCGATTTGGAATTGAAGTCGCTGGATTTTATCGCCAGTCTGCTGACGCAAAGGTTTTGCCAAAGAAAAACGCAAAGGACCCATGGGAGAAATCCAGCTCAAACCCACACCCGCAGAAGCCCTGAGATCACTCAAAGACACGGTTTCGTTTTGACCAAAAGCACGACCAACGTCCGTGAAGCCAAAAAGTCGCAATGTTTTATCGTTGCCAGCACCGGGAAAAGGTGTGATGAATTCAGCGTTCAAAACAATTTTTTTCGGACCTCCAAGATAGATGCCGGAAGTGGTTGAAGCAGGTCCCAAAGTGGACTGCTCAAAGCCACGTACGCTGCCCAAACCACCCACATAGAAGTTTTTAAACAAGGGATAGTCTTGCCCCTTGAGGCCCTCACCCCAACCCAAGTCTGTGTTCAGAGCCAAGGTGTATTGTTTGGTGAGCGGGAAATACTGCTGAAATTGGTAATTGGCACGCACATAACGAACGTCGCCCGCCACACTGACATCGGCATTGAAACGCTGCAAAGAACCACGCGAAGGCACCAATGCACTGTCACGGCCGTCACGCGCCCAACCCACGGTCAAGGGCAAAGCAGAACTCTTTTGGCCAAATTTATTGGCATAGTCTTGATACTCAACTGGCAAACCAGTCCCCGCTTTGATTTGGGTTTGCTCTGCGTTCACACCCAAAAACACGGTATCGGTTTCAGTCACCGGCACCCCAAAGCGCAAGCCCACGCCAGAGTTGATCAAACTGTAGGCATCAATGGCCCCCAAGTAAGGACGGGTGGTACGGTGAAAAAGATCCACCGTGCGAGAAATACCATTTTGAGTGAAGTAGGGATCTGTGGTGCTGAGCACCAAATTTCGGTTGTACTTGCTGGTGTTGACCTCCACGGCGAGGTAATTGCCCGAACCAAAAGCGTTTTCTTGACGAATGCCAAAGCTCAGCGCAATTTTTTCTGCCGAGGAGAATCCAGCACCTAAAGAGATGCTGCCAGTGGGTTTTTCTGCGACCGTGAACAGCAAATCCACCTGATCAGGCGCACCCGGTATCTCAACAGTTTCCACATTCACTTCGGTAAAGTAACCCAAACGGTCGACACGGTCACGCGACAATCGAATCTTGTCACCGTCATACCATGCAGCCTCGAGTTGCCTGAACTCTCGCCGAACCACCTCGTCTCGGGTTCGATTGTTTCCCGCAATCTGAATGCGCCGAACGTAAGCGCGGCGAGAGGGTTCGGCTTGCAAAACGAACTGAACCCGGTTGTTTTGGCGATCAATCTCAGGGACAACTTCAACACGCGCAAAAGCGAATCCAAATTTTCCAAAAAAGTCTGTAAATGCCTTGGTGGTTTCGGCCACGGTCTCGGCGTTGTAAGCCTGACCCACCTTGATTTTCACCAAGGCCTTGAATTCATCGTCTTTTTCCAAGTAATTACCTTGAAGTTTGACGCCTGAAACCACAAATCGCTCGCCCTCAGTGACGTTGATGGTGATCGACATGTCTTGCTTGTCAGGGGACATCGCCACTTGTGTCGAGTCAACCTTGAACTCCAGGAAACCGCGGGACAGGTAAAAAGAGCGCAACGCTTCCAGATCTGCGTTGAGCTTTGTTCGGGAATAACGATCGGACTTGGTGTACCAACTCATCCATCCACCGGTGTCTAAGTTGAAAAGGTCACGCAAAACTTGGTCAGAAAAAACCTTGTTGCCCACAATGTCGATTTGACCAATCTTGGCGGGGCCGCCTTCAGTGATTGAAAAAGTCAGATTAACGCGATTGCGATCCAAGGGCGTGGCGGTTGTGACCACCTGAGCGCCGTACAAACTGCGTCCAATGTATTGACGTTTGAGTTCTTGCTCTGCCTTGTCTGCTAAGGCCTTGTCATAGGGGCGCCCCTCGGACAAACCAACATCTTTCAGGGCCTTGGTCAGAACATCTTTGTCAAACTCCTTGAGCCCCAAGAACTCCACCGAAGCGACCGAAGGACGCTCTTCGACCACCACCACCAAGACATCGCCTTGCGTTTCGAGACGTACATCCTTGAACAGGCCCAATGCAAACAAAGCACGAATGGCTGCTGCACCTTGTTCATCAGAGTAACGGTCACCGACCCTGAATGGCAGTGAAGCAAAAACCGTTCCGGGCTCAATCCGCTGCAACCCTTCCACGCGAATGTCACGGACAGTAAAGGGTTCAACAGCCCAAGCTGGAATGCTGACCAAAGCGCACGCCATCAACTTAAAAGCTGCTGGCTGCAAAAGTGAGCGGATGTCAGAAAAATTCATGGTGCAATCATTAAAAAAACCGGTGTGTGGCGTGGCATCAGTACCGGTCTTGACCAAACAGTTTTAGTGTCCAATTCTGGGATGACAAACAAGGCATACAGCCTTGATCGACAGAGGGTGCTCACGAACACATTCAAACAACTGAAGATAATACATCAGTCCTTCAGTCTCTGAACACCGAGAAATACAGCCTGACATCAGGCCTCAGGCTCATGTCAAACGACTGACCCTGCTTTGGGCCACCGCACGACTGCGCGTGTCAAGCTCGATCAAGTCATTCAAAGTTTGTGGTGCAGTTGCCGTCCATTCATCCAAGGTCTGACGGTTGACTTGGTGTATTTGATCAAACCTGATAAGACGGTTCAAAAAGGCCTCAACAGCCACCTCATTGGCCGCATTGAGGACAGCACAGCTGCCAGGTGCCCCATTGAGGGTCTCCCAAGCCAGTTTCAGGCCAGGAAAACGCTGCAAGTGCTGTTCATCGTCCATGGCTTCAAACGTCATGGCAGGTAAGGAGCGAAAGTCCAACGCTTTGGCACCCGAAACGATCCGCTCAGGCCAACTCAGACCATAGGCAATGGGAACGCGCATATCGGGCGTTCCCAGTTGGGCCACCACAGAATGGTCTTGAAATTGAACCATGGAATGAATCACACTTTGGGGGTGAATCACCACCTCCAATTGCTCCGGCATCACACCAAATAGATAACGTGCCTCAATGACTTCAAGGGCTTTGTTCATCATGGTGGCCGAATCAACCGATATTTTTCGTCCCATGACCCAGTTGGGATGGGCGCACGCTTGTTCGGGAGTGACATCTCGGAGCGTCTGGGGATCGCGTGTACGAAAAGGTCCTCCAGAGGCCGTCAAGATGATTTTTTGAACTCGCTGCGGCCAAGTCTTGGGATCTTCGGGCAATGACTGGAAAATAGCGGAATGCTCACTGTCGATGGGCAACAAACGTGCCCCTCCTTCTTTGACCGCTGCCAAAAAAACCTCGCCGCCAACCACCAAGGCTTCTTTGTTCGCCAACAGGAGGCGCTTGCCAGCACGGGCCGCCGCAATACAAGGCGACAAACCGGCTGCGCCCACAATCGCAGCCATCACGGCATCAACCACAGGGTCACAGGCCACATCAAGCAAAGCTTGCGCACCCCAAAGTACTTGAACAGGCAAACCTTCGGCCTTGACTCTTTCTGCCAGTTGTCGCCCCGCCGCTTCCTGCGCCATGACGGCAACGGCAGGCTTGAACTGTGCGCACTGAGACAACATCAAGTCGACTTGCGTAGACGCTGTCAAGGCATGCAGTCGGAAGGAATGGGGATGCCGACTCAAGACATCCAGCGTGCTGGTACCAATTGAGCCTGTCGAACCCAAGATGGTGATGATTTGCGGATGGGTCATTTCATGTTCTCCTGATTCAAAGCCAAACCATCAGCATCATGGCCAAAGGCAAGGTGGGCAACAAGGCATCTACACGGTCGAGTACACCCCCGTGACCGGGCAGCAAACCCGAACTGTCTTTCATCTTGGCACTGCGCTTGACCAGTGATTCCACCAAATCCCCGACCACGCTCATAGCGGTCATGAACAGCAACGCGGGAATGGCGACGCCCCAGCCTTTCGCCCAGAGCAAGGAGTAAAAGCTGAGCGCCTGAATTTCAAAATGCCGATCAATGGCCACCCAAGTAAAGGCCACCAGAAACACGCCCAACATGCCCCCGAAGACGCCTTCCCAGCTTTTTCCGGGACTGATGCTGGGTGCCAACTTGAACGATACCCATCGACCGCCCAAAGCACGACCAAAGAAGAATGCAAATACGTCAGCAGCCCAAACCAAGACCAGCACCGACAAAAGGAAATTCACGCCCCTTTGATGGGCTTGTGCCAAGGCCATCCAGGCCAGCGCCAACAAAAACAGACCCACCAGCCAACGCAACGGACGAGGCCAAATCGCCCAACCGGCAACGCCTCGCTGGATCATCCATGCACCCAACAACACCCACATGGAGCCAGAGAGCCACCACACCCATGCGGGGGTGGATTGAACCCAGCCTAAATGCTCAGCTAGCGCGCACATCAGTAGGCAAAGTATTGCACCAAGCCATTGCATCCCTGAATTTAAGCCGTTCAAACGCCCCCACTCCCAGGCGCCAGCCATGATCAAAAGCAAACTCAAGGCCCAAAAAGGCCAAGGTATGGTGGCAAACATGGCGGGCAATAACAAGGCCAACAAGACCAAGGCTGTGATGATTCTTTGCTTGAGCATGCTGACTCCAAAAAAAAGGCCGCCAAATGGGCGGCCCGTCATGCCATGGAAACGACCACGGCTACACAAGGCAGTCAGACTGCCATGATCTCTTGCTCTTTGGCCATGACCAGTTGATCAATTTCAAGCATGCGCTTGTCGGTCGATTTTTGCACATCCGCTTCAGCACGCTTTTGATCATCTTCCGAAACCAATTTATCTTTGACCAATTTTTTCACCGACTCATTGGCATCGCGTCGTAAATTACGGATCGCAATCTTGGCGTTCTCGCCTTCGGTTCGGGCCAATTTGGTCATTTCTTTGCGACGCTCTTCGCTCATGGCCGGCATGGGGACACGGATCAACTCCCCCAAAGATGCAGGATTGAGACCCAATTCACTTTCGCGGATGGCTTTTTCAATCTTGGCGGCCATGCTTTTTTCCCAAGGCTGCACACTGATCGTGCGAGAGTCCATCAAAGACACATTGGCCACTTGAGAGAGCGGCACCAGCGAGCCGTAGTAATCGACATGGATGGTGTCGAGCAAGGCCGGATTGGCTCGCCCAGTGCGGATGCGGGTGAGGTTATTTTTGAACGCAGAGATGGATTGCTCCATCTTGGTCTCGGTTGTTTTCTTGATGTCTGAAATAGTCATGGGGTTCTCCTCGTCAGAACGGTGTCAGGCATGAACCAAAGTGCCTTCGTCTTCACCCAGAACCACGCGCTTCAGAGCGCCGTTCTTGATGATCGAAAAGACTTTGATCGGCAATTTTTGATCGCGGCACAAGGCAAACGCAGTGGCATCCATGATGCCCAGATTCCGTGAAATGGCCTCGTCGAAACTGATGTCGCTGTAACGTGTGGCGTTAGGATCTTTTTTGGGGTCGGCCGTGTAAACACCATCCACCTTGGTGGCTTTAAGAACTATTTCAGCACCAATTTCGGCACCGCGTAAAGCCGCAGCCGTATCGGTGGTGAAGAAGGGGTTGCCGGTGCCTGCTGCAAACACCACCACCTTGCCCTCTTCCAGGTATTGCAAGGCCTTGGGGCGAACATAAGGCTCAACCACCTGGTCAATGCCAATGGCCGACATCACACGGGCCGTCAAACCGGCCTTGTTCATGGCATCCGCCAAAGCCAATGAATTCATGACTGTGGCCAACATGCCCATGTAATCGGCTGTGGCCCGGTCCATACCGACCGAGCCGCCAGCCACACCTCTGAAGATGTTGCCACCCCCAATCACCACCGCCACTTGCAACCCCAAGCGGGTGATCTCAGCGATCTCTTCGGCCATGCGAACGATGGTGGCGCGGTTGATGCCAAAAGCATCGTCCCCCATCAAAGCCTCGCCGGACAGCTTGAGCAAAATACGCTTATAGGCTGGCTTGGCTGAAGACATAGGGGACTCCTTGATGATCAATGTGAAAGGTGAAATGGCAAATCAACAAGACAATGGGTCTCAGACTGCTGCGCCTTGGGCGGCAGCCACTTGGGCAGCCACTTCGGCAGCGAAGTCGTCGACCTTTTTCTCAATGCCTTCGCCCACAACGTACAAAGTGAAGGCGCTCACGGTGGTACCAGCGGCCTTGAGCATTTGCTCCACAGTCTGCTTGTCGTTTTTGACGAAAGATTGGTTGAACAAAGACACTTCTTTGAGGTACTTTTGAACCGAACCTTCAACCATTTTGGTGGCGATGTCGGCAGGCTTGCCGGATTCGGCGGCCTTGGCAGCAGCGACCGAGCGCTCCTTTTCGATCAACTCAGCGGGCACTTCGGCGCTGGTCAAAGACACGGGCTTCATGGCAGCAACGTGCATGGCCACATCTTTGGCAGCAGTTTCGTCACCTTCGTACTCGACCAACACGCCAATGCGGGTGCCGTGCAAGTAATTGGCAATCTTGGCACCACCGGCTGCGCGCTTGAAGCGGCGAAAGCTCATGTTCTCACCGATTTTGCCAATGAGACCTTTGCGAACTTCTTCCAGAGTGGGGCCGAAACTGTCTTGGCTGTAAGGCAACTCGCCCAAAGCAGCCAGGTCAGCGGGGTTGTGCTCGGCGACCAGTTTAGCCGCCGCATTGGCCAAAGCCAGGAAGCTGTCGTTCTTGGTCACAAAGTCGGTTTCGCAGTTCACTTCGATCATGGCACCGGTGGTGCCGCTCACGAAACTGGTCACCACGCCTTCGGCGGTCACGCGCGAAGCAGCCTTGCCGGCCTTGGTGCCCAGCTTGACACGCAACAGCTCTTCAGCTTTGACCATGTCGCCTTCGGCTTCTGTCAGGGCTTTTTTGCACTCCATCATGGGAGCGTCGGTTTTTGCACGCAGTTCAGCGACCATGCTTGCGGTAATTACAGCCATTTGGTTTCTCCGTATTCAGTCAAAAAGTTAAATTAAAAAAAAGGGGCCACAAAGCCCCTTTCAACGAGTTTTGGGAACTCAGGCAGCAGCGTTGTCTTCTTCGACAAACTCATCTGCACCTTCGGTGACAGCCTTGACGACATCGTTGAGCGCGTTGGCACGGCCTTCAATGATGGCGTCAGCAATGCCACGGGCGTACAAAGCCACGGCCTTGGCCGAGTCGTCGTTACCGGGAATGATGTAGTCGATGCCTTCAGGCGAGTGGTTGGAGTCCACCACACCAATCAAGGGAATGCCCAATTTTTTGGCTTCCGAGATAGCGATTTTGTGGTAACCGACGTCGATCACGAAAATCGCGTCAGGCAAAGCAGCCATGTCTTGGATGCCACCGATGTCTTTTTCGAGCTTTTCCATCTCGCGCTTGAACATCAGTTGCTCTTTTTTGCTCAGGCTGTCGAGGCCGATTTCTTGCTGAGCCTTCATGTCCTTCAGACGCTTGATCGAAGTCTTCACGGTCTTGAAGTTGGTCAGCATGCCACCCAACCAGCGCTGGTCGACAAAAGGCACACCAGCACGCTGTGCTTCGGCAGCCACCAGCTCACGGGCTTGGCGCTTGGTGCCGACCATCAGGATGTTGCCGCGGTTGGCAGACAACTGTTTGGCGAACTTGATCGCGTCCTGGAACATCGGCAACGATTTTTCCAGGTTGATGATGTGAATTTTGTTGCGGTGGCCAAAGATGAAGGGGGCCATCTTGGGGTTCCAGAAGCGGGTTTGGTGACCGAAGTGGACACCGGCTTCCAGCATTTCGCGCATGGTAACGGACATATTGAATACTCCAAAGGTTGGGTCTAAAACCAGTCCACAGATTGCATGACGTTAAACAAACGGCATCCAACACCTTGACGGGACTGATTCGCGGTTGAACTTTGATGAGACAAAAAAGACTGAATTGACGGGTATCAAAAGACACACAAAAGACAGCTGCTGCACTCAGCAAAGCCTTAGGATTATAGCATCCCGCCTCACCCGAAAGTTGCTTGATCTATGAAAACAGACCTGATTGCCACCCGCCAAGCCATCGCACAAGGCCTGACTCACCCTCAAGCTGTGGCCGAAGCCTGTTTGGCTCTCGCAAACGGCAAGGCATGTGAGCACGCCTTCATCCAACTGACCCCAGAGGCATTGCGAGAAACAGCCCAACAAACCCATGTCAGCCAACAAACACTGGCTGGTTTGGCCGTCTCCATCAAGGACCTGTTTGACGTGCAAGGTCAAATCAGCACAGCCGGCTCGGTGGTGCTGCAAAACCAGCCTGCCGCGCGGCATGACGCGGTGGCCGTGGGTCGGTTGCGAGCGGCAGGCGCAGGCCTGATTGGGCGCACCAACATGGTTGAGTTTGCTTTTTCGGGTGTGGGTACCAATCCGCACTACGGTACACCTGCAGCCTGGGACGGCTTACACGATTGCGCTGTGGGCGCATCAGGCCAGACCCACGTTCCAGGAGGCTCCAGCTCTGGGGCTGCAGTGTCGGTGGCCACAGGTGCCGCTTTCATCGGACTGGGCTCTGACACAGGCGGTTCCATTCGAGTCCCCGCGGCTTTGAACGGCATTGTGGGATTTAAAAGCACGGCACGGCGGGTGCCCACCGCCGGGGCGGTTCCCTTGTCCACCACCCTGGATACGGTCTGCGCCATGACGCGCAGCGTGCGCGACACGATTTTGGCCCACGAAATCCTGTCCGCCCGCCAAGTTCCCAAGGCTCAGCGACCCCTGTCGAATTACCGTTTGGCCGTTTCACGCAGCCTGATGCAAGAAGGTATGGACCCGACGGTCACACGGGCCTTTGAGCGCAGTTTGAACACATTGCGTGACGCTGGCGCCCTCATTGAAGAAATTGACCTGCACGAGTTGAATGAGTTGACCGCCATGATGAGCACGGGGGGCTTCAGCCCGGCAGAAAGCTTTGCATGGCACCGCCAACGCATCGCCCAAGATGGCGAACGCTACGACCCCCGTGTGGCCCAACGGGTCTTGCGCGGCCGGGACATGAAAGCCCACGAGTACATGGATTTGATTCAAGCGCGTCAGCATTGGATTGGCCGGGTAGAAAGCACCTTGCTCGGCTACGATGCTGTGCTTTCGCCTACTTGCCCAATCGTCGGCCCCTGCATCAGCGACATGGCCCCAGGAGAGCAGCGCGATGCTGAATTTTTCAGAACCAACGCATTGCTGTTGCGCAACACCAGCGCGGTCAACACGCTTGACGGCTGCGGCATCAGTTTGCCTTGCCACGCCCAAGGCGAGTTGCCCGTAGGTCTGATGGCCTGGCACGCCGCCATGCACGACGACACGGTCCTGCAACTGGCTTTGTTGCTCGAACCCTTGTTGATGGAGCCCCTGACTCAGGCCTCGACATGCAAGCCTTGAAGCCCTTGAGCGGCTGGCCTTTGCTCAATGCAGACGCTGTTCGGCAACTGGAGCCCCAACTGCAAGCGCTCAGCCAACGGCCCTTGATGGAAAGCGCAGGATCTGCTGCCGCCCAACTGGCCATGGCCATCGCCCCCCATGCAAGGCTCATCTGGATAGCCGCTGGACCCGGTCACAACGGTGGTGATGGACTGGAAGCTGCACGTCTTTTGCACCAATGGGGCAAAGAAGTCATCGTCAGCTTGATAACACCTCTTCATGAGTGCTCCCTACAACTCAAAGCCACGCTGCAGCGAGCTCAAGAAGATGGCGTGCGGATTCAAAAAGAGCCACCCGAGATCTGGCTACAACAGATGGACGAGCGGGATTTGTGCGTTGATGCCCTGCTCGGCATTGGCTCAAACAGACCCTTGGGGCCAGACATGAGGCACTGGCTTGAGCTCATGCAATGTTGTCCGGGTCAAGTGCTGGCCATTGACGTCCCTACAGGCCTGAATCCCCAGTCAGGCCAATGGATGGGCCATGAGGACTTGAACGATCCGCCCATACAGGCCCACCATACTTTGTGCCTCATTGCGGCCCAAGCGGGTCTGTTCATGGGCCATGGGCGCGATGCCTGCGGACAGATATGGCTTGAGGACTTGGGCTACCGCGCAGAGTCATTCCCGGTTTCACCACCTGCTTGGCTCAATACGCCCTACACCCCTCAACCCAAACAACATGCCAGCCACAAAGGCAACCACGGGGACGTGGCGGTGATCGGCGGTGAAGCCATGGCGACACACGGCATGGGCATGACAGGCGCGGCCGTTTTGGCGGCAACAGCCGCCTTGCATGCGGGTGCGGGTCGCGTCTTTTTGAGTTTGCTTGGCGGACTGGCCATCGACACCGCCCCGCAAGATGTGATGCAGCGCCCATGGACGCACCTTGATCTGGAGAAAACAGCTGTGGTGTGTGGTTGCGGCGCGGGGAAAAGCGTCATCGAAGTTTTGCCTGAAGTTTTGAAGCGCAGCGCACGGCTGGTGCTCGATGCCGATGGACTCAATGCGCTGGCGCACGACAAAGCTCTGCAAACTTTGCTGCGTGCTCGCGCCAAGGACAGTACGGTGATCACCCCTCACCCACTGGAGGCAGCCCGCCTGCTGGGCACCCAAACCTTGGACATCCAAAGCGATCGCCTCAAAGCCGCGCAACAACTGTCAGACCAATTGGAATGCACGGTGGTCCTCAAGGGCTCTGGCACCGTCATTGCCGCCCCTGAATGCACGCCGCGCATCAACCCGACAGGCAACGGACGTTTGGCCACGGGGGGCACAGGCGATGTACTGGCTGGACTGATCGGTGCACGCATGGCGCAAGGATTGAGCGGTTTTGAAGCCGCCTGCTCGGCTGTTGCACAGCACGGCAAATTGGCAGACGACTGGCCCGCAGACCAAACCCTCACCGCCAGTCGCCTGGCCCAGCGACTGACCTGAACTTCATCAACGGCGAGGCTTGGTCGTTCTGGGGCTCTTTTTCTTGGTCGCTGCTTTTTTGACCGATGCTTTGAGCGCCTGAATTGGAGAGCGGTTGCGCTCAGCATCGGCCAATTTGCGGTCGTTAGCTGCCTGCTTTTTGCCTCGACCTGGTTCAGCTGACACCGGAATGCCTTTGTCGCGCATGGCGCGTGGCACCAAGTCGTCTGCGGCATTGACCAAACGAAAATCTATTTTGCGCCCATCGAGATCCACCCGGCTAACTTGCACTTGCACCCGGCTGCCAATGGCAT
Organism: uncultured Burkholderiales bacterium; assembly: GCA_903894995.1. Taxonomy (GTDB): domain Bacteria; phylum Pseudomonadota; class Gammaproteobacteria; order Burkholderiales; family Burkholderiaceae_C; genus Limnohabitans_A. The sequence continues at coordinate 17,456 of CAITSG010000081.1, forward strand.
AACGAATGCCGGTGCGCTCGCCGCGCAGCTCTTGGCGCAATTCGTCAAAGCGGAAATACTCACCACCGAGTTCGGTGATGTGCACCAGCCCCTCGACATACAAAGTGTCCAAAGTCACGAAGAGGCCGAAGCTCGTGGCCGCAGACACCACGCCGCTGTATTCCTCACCCAGGTGCTCACGCATGTATTGGCATTTGAGCCAAGCTTCCACATCGCGGCTTGCCTCGTCGGCGCGGCGCTCGTTGGCGCTGCAGTGCAGGCCAGCGGCCTCCCAGGCACGTTGGTCGGCGGCCGACATGCGCACCCGTGGCGCAGACGATTCGGATGCATCGCCCTTGGCCGCGCGGCTTTTCTCCAGCCGCTTGCTCAGCTTGGCATGCGCCTCGCCCGGTACGGGCAAGCTGGGCAGCGTGTATTTGCGGTCCAACAAAATGGCTTTAATCACCCGGTGTACCAGCAAATCCGGGTAGCGCCGGATCGGGCTGGTGAAGTGGGTATAAGCCTCGTAAGCCAAACCAAAGTGCCCACTGTTCACAGGCGTGTACATGGCCTGCTGCATGGATCGCAGCAGCATGGTGTGGATCTGCTGCGCATCCGGACGGTCTTTGGTCGCAAGCGCAATTTTCTGGAACTCGCTGGTGTGAGGATCGTCGCTGATGCTCATCCCCAAACCCAGCGCCTTGAGGTAATTGCGCAGGATGTCTTTTTTCTCGGCTGTGGGGCCTTCGTGCACCCGGAACAAACCCGGGTGCTTGCCTTGATGGATGAAATCGGCGCTGCAGACGTTGGCCGCCAGCATGGCTTCTTCAATCAAACGGTGCGCTTCGTTGCGCACACGCGGCACGATTTTTTCAATGCGACCGCTTTCGTCGCAAACGATCTGGGTTTCGGTGGTTTCAAAGTCCACCGCGCCGCGCACGGCACGCGAAGCCAGCAAGGCCTTGTACACATCCTGCAGGTTCATGAGATCCGTCACACGCGCTTGACGTTTGGCCGCCTCCGGTCCCCTGGTGTTGGCCAAAATGGCGGCCACATCGGTGTACGTAAAGCGCGCATGGCTGTGCATCACCGCCGGGTAAAACTGGTAGGCATGCACATCGCCCTTGGCGTTGACCAGCATGTCGCACACCATGCACAAGCGGTCCACATCCGGGTTCAATGAGCACAGGCCGTTCGACAATTTTTCGGGCAACATGGGGATCACGCGGCGCGGGAAATACACGCTCGTGGCCCGGTCATAGGCGTCGATGTCAATGGCGGTGCTGGTTTGCACGTAGTGGCTCACGTCGGCAATGGCCACCAACAAACGCCAACCTTTACCCCGGCCTACTTTGGCCGGTTCGCAATACACCGCATCGTCAAAGTCACGGGCGTCTTCACCGTCAATCGTGACCAAAGGCACATCACGCAAATCCACCCGATCCTTAAGGTCCTTGGCCAGCACCTTGTCAGGCAAACCCTTGGCCTGTTCAAGGCAAGTAGCTGAAAATTCATGCGGCACGCTGTACTTGCGCACAGCGATTTCAATTTCCATACCGGGATCGTCAATTTCACCAAGCACTTCCTTCACGCGACCCACGGGTTGCCCGAACAAGGCTGGGGGCTCGGTCAACTCAACCACCACCACTTGACCCGGTTTGGCCGTGCCTGTAGCCCCTTTGGGGATCATCACATCTTGACCATAGCGCTTGTCTTCGGGTGCCACCAACCACAGACCACCTTCGTGCAACAAGCGACCAATCATCGGGGATTCGGGTCGCTCCACGATTTCAACGATGCGCCCTTCAGGTCTACCTTTGCGATCCTGGCGGACAATGCGGACTTTGATTCGATCGCGATGGAGCACCGCACGCATCTCATTGGGCGACAAGTAAATGTCTGACTCGCCGTCTTCGCGAATCAGAAAACCGTGGCCATCTCGGTGACCTTGCACCTGACCTAAAATTTCGTCCAGCATCCCGCTGGTTGGAGTTAACTTTTTGATATAAGATCCTTGGATTGTGAGACGCCCAGATGGCGGAATTGGTAGACGCACTAGTTTCAGGTACTAGCGAGTAACATCGTGGAGGTTCGAGTCCTCTTCTGGGCACCATCTTAAACAGATAACATCCATCAAAGCCGAAGCCCAAATGTCTTCGGCTTTTTTCATGGTGATCACTTTTACAATTGCCAGAACACGGCTTAAAAATTTCACTTCTTTTTCAGCACCCAAGCCTAAGGGCAGCTCCAGCCCTCTATAATAATGACTTCCTGAGATGCCCAGATGGCGGAATTGGTAGACGCACTAGTTTCAGGTACTAGCGAGTAACATCGTGGAGGTTCGAGTCCTCTTCTGGGCACCAAATTTATGCGATCGTTTAAGTCGATCAAAAACGTCCGAAGCCGTTGATTTATAATCAACGGCTTTTTTGTTGTCCCCAAGCCCTTGTGGGTCCCACCCGAGGCCTTATCACTTTGCCAACTTTATGGGCAAAAGCACTTGTCAAAAAAATGGACAAGCCCCATGAGCTTGTCCACCGCCAGCGTTTACAAAATGGGTGTCAAACACCCTGTCAGGCCCCAGCAGCTTAGCTGGTGACACTGAAACATCAAAAGGGCAACCCCACCAAATCATGACCTTCCACGCTCACGATGCGAGCGCGGGTGAATTCCCCCACTTTCAGGGTTTTGCTCAATTTTTCAGGCGGCAACAAGCGAACAAGGCCATCGATCTCCGGGGCATCCCCAAAGCTGCGCCCCACCCCGCCTCGCCGTCCCATGGCCGGCGCACTGTCGATCAAAACCTGCATGGTCGTGCCCACACGCTGCTGCAAACGCGCGATCGATACCTCTTCGGCCACCGCCATGAAGCGGGCACGCCGTTCTTCGCGCAAGGCTTTGGGCAGCATGCCGGGCAATTCATTCGCCTTGGCACCTTGGACCGGGCTGTAGGCAAAACAACCCGCACGGTCAATTTGCGCTTCACGCAAAAAGTCCAGCAAGTGCGCAAACTCTTCTTCTGTCTCGCCGGGGAAACCGGCAATGAAGGTGCTGCGGATGACCAGCTCGGGACACAGTTCGCGCCAGCGCTGAATGCGCTCCAGGTTTTTCTCGCCACTGGCCGGACGCTTCATGCGTTTGAGCACATCGGGGTGGCTGTGCTGGAAAGGCACATCCAGATAAGGCAGCACCAGGCCCTGCGCCATCAAAGGAATGATGTCGTCCACACTGGGATAGGGGTAAACATAGTGCAAACGCACCCAAGCACCGTGCTCGCGGGCCATCTCACCCAGCGTCTGCACCAATTCCAGCATGCGGGTTTTGACAGGTTTACCGTCCCAAAACCCAGTGCGGTATTTCACATCCACGCCATAGGCAGAGGTGTCTTGGCTGATGACCAGCAATTCTTTGACCCCGCCTTGAAACAAGGCCTTGGCTTCTTTGAGCACGTCGCCAATGGGGCGTGACACCAAATCACCGCGCATGGACGGGATGATGCAAAACGTGCAACGGTGGTTGCAACCTTCGCTGATTTTCAAATACGCATAGTGGCGCGGTGTGAGCTTGAGGCCCGCTTCACCAAATCCACCGGGCACCAGATCCAAAAATGGATCGTGCGGCTTGGGCAGGTGCATATGAACCGCGTCCATCACCTCCTGTGTGGCGTGTGGCCCGGTCACCGCCAGCACACTGGGGTGCAATTCAAGGACCATGTTGCCGCCGCCCGCGCCGGTTTTGGCCCCCAAACAACCGGTCACGATCACTTTGCCGTTTTCGTTCAAAGCTTCGGCAATGGTGTCCAGACTCTCTTTGATGGCTTCGTCAATGAAGCCACAGGTGTTGACGATGACCAGGTCAGCGCCTTCAAAGGTTTTGGAAGTTCGGTAACCCTCGGCGCTCAATTGCGTCAAGATCAACTCGGAGTCCGTCAGCGCCTTAGGGCATCCAAGACTGACAAAACCGACTTGCGGGGTTGTGGGGGTTGTGGGTACAGCTGCAGTTGGGATCATTTCACTCATCCCTGCATTGTCCCCGCAAACACGAACCGGTTGGGAAAAAGGGTTGCCCGACAAGTCTCAAGTCTTCAATCCCAGCACACCCAGCAACTGCTCAGTGTTTTTCTGGATCTGTTTTGTCATTTGCTCTTGCATCTGCGTCATCACCTGATGCGACGGATCGGCCAAACCAGAAAACATATTGTGCATCAAGGGCGTCTGCCATTGCATGAACTGCGACCAGACTTCCGGGCTCAAAGCCGGGCTTGATTCGCCCAACTTGCTTTGCCAATCCATGAAGGACTGCACATGCGACTCCAAATAGGAGCCCATGTGTCCCTGCATGGCGTGACCATAAAAACGGATGATGTTGGACAACACCGCTTCGGTGAACATGGGCACACCCGCAGACTCCTCTTCGAGAATGATCTGCAACAAAATGGTCCGCGTCAGGTCTTGGCCTGTTTTGGCATCCACCACCCGCAGGGGCGATGCGGCCATGACCCATTTTTTAAGCTCGGCCAAAGTCACGTAACTGGAATTCTGCGTGTCGTACAGGCGCCTATTGGGGTACTTCTTGATGGTCCGAAATGTACTGGCGAAAGAGGCTGATTCGTCGCCAGGCTCCGCCTTGGCAGCACGAGATGATCTGGAGGGTTTGATCGACTGGACGGGGGGCTTGACCGGCAAAGAAAACTCCTGGTGACAGGCAGCCCATGAAAAATCTGCTGCAATGCACCATTCTAGGCACACACTCGGACCCCTGTCGCCTTGGTTAACCCTGAGGTTTTGGAGAAGATGCCCACCCACTGAGACACCTGGAGTTCTGCATTTTTTGATGCACAACCCCTGATCAAACCACATTACCTGCGAAAATCAACCGATATGTTCACTGGAATCATCACCGGCTTGGGGCGAATCGTCGCCATTCACGACCTGGGTCGCTCTCTACAACACGGCAAGCGCCTCACCATTGAGGCACCGGCCGGATACCTTGACGATGTGGGCTTGGGCGACAGCATTGCCCTGAACGGCGCTTGCATGACCGTCACCACCTTCAACCCTGAGAGGCGTCAGTTCACCATCGACATCTCAGCCGAATCGCTGGACAAGACCAGCGGCCTGGACCAAGAAGGCACTGTCAACCTCGAAAAAGCGCTGCGGGCCAATGACCGACTGGGCGGGCACATCGTTTCTGGCCATGTGGACGGCGTGGGCAACATCAGCCATTTCGAGCAAATCGGTGAGAGCTGGGAGTTGCGCGTTCTGGCACCGCGCACCTTGGCCAAATACCTCGCCTACAAAGGCTCCATCACCGTCAACGGCGTGAGCCTCACGGTCAACCGCGTGGCCGATCTGGCCGATGGCTGCGAGATCAGCATCAACCTGATCCCCCACACCGTGGACAACACGGCTCTTGGCTGCCTCCAAGCAGGCAGCCGGGTCAACCTCGAAATCGACACCGTCGCCCGTTATGTTGAGCGCATGCTCAGCGCAGGCCTCCTTCAGAAAGACTCCGCATGAACGCCCCAGCGCAATTGATACCCGTGGCGATCTCGCCCGTCGAAGAGATCGTGGCCGAGATGAAAGCAGGCCGCATCGTGATCCTGGTCGACGAAGAAGACCGAGAAAACGAAGGCGATCTGGTGCTGGCGTCTGACCATGTCACGCCTGAGGCCATCAACTTCATGGCCCGCTTTGGCAGGGGTTTGATTTGCCTCACGCTCACCCGCGAGCGCTGCGAATTTTTGAAACTCCCGCCCATGGCAGCGCGCAATGGCACCGTCTACAGCACGGCGTTTACCGTGTCGATCGAAGCGGCCGAAGGCGTGACCACCGGCATCTCGGCCGCTGACCGTGCGCGCACGGTGCAAGCAGCCGTGGCCAAGTCCAGCCAACCCACCGACCTGGTGCAACCCGGTCACATCTTCCCGCTGCAAGCGGTGGATGGCGGAGTGCTCATGCGTGCTGGCCACACCGAGGCCGGTTGCGACCTGGCCGCCATGGCAGGCTGCTCACCGTCATCGGTGATCTGCGAGATCATGAAAGACGATGGCACCATGGCCCGCCTGCCGGACTTGCAAATCTTCGCGGCCGAGCACGGTCTCAAAATCGGCACCATCGCCGACTTGATCGAGCACCGCAGCCGCAACGAATCGCTGGTTGAACGCATTGGCAGCCGCCCTCTGCAAACTGCGCACGGCGAGTTCACCGCCCACGCCTTCCGTGACCAAACCAACCAAGCTGTGCACTTGGCCTTGGTCAAGGGCGAATGGACGCCCGAGACCGAAGTGGCGGTCCGCGTGCACGAGCCGCTGTCGGTGCTCGACGCCCTCGAAGTCAACCGCGCCATGCATTCTTGGGGCCTGGACGCCAGCCTGAGCTACATCAACGCCCAAGGCTGTGGCGTGGCGGTGCTGCTCAACTGCGGCGAATCGGCCGACCAATTGCTGGCCCAATTTGAAGGCCGTGCCCGCTCAGCCCAAGCACCCGAGCGCGGCAAGATGGACCTGCGCACCTACGGCGTGGGTGCACAAATTTTGCGCGAATGCGGCGTGCACAAAATGCGCCTCATGGGCCAGCCCCGCCGCATGCCCAGCATGACCGGCTACGGCCTCGAAATCACCGCTTACATCCCCAAGGAATGAACATGCTCGAAGCCAACAAAGGCCAAGCCGAAGAACTCGACGGCCAATTTCTGCACATCGGCATCGTGCAAGCCCGTTTCAACGAAGACATCACCAACGCCCTGGCCAAAGCCTGCATCGCAGAACTCGAAGCGCTGGGCGTGACCAGCATCGACCACGTCATGGTGCCTGGCGCTCTGGAAGTGCCTGTGGCCCTGCAAGCCATGGCCGAGCGGGCCGAGTACGACGCGCTGATCGCGCTGGGCTGCATCATTCGCGGCGAGACCTACCACTTTGAGTTGGTGGCCAACGAGTCGGGTGCGGGCGTGAGCCGCGTGGCACTCGACTACAACCTGCCGATCGCCAACGCGATTTTGACCACCGAAAACATGGAACAAGCCATCGTGCGCCAGACCGAAAAAGGCCGCGATGCAGCCCGCGTGGCGGTCGAGATGGCCTGCATCATGGACGACCTGTCGGCTGACCTGGCCGAAGAGTTTGACGACGAAGAGAACACCTGATGAACGACCTGAACAGCACGCCAGAGCCAGAAGCGGCAAACGCATCGCCAGCAGCAGCTGGCACGCGCAAGTCGTCTGCCAAGCCGGCACGCAGCCGTTCGCGCGAATTTGCGTTGCAGGCGCTGTACCAGCACATCGTGGGCAAAAACGAAGCTTCCGACATCGACGTGTTCACCCGCGACCTGTCTGGCTTTCACAAAGCCGATTCGGCCCATTACGACGCCCTGCTCTACGGTTGCACCGAACAAGCTCAGGCTCTGGACGCCTTGATCGCGCCCAAGCTCGACCGCAGCTTTGCCGAGATTTCGCCCATCGAGCGCGCCATCATGTGGATCGGCGTGTATGAAATGCAGCACTGCCTGGACGTGCCCTGGCGTGTGGTGCTCAACGAATGCATCGAGCTGACCAAGGACTTTGGCGGCACCGACGGGCACAAGTATGTGAACGCCGTGCTGAACGGCCTGGCCCCCGAACTGCGCAGCGCCGAAGTGCAAGCCGACCGCCAGTCCGGCCGCATCAAATAAGCCAGACACCATGCGCATCTCTGAGCGAGCCGAGCGGATCGAGCCCTTTTGGGTGATGGAAGTGGCCAAGGCCGCTTCGAAAAAAGCCCGAGAGGTCGCGCACACCGACCGACCCGTGGTCTTTCTGAACATCGGCGAGCCCGATTTCACCGCCCCACCCCGCGTGCAGCAAGCGGCCCAAGCCGCCATTGAACACGGTCAAACCCAATACACCCCCGCGCTGGGCCTGGACGCCTTGCGTCAAGCCATCAGCCAGTGGTATGCGCAGCGCTTTGGCGTGCAGGTGCCCGCCAGCCGCATTGTGGTCACCGCAGGTGCGTCGGCGGCTTTGCAACTGGCCTGCCTGGCGTTGATTGACCAGGGCGACGAAATCCTGATGCCCGACCCGAGCTACCCTTGCAACCGCCACTTTGTGAGCGCGGCCGAAGGCACAGCCGTGCTGGTGCCCACCACTGCCGAAGAGCGTTTTCAATTGAGCGCCGCCAAAGTGGCCGCCGCCTGGGGGCCCAACACCCGAGGCGTCTTGCTGGCCTCTCCCTCCAACCCCACGGGCACCTCGATTGACCCGGCCGAGCTGGCCCGCATCATCGAGGTCGTACGCGATCAAGGTGGCATCACCCTGATCGACGAAATTTACTTGGGCCTGAGCCACGACGACGCTTTTGGCCAAAGCGCCCTGGCCTTGGGCGATGACGTCATCAGCATCAACAGCTTCAGCAAATACTTCAACATGACCGGCTGGCGTCTGGGCTGGCTGGTGGTGCCCGAGGCCCTGGTGCCCGTGCTGGAGCGCCTGGCGCAAAACCTCTTCATCTGTGCCAGCACCGTAGCCCAACAGGCGGCCCTGGCCTGCTTTGAGCCCGAGAGCCTGGCCGAATACGAGCGCCGCCGCGCCGAATTCAAGGCCCGGCGTGACTATTTTCTGCCGGCCCTGAACGACTTGGGCCTGACCGTTCCCGTCGCCCCCGATGGGGCGTTTTACGCCTGGGCTGATTGCTCGTCAGCGTGCCAAAAGCTGGGCATCAAAGACAGTTGGGACTTCGCCTTTGCCGCGCTGGAACACGCCCATGTGGCCGTCACGCCGGGTCGCGACTTTGGCACCGACCAGACGGCTCGCTTTGTGCGCTTTTCCACCGCCAACTCGATGGCAGAATTGCAAACTGCCATCGCCCGCCTCAAAGCCTGGTTGCAACCATGAGCGCACCCAACTCCAGCGTTTTCGAGCACCCCATCCGCATCTATTGGGAAGACACCGACGCGGGCGGCATCGTGTTTTATGCCAACTACCTCAAGTTCTTTGAACGTGCGCGCACCGAATGGCTGCGTGACCTGGGCTTTGGCCAACAAGTGTTGCGCGATGAATCGGGCGGCATGTTTGTCGTGGCTGAAACCGCTGTCAAATACCACTCGCCTGCCCGCCTGGATGACACGCTGGTCGTCACGGCCGAGTTGCAAACCGGCGGCAAAGCCAGCCTCAGCATTGCCCAGCGCGCCTACCTGCGCTCACCGGACCAAGCCGACCGACTGCTGGCCGAAGGCAGCATTCGCCTCGGCTGGGTCGACAGCACCACCTTGAAACCCGGCCGCATCCCGGCCCCTGTTCTGGAAGCCCTGAAATGAACCAAGACATGTCCATCGTCTCGCTGTTGCTGCATGCCAGTTTTGTGGTGCAGTTGGTGGTGCTGATTTTGCTCGGCATCTCGGTGTCCAGCTGGGCGGCCATTGTGCGCAAGCTCACAGCCATCAAACGCATCAAAACCCTGAACGATGAGTTTGAACGCGTCTTCTGGTCGGGCACCAGCCTCAACGAGCTGTTCAACGCAGCCAGTCAGAACGCCAAACTCTCCGGCCCCATGGAGCGCATTTTTGCCAGCGGCATGCGCGAATACCAAAAACTGCGCGAGCGCCGCATCAGCGATACTGGCACCTTGCTCGACGGCGCGCGCCGCGCCATGCGCGCCAGCTTCCAGCGTGAAATGGACGTGGCCGAATCGCAACTGGCCTTTTTGGCCTCGGTCGGCTCGATCTCGCCCTACGTCGGCTTGTTTGGCACGGTGTGGGGCATCATGCACGCCTTCACCGGGCTGGCCAGTTTGCAGCAAGTGACGCTGGCCACGGTGGCCCCGGGCATTGCCGAAGCGCTGGTGGCCACCGCCATCGGTCTGTTTGCCGCCATTCCCGCCGTGCTGGCCTACAACCGCTTCTCACACGACGTAGACCGCATCGCCATCAAGCTCGAAACTTTCATTGAAGAGTTCTCCAACATCCTGCAGCGCAGCCTGGGTGGTGCAGGCGCAGGCCAGTCGGCCTCCGGCCACTGAAGGGAGCCGAGCGCATGCCTGCCACATCATCACGCGGTCGTGGACGCCGCACCATCGCTGAAATCAACATGGTCCCCTTCATCGATGTGATGCTGGTGCTGCTGATCATTTTCATGGTCACCGCCCCCATGATCACGCCCAGCATGGTCGACCTGCCCAGCGTGGGCAAAGCCGCCAAGCAACCGGACCAAGTCATTCAAATCGTGATTCAAAAAGACGAGCGGCTGAGCTTGTCTGGCGATGGCAAAACCGACAGTGCCAATTTGAGCAACGTGGCCGCCAAGGTCAAGCAGCGCGTCGGCGAGCACAACAACACCGCCGTTGTCATCAGCGCCGACCGCAACGTGAAATATGAAACCGTGGTCAAAGTGATGGACAGCTTGCAACGCGCCGGCATTGCCCGCGTCGGCTTGTCGGTCCAGCTGGCCCCCTGAGAGCCGCTCCTGTGAACGCCAAGTCCGTCCCGCATCTGGAATTTGCACCCCCGCCTCAGCCTGGGAATCAGAGCGCTTGGTGGATTGCAGGTTTGGCGCATGGGGCGCTTTTCTTGGCATTGGGCTTGGCCACGGCATGGAAAACCCAAATTCAAACTGTCCAAGCCGAAGCCGAATTGTGGTCAGCCTTGCCCCAAGCTGCAGCCCCTCGAGCGCAAGAACCAAGCCCTAGCCCTGCAGTACCGACGCCAGTAACTGCACCGCAAAAGACAGCCCAATCCAGGCCGCCGCCTGCCCCCGATCCAGAGTTGGAGCGACGCGACGCTCAAATCGCCCTCGAGAAGAAAAAGCAACTGGAAAAAAAGAAAGAAGCTGAAAAACTCAAAGCCGAGCAGCTTCGCAAAGAGCGAGAAAAACAAGAAAAAGAGGCCCAAGACAAAGCGGCCAATGACAAAGCGCTGAAAGAAACAGCCCTCAAAGAGAAAAAGGCAAAAGAAGAGCGCGACCGGAAAAAAGCCGAGGACAAAAACAAAGCCGATGCCGAACAAAAAAAGCGCAAGCAAGAACAGGCCCAAAAAGCCGCTCAGGACAAGGCGGATGAAGTCAGTGCCGAGAACTTGCGCAAGGAAAATCTACAACGCATGCAAGGCATGGCGGGGGCTTCGGGTGGCTCCAACGCCACAGGCAGTGCCCTCAAATCATCGGGGCCCTCGGCGAGCTATGCAGGACGCTTGGTTGGCCGCATCAAACCCAACATCACTTACCCCGGCGAAGCCATTGGCAACCCGCGGGCCGAGGTCGAAGTCAAAGTCAACCCTGACGGCACCATCTTGAGCCGTCGCATCGTGCAGTCCAGCGGCAACAAGGCCTGGGACGACGCAGTGCTGCGGGCCATCGACAAAACCGAAGTCTTCCCCAGAGACAGTGACGGGCGCGTGCCCCCCTTGATGGTGTTGGGCTTCAGGCCGCTGGACTGACAAGGACATGGCCCGTTCGTCTTCACAAACCTCAACGGCTTGCGAGCATGGATGAGTTAACAGACTCCACTACAAAGATGGCCTGTCTGTGTCAAGCTTGGTCTTGAACTGTCGATACACAAGACAAGCCATTTTTATCGTCGGCCTGCGGGCAGGCCTGATCCACCGCACTTTGGACACACAACATGCTGAAAATTGTGGGTATCTGTTTCACAACTGCTGGTCTCGTTCTAGGTGCGGGGCCAACATGGGCTCAAGGCAGTCAATCCAAAGGCTGTTTTGTGGCCCATTTCAAGTCACTGGCCTTAAAAACCCACAACCCACAACAGCGTGCTGTCTTGGCAGAGCAGTGGCTGCAACAAAACACCCCCAACTGCACCAAGTCCCAACTGTCCTCCTTGCAGGCCAACAGCCCCAATTGGCTGGGCAGCTCCTTGACCCTCGAAATCTCATCCATCCTAGAAGGTGCCATTGAAGCCAGTATCTCAGGCAACCCTGAATTGATGGGGCGACTTTACGAGTCATTGGGAAAGGAGGGGACCAGCGGCAACGTCACCCTGACCAACCCGGTTGCACGGGCCCCGGTGGTTCAACCCATGGTCAACAACGGCGTGATCCCGGGCAGTGCGAACTTCGGCACCATTTCGGGCAACACCAACTTGAACCAAACCACCAACAACCTGAGCAATGCCAACAGCAATGCCAAAACGACAGCCAGCAGCACCCTCAACCCGACCAACCCGGTTGCAAGGGCACCGGTGGTTCAACCCATGGTCAACAACGGCGTGCTCCCGAGCGGTGCGAACTACGGCAACATTTCGGGCAACACCAACCTGAACCAAACCACGAACAACCTGAGCAATGCGAACAGCAACGCCAGAACGACAGCCAACAGCTCCGTCACCGACGCCAGTAAAACGGCAATCGGCCAAGGCAGCCCTGCTGCAAACATTCAGGGCAAACCCCAGGCAACGCGTTGAGCCCTCAGCGTCAAGGGTTTTCCATCAGAACACTGATCCCAAACCAGAAAGCAGACATCGGCATCACAGCCGAGTGAACTGCCATCCACTGAACATACGACTCAGTCGTACACGATCCGCGATTGACCCTGATCAGCCTGCGCCATCCAGCTGGCCAAGGCCGCGTCGGTGGGGAAGAATTTGGCGGCATCGCCCAGCGCCAGCTCGGCGCGGGCGGCCATTTCGTCCTTGCGCCGCTCCAACACCAATCGCACGGACAAGCCTCGCACCAGATCGCCTTGTTCGGTCTGCTCGCGCTGCGCTGGGAACTCGCGCACCAAGCGAGCAATGTCGGGCGCACGGCCATTGACCGCCACACGCAGGTATTTGCCGTAGCGGCAACGGGCTGTCCCCAAATCCATGATCTGCTCGATCTTGAGACGGAACCCGCCTGAGAAACGGTCGGCCTGCATCTTGGCCGTGACGATGATGAGTTCGTCGTCTTTGAGCAAATGCTTGGCCGAGTTGATCAAGGATTCGTCGGCCGTGGCCTCCATCACACCCGATTTGTCGTCGAGCTTGAAGATGGCCACCTTGCCGCGCTGGCCGTTGATGATGCGCAAATCGCTCACGATGCCCGCCAGCACCATGGACTCGCGGCTGTCGATCAGCTCGTCGATCTTGCGGCGTGCGAACTGGCGCACTTCGCGCTCTACCGCGTCAAACAAATGACCCGACAAGAAAAAGCCCACGGCGGTTTTTTCCAGCAACAAGCGCTCTTTGATGCCCCAAGGCATGACCTCCACCAAGTCGGGCTCTTGGGTACTCGATCCGTGCGAATCGTCTCCCAGCATGTCAAAGAGGCCGCCTTGCTTGGCGTTGGCCACAGAGGCCGCTGCAAACTCGAAAGCCTTGTCGATGCTGACCGACAAGGCCGCCCGGTTCATGTGCAAAGAATCAAAGGCACCGGCTTTGATGAGCGCATCCACCGTGCGCTTGTTGATGCGGCTGCGGTCCACCCGCACAGCAAAGTCAAACAAGCTTTTGAAAGGCCCCCCTTCTTTTCGGGCCGCCACAATCGCCTCAATCGCTTGCTGGCCCGTGCCTTTGATGGCACCCAAACCGTAACGGATGATTTTGTCGGTCACCGGTTCGAAGCGGTGCGTGCCCCGGTTCACGTCTGGCGGGTCAAAGCGGATGCCGAACTTGAGCGCGTCTTCGTGCAAGACTTTGAGCTTGTCGGTGTCGTCCATCTCCACCGTCATGTTGGCGCAGAAGAACTCGGCGGTGTAGTGCACCTTGAGCCAGCCCGTGTGGTAAGCCAGCAGCGAATACGCAGCCGCGTGCGACTTGTTAAAGCCGTAACCCGCGAACTTTTCCATCAGGTCAAAGACTTCGTCGGCCTTGTCTTGCGCGATGTTATGGGTTGAAAGAGCGCCTGCGCGAAACTTCTCGCGGTGCTCGGCCATTTCTTCGACCTTTTTCTTGCCCATGGCCCGGCGCAGCAAATCAGCGCCGCCCAGCGAATAACCGCCCAAAATCTGCGCAGTCTGCATCACCTGCTCTTGGTAAACCATGATGCCGTAGGTCTCACTCAGCATCTCGGCCACCGCCGGGTGGGGGTATTCCACCTCTTCGCGACCATGTTTACGAGCCACAAAGCTGGGGATCAGGTCCATGGGTCCTGGACGGTACAAGGCGTTCAGCGCAATCAGGTCTTCCAGGCGGCTGGGGCGGGCGTCGCGTAACATGCCCTGCATGCCCCGGCTTTCAAACTGGAACACGGCCTCGGTCTTGCCGTCTGCAAAAAGTTTGTAAGTCGGCGCATCGTCCAGCGGGATATTCTCAAAGGCGAATTTGTCCTGGCCTTTGTGCCGCTTCATGATGAACTCGCGGGCGATCTCCAAAATGGTCAGCGTGGCCAGCCCCAAGAAGTCGAACTTCACCAGCCCCGCAGACTCCACGTCGTCCTTGTCGTATTGGCTAACCGCCGATTCGCTGCCAGGCTGCTGGTAGAGCGGGCAAAAGTCGGTCAACTTGCCCGGCGCGATCAACACGCCACCGGCGTGCATGCCAATGTTGCGGGTCATGCCTTCGAGTTTTTGCGCCAACTCGATCAAGGTCCTCACATCCTCTTCGCGCTCAATGCGCTCGGCCAGGATCGGCTCCATGGCGATCGCATAGTTGTTTTTGTCGCCCTCTTTGGGCGTGGCGGGCGGGTACTGCAGCGTGACCGACATGCCTGGCTTGTTGGGGATCAGCTTGCTGATGCCGTCACAAAAGGTGTAGCTCATGTCCAGCACACGGCCCACGTCGCGGATCGCCGCACGCGCGGCCATGGTGCCGAAGGTGGCGATCTGACTGACCGCGTCGCGGCCATACTTGTCCTTCACATAGTCGATCACCCGGTCGCGGTTGCCCTGGCAAAAGTCGATGTCGAAGTCGGGCATGGACACCCGCTCGGGGTTCAAAAACCGCTCAAACAGCAAGCTGTATTGCAGCGGGTCCAGGTCGGTGATTTTGAGTGCATAGGCCACCAGCGAGCCCGCGCCTGAACCCCGGCCTGGCCCCACGGGGCAGCCGTTGGCTTTGGCCCACTGGATGAAATCACCAACGATCAGGAAGTAGCCCGGAAAACCCATCTTCAAGATGGTGCCCAGTTCAAACTCAAGCCGCTCCATATAGCGCGCTCGCTCGGCATCGCGTTTGGCATCATCGGGGTACAGGTGCTGTAGGCGTTCTTCCAAGCCTTCCAATGAGACATGGCGAAAATAATCATCCACCGACATGACCACGCCCTTGACCGGCGGAATCGGGAAATTGGGCAGCTGCGGCTTGCCCAGCACCAGGCTCAGGTTGCAGCGCTTGGCAATCTCCAGGGTGTTGGCAATCGCGCTGGGCACGTCGGCAAACAGCGCACACATTTCTTGTGAGGACTTGAAATACTGGTCCCGGGTGAAACGCCGCACACGGCGCGGGTTGGCCAGAATTTCGCCTTCGGAAATGCACACCCGCGCCTCGTGCGCTTCATAGTCTTCGGTCGCCAAAAATTGGACCGGGTGCGTGGCCACCACCGGCAAGCCCAAGCGTGCGGCCAGCGCCACAGCCCCGGCCACCTGCGGCTCGTCTTCTGGGCGACCAGCCCGCTGCAATTCCAGGTAAAAACGGTGCGGAAAGATGGACGCCAGTTGCAACGCCATGTCGGCGGCTTTGTCGCTATCGCCTTGCACCAGGGCCTGCCCCACCGGGCCTGCCTGTGCGCCAGACATGAGGATCAGGCCTTCGGCCAGTTCCATGAGCCAAGTCAGCCTGACCACAGCCACGTTTTTGACCACGTTCTGTGTCCAGGCCCGGGCCAGCAGTTCGCAAATATTCAGATAACCCTGGTGGCTTTGCACCAGTAGAGCCACTCGACTGATGGCCCCCAGATCACCGCCCAGACCTTCGAGGTTGATTTCTGCGCCCAAAATGGGCTTGACGCCTTTGCTCCGACCTTCCTTGTAGAACTTGACCCCACCAAACAGGTTGTTCAGGTCGGTGAGGGCCAAAGCCGGTTGCCGATCTTGGGCCGCTTTTTGTATGACTTCGTCAATGCGGCAGGTCGAGTCAACGACGGAAAATTCGGAGTGCAAGCGCAGGTGAACAAACATATTCCTTATTGTAGAAGGCCAGAGGTCACAGCACGGTGCAATTTGCAGCCTTTGCGTGACCTCACCTCAATCACGCAGCACATGCAAAACTTCGGAACGAAACTCACGCCCATACAAAATCAGCACCACCAAAGCCGTGGCCATGACCAGGGCCAAAGGGGAAAAAAACCAGGCCATCGCAGCAAATGAAAAGTAATAAGCCCGCAAGCCATCGTTGAAGGTTTCAGCGGCAGCACTCACCAAATTGCCCGCCCGCTCGGCAAAGTGCTGCCGGTCAAAGCGTTCGTCTACAAATTGTTCGGGCGGGGGCATCGCACCAATGACCAAAGCCACAAAAGTGTATTGGCGCATGGACCAAGAAAACCGGAAAAAGGCATACACAAAAATCGCCACCAAAACCAGCACCTTGAACTCAAACACCAACATCGGCGTGGGTTGGGCAAAGGGGATTTCAAGCACCAATTCGGCCGCCTTGTCGGTGGTGCCCAGCAAAGCAAACAAGCCGCCGATGATGATGATGCTGGTCGACGAAAAAAATGCCGGCGTTTGGGACAAGGTTTGGGTGATCAGGCCATCGAGCATGCGTGGATCACGCCCTGTGGCCTGAACCATCCAGAGCTGACGATAGCGGTTGGTGGTGGCAATCAGGCTCAAGTCTCGCATGCCACGCACCTTGGCCACCCAAGCATAGCCCACCCACAACCCAAGAAAACAAACCAAACCCAGCCAATCGGCCCAGGGCAACATCGAAATGATCTTCATAGGTTTGAGTCGTAACAAATAAGCGGGCACACCTGGAGTGACCGGGCACTTGAGCATACATCTTCAACAGCCGTCCAAGTGGCTCTTAAAGGATTAAATGAAGAGTGAACAAATGTAGAGTTGATTTAAATTAAAGTACATTTATTTGAATTTAACCACTACCTTATCCAATGAACTTGATTCATTTGAATGCATTGATGCCCTCTTGCCAATCGAATCAAGCCACGGTCGATGGCGCTTGATCCCTCGCGCCCATACAGGCAGTGAACCAGATCCACCATGGTCAAAACACCGACTTTGCCGCGCATCGGATTGATCCTCACCGAAGACGCCATCTCCATGGACAACCCCAAACTCATGGGACGGCAATCGGCTGGACATGGTTTTTTGAGGGCCTGCCTGAACCACGCCCCTTTGCGCGAGCGCATCACCTTGGTGACCCCCAACGCCAAATCACGCGAAGCTGTGCGCAAAATCGTGCAACAGTGTCTGCCTGCCAGTGCCAAAGACAGCAGTCTGCCCGAATTGACCCTGCAAAAAGTGTCCGCCTGGAACACGCTTGATGTGCTGCACATGCCCGCGCCCATCAGCAGCCAACAATTGGTGCAAAGGGGCGTTCACCGTCTGGACGGTCTGAGCCTGTCCGGGGTGACCCACACCATCAGCTCGGCCTCGGTGGTGCAGCAGTTGAGCGCCTACGTGCGAGAGCCTACCCGCCAAAGCGATGCCCTGATTTGCACCTCTCAATCGGTGCGCACCGCCATTGAACGGCTGTGGCATGTCGAACAAGCCGTCTTGCAGCGCCGATTTGGACCGTTTCAACAGACCCCAGCCTTGCCCGGATTGCCCGTCATTCCCTTGGGTATTCACACACGCGATTTCGCCTTCACGGACATGGACCGCCTGGCCGCCCGAACCACCTTGGGCTTTGCTGCCGACGAACTGGTGGTGCTTTTTGTGGGGCGTCTGAGCTTTCATGCCAAAGCCAACCCCGTGGCCCTGTACCGCGCCGCAGGCGAGGCGGCCAAACGCACGGGACAAAAATTGCGCATTCTCGAATGCGGCTGGTTTGCCAACGAACCCACTGAAAACGCATTTGACGAAGCGGCCCAACAATTTGGCATCACCGTCCAAAGGGTCGATGGCCGCACCGCCGTGCAGGTGCAACGCAGCTTTGCCGCAGCCGACGTGTTTTGTTCTTTGTCAGACAACATCCAAGAAACTTTCGGACTCACGCCCATCGAGGCCATGGCCTCTGGCCTGCCCTGCATCCTGAGCGACTGGAATGGTTACCGCGAAACCGCCATTCATGGCGAACACGGCTTTCTGATCAAGACACAAATGCCCAGCCGCACCGGTTTCGAAAGCATCGAACAACGTTTTGCAGACGACACGCTCAACTATGACCATTACATTGGGCACATCCATGCGCTGACCTCGGTGGACATCGACAGCGTTGCACAGGCCCTGTCCACCTTGATTGAACAACCCGCATTGCGCCTGCGCATGGGCCAAGCCGGACGCAGCCATGCCCGTCAACAGTTTGACTGGGAGCACGTCATCCGACGTTACGACGCGTTATGGTGCGAGCAGCAGGCACAACAACAAACCCACAAGGGGCCGCGCCTGCCGCGAATCCACAGCACAAGGCTGAGTCCTGCCGACTTGTTTGGCCACTACCCCAGCCAAAAGCTTCAACCCGATACCCCCTTGTTCCGGCAAGAATGGCCGGGCGTTTGCAACGTCAAAGCCCCCATTGCCCAAGCTCGAGAAATTCGGCAATGGAGCATGTGGAGCTTTTTAACCAACGGCTGGTTGCCGACCGCTGACAAGATCGCCCAAGCTCTGCCCGCGCTGCACGCCACACAAGCCCACAGCATTGAGCAGTGGGGACAGTCGCTCAAACTCACCTTGCCTCAAAGCCTGCGCTTGGCCGGCTGGTTACTCAAAATCGGATGGGTCCGTAGCCAGCCACAAGCGGCCCACAGCCCGCAGCGCCTGATCCACCTGGTCTGCCCCCCTACCGATCTGGCCCAGCGTCCCGATCTGAAAAACCTGCTCACCGACGAACGCTGGGTTTTGCAAGCCGCTGACCCGGCCTTGTCCAACGGTCAGCGACTGACAGCCCAACTGAAGCAGATTGCCCAACAAGGTGGACACGCGCTGCTGCTTGATCCACAAGCCCTCATACAGGACTACTGGCTGGCCGAGCGGCTGCATGACGCTTGGGCGCATCTGGCCTTGGTCGAGCAACTGCCAAATGCCCTGGCCGTGCGCCACGATTTGTTGGCGCAGGTCTGCCAAAGCCTTCAAGACCACCATGAGGCGGCCGAACTGGCCACATGGGCCAAGTTGTTCGCCGCCACAGCCAGTGCTCGGGGCATGGCCTCCGGTCAATGGGACATGGCCATAGCCAGCCCTGAAAAAACGCCAGTCACCGCCCCACAAGAGGTCAGCACATGAGCCTGTTGCACCGCCCCCCGGTGGTCTTTGTTTGCGCCACCCGCCTGAGCGTGGCCGACTTTTGGCTCAAAGCCCCACTGGGCCAATCGCTCACCCGCTTGCAACAACAAGGTGTGGCCTTTTCCCTTGAACTGGCTGACCAAAACGCCGCCCCTTTGGCCACCTTGTACAACCGTGCCATTGCACACTGCGCGGCAGAGCAAATTTTGGTGTTTGTGCACGACGACGTGCGCTTGGATGACCTCTTCATCACCCAGCGCTTGCTCGAAGGACTGGCGGTGTTCGATGTGATTGGCGTGGCGGGCAATCGCCGCCTCAAAGCACGGCAAGGCGCATGGGCGTTCGCTGAAAAAATGGGCCAATGGGACCACGCGCACAACTTGCTGGGCGGCATCAACCATGAACTGCCCCACCGACCCAATGGCTTCAACCGCTACTGCCCCACTCGCACAGCCGCACGCGTGCTGGATGGCGTCTTTCTGGCCGCACGGGCCACAACACTGCAAGTCAACAAAGTGCAGTTCGCCCCCGAACTCCCCTTTCACTTGTACGACATGGAGTTTTGTCAGCGCGCTCACCGCGCCGGACTGCGCCTGGGGGTTTGGCCCATCGCCATGACCCACTACAGCAGCGGTCAATACGATTCAGACAGCTGGAAACAGGCCTACGCAACATACTGTCAAATCAATTGGCCCACAAGCAACCCTTCGGCCAAGGAAACGCCCCCTGGCAAGGCCGACGAAGCCCCTGCCCCTGCAAGGACTGTCGGTGTTCAAGCCCCATGAAAATCCTGTTCATCCACCAGAACTTTCCGGGCCAATACCGTGCGCTGGCCCCTTCCATGGTCAAACTCGGCCATGAAATCATGGCCATCTCCAGCCGCAAGGAAACCAGCATCCAGGGCATCCCCAACATCTGCTACGAAAGTCCCCGCAGCTCCAGCAAAAACATCCATCCTTGGCTGCAATCGACCGAAGCGGCCATCATCCGGGGTCAAGCAGTGGCCCGCTCTGTTGCGCTGCTCATGAAAAACGGCTTTGTGCCTGACGCCATTGTTGGCCATGCCGGCTGGGGCGAAATGCAATTCGTGCGCCAAGTGGCACCGCAAGCCCGGATCACCAGTTTCTGTGAATATTTCTACCATGGCCAAGGCAGCGATGTCGACTTCGACCCCGAGTTTCCCGCAGCCCCGGACGCCATGCTGCGCTGCCATGCCCGCAACCTGCACCTGACCTCGGCCCTGGTCGATTCTGACGTGGGCCTGTCGCCCACCGAATGGCAAGCCAGTCAGTTTCCCGACTTTTTGCGTCAACGAATCAAAGTCTGTCACGACGGCATCGAAACCGACCGCCTGACACCCCACAAAGAAGCTTGGATCAAGCTGGGACGCGACAACATCAAGGCCCAGCTGGGCGATGAAATCATCACCTTCATCAACCGCAACCTTGAGCCCATGCGCGGCTACCACAGCTTCATACGGGCCCTGCCTCACATCCTGGCCGAGAGATCCAAGGCCCGCGTGATCTTGCTCGGTGGCAACGAGGTCAGCTACGGCCCGGCACCGGCCACCGGAGGCGGTTACAAAGCCCAATTTTTGCGCGAAGTGCAAGACAAGATTGACCTGTCACGGGTGCACTTTGTCGGTCAAGTGCCCTACGGCACCATGGTCAACATGCTGCGCGTCTCGGCCGTGCATGTGTACCTCACCGTGCCCTTTGTGCTGTCGTGGTCCATGCTGGAAGCCATGAGCTTGGGTTGTTGCGTGGTCGGCTCATCCACCCCTCCGGTCCAGGAAGTCATCACCCATGGCCAAAACGGCCTGCTGGTCGATTTTTTCAATCCCAAAGCCATTGCCCAACAAGTCTGCGAAGTACTGGCACGCCCCAAAGACCATCAAGAACTGCGCCGGGCCGCCAGAGCCCATGTGGTCCAGCACTACGACTACCAAAGGGTTTGCCTGCCCCGCCACCACAGCATCATCACCGGGCAGTCCATGCCTGCATGAATCCATCCCTAAAGCTGCCCATGTCCGAAAGCATTCAAGCCCAAGCGCTCTTTGCGCTGGGCATCCAACTGCACGCCAATCGCCATCTCGACGGCCAGCAAGCGCTGGCGGTGTTTGAGCAAGCCCGGCAACTGAGCCCCAACAACGCCGACATCCTGAACGCCTTGGGGGCGGTGCTCTCGCGCATGGGGCGTGATGAGGCCGCCATGGCCTATTTTGAACAGGCCTTGGCCCAAAAACCGCAGCACCCTGATGCCTTGGACAATCTGGCCGGTCTGCTGCACCGAACCCGTCGCTACGCCCAAGCGGCCGAGCATGTAGAGCGCTGGTTGTCTCAGGTCCACAACCCGGCCCAAGAGTCCCCCTATATGCTCGGACGGCTGGCTTATACACGCCGCCTCATGGCCGACTGGACCGACGACGAACAAAGGCAACAAGAACTGCGTTTGACGCTGCGCACCAGCGAGCGCAGCGCCTTGCCGTTTGAATTCCTGGGCTTCAGCGACGAACCCGCCGAACACCTCAACTGCGCCCGCCAGCTGGTGCAAGACCGTCACCCTCCTGGCGTGCCCCTTTGGACACGCGAGCGCTGGAAAAACCCGCGCATCCGCGTGGCTTACTTGTCCAACGACTTTTGCAACCACGCCACCGCCGTGCTGCTGGCGCGCGTGCTGGAACTGCACGACAAAGAGCACTTTGAAATTTTCGCGCTGTCCTGGAGCCCCTTGCAAGACACCATGCAAGCGCGCATTCGTGCAGGGGTCGAGCATTTTGTCGACATCTCGGCCCAAAGCGACGCCCAAGTGGCCCAGTGGATGGCCGGGCAACGCATCGACATTGCCGTCGACATCAAAGGCTTTGCCAGCAACTACCGGCTGGGCATCTTCGCGCACCGCCCCTGCCCCATCCAGGTCAACTACCTGGGTTACCCCGGATCGCTGGGTGCGCCCTACATCGACTACCTGATCGCCGACCCCCACGTCATCGCCCCAGCCGACCGACACCATTACAGCGAACACTTGGTGCGCCTGCCACACAGCTACCAAGCCAATGACCCTTTGCGCCAAGTGGACACGGCATGCCCCAGCCGCGCCGCACTGGGCTTGCCCGACAAAGGTCCGGGCACCCAGGGCTTTGTGTTTGCCTGCTTCAACAACAGCTACAAAATCACCCCTGAAGTGTTTGCGCAATGGATGGTCATTTTGCAAGACACCCCGGGCAGTGTGCTGTGGTTGCTAAAAGCCAACGACCAAGTCGAGGACCGCTTGCGCCAACACGCTGAAAAATTGAACATGGACCCGGAACGCCTGGTGTTTGCCCCCCGAGTGCCGACACCCGAACACCTGGCCCGACACGTTCATGCCGACCTGTTTTTGGACACTTTTCCAGTCAACGCCCACACCACCGCCGCAGACGCCCTGTGGATGGGTGTGCCGGTGCTCACACGCTATGGGCGCAGCTTCTCCAGCCGTGTGGCCCTGTCCTTGCTGCACGGCTGCCAACACCCCGACACGGACGCAACGCCAAGCGTCGATCTGGTCAACACCTTGGCTGTCGACAAGGCCGCAGACTACGCCACCCGCGCGGTGGGACTGGCCCAAAATCCTGCACTGCTGCACAGCCTGCAGCGGCACCTCAAGACCCAGCGCGAACGCCTGCCCCTGTTTGATGCAGCCTTAACGTGTCAACACCTCGAATCGGGCTACATCGCCATGTGCCAACGCTGGCAAAACGGCTTGTCACCGGCCGACATCACGGTCGCAGCAACACCCGTGCATCGCCTGCAGCACACCGTACCCGACAAGACCCTAGCCCAGTGGCACATGCCCCCCGCCCGTGTTCTGGCCGCGCCTTCAATCCCCGCTGAAGCTTCAAAGCCTGTGCCCGAGTTGCACACCGACGAACCACATCAGTCCGAGTCGCACAAACCACCGCCCGTGCCCAGCCCGATGGCCACGCCACAGCAACTGCAAGCCGAAAGTTTGAGTCTGCTGCAAGCGGGCCAAACCGACGCCGCACTGCGCGTGTTTGACCTGGCCCTCAACCAACGCCCGCAAGAATCGGCTCTGTGGCAAGCACGCGCCCACACCGCATTGCGCCTGCCCCAAGCCCAAGCACGCGAACAAGCCCTGAGCGATTTACAACACGCTCTTGAACTGGCCCCGGACAACGAACGCCTGCGCTACGAACTGGCGCTCACCCTTGAGAAAACGGGCCAAGCCCTGGCCGCCTGCGAACACCTGAGTCAACTCGAAAGCCTGAGTCCGCACAACCACGAGTACCCCCTGCTGCACATTCGACTTCGCCGCCAATTGGCCCAATGGCCCCAAGCCCTGGCACTGTGCCAAGCCTGGACCACACGGCAAGCCCAGCACAGCACGGCTTGGGTGCAACAAGCCTCGGCCCACCTGGCTTTGCAACAAAACGAGCAAGCCATGGCCTGCACCCTGCAAGCCCTGGCCCTGCAAAAAGACAACGCCGAAGCCCTGAACCTGCGCGGGATGCTGAGCCGGGCCAACGGCCTGCCCACCCCACAAGCCCTGATCGACTTCGAACAAGCCCACGCACAAGACCCCGACAACCCGTATTACTTGTCCAACATCGCCATCACACACGACGAGCTCGGACATCTGGCACTGGCCCTGCCTTGGTGGCGTCGCTTGCTGGACTTGCCAGCGCCCCCCGGCGGCCATGCACCACCCGTCCTGCTGCTGCAAGCCCACGGGGCACAACAAGTTGACGACTTGCCACGTCAGTTGCAACTGCTGCAAGAAGCCACCCAGCGCCTGCCAAACGACTTTGAGGCTTGGCTGCAACGCGGCCACTGCTGCACCGCATTGGGCCTCGACCTGCAAGCCCAACAAGCCTATACCCAGGCCCTGAGCATCGCGCCTGACAACGTCCACGCCCTGTCGGCGCTCATGCGGGCCGAACGCTGCGTGGCCGACTGGCAGCACCACGATGAACGCTTGGCACAAGTGCTCCAAGCTGCCACCGACAGCGAGACCCCGGTCAACCCCTTTTTGATGACCATCATCAGCGACGACCCGCTTTTGCTAAAGCGCGCCAGCGTGCTCGAATCGGCGCAAATCGGCCAACACATCAAGCCCTGGGCATTCCCGAAAAGCACCACCGGCACTACCCCCAAAGAACGGCTGCGCATCGGCTACTTTTCGGCCGATTTTCACGACCACGCCACCAGTTACCTGATGGCGCAAATGCTCGAATCACATGACCGCCAGCGGTTTGAAATATTTGTCTACAGCTTTGGCCCCAACGCGAAACAACACGCCTACCGCCAACGCTTAGAACGCGGGGTGGAGCACTTCTATGAGGTCAGCGCTCTGGGGGCACGCACCATTGCACGCCTGGCCCGATCACACGGCATCGACATCGCCGTCGACCTCAAAGGCCACACCCGACAAGGACGGCCCCAGATTTTTGCCTGGCGTGCGGCACCGGTGCAGGTGAGTTACATCGGATTTCCGGGCACCTTGGGATCGCCCTGGATTGACTACGTGGTGAGCGACACCAGCGTCATCCCCCCGGGGGACGAGGTGCACTTCACCGAACAAGTGGTTCGCCTGCCCGGTTGCTACCAGGCCAACGACACCCAACGAAGCGTGGCCGCCCCTGGCATGACCCGGGCACAAGCGGGACTGGCCGACAAAGCACTGGTGCTGTGCTGCTTCAACAGCACCTTCAAAATCAGCCCCGACCTGTTTCAGGTCTGGCTGCGCATCCTCGGTCAAATTCCTCATGCCGTGCTGTGGCTGTTTGACAAAAACCGCCAAGTGCAAGACACGCTGCGGCAATACGCCCAAGCCCAAGGCATTGCACCCGAAAGGTTGGTCTTTGCAGAATTTGCCCCCTTGGCCGAGCACCTGTCACGCTACCGATTGGCCGACCTGTTTTTAGACACCGCGCCCTACAACGCGCACACCACGGCCAGCGATGCCCTGTGGGTCGGCTTGCCGGTGATCACCCTCAGCGGACGCAGTTTTGCCTCTCGCGTCGGTGCCAGCCTCTTGACGGCGTTGGACATCAAAGAGCTGATCACACACAACTTGAACGACTACGAAAACCTGGCCCTGAAACTGTGCAAGGACCCCAAAGCCTTGAGCCAACTGCGCCAACGCGTGACCCACAGCCCCAAGCGATCGGCCCTGTTTGACGGCAGACTCCTGGCCCGTCTGATGGAGTCGGCTTACACCCAAATGGCTCACCGACAAGCCCAAGGCCTGCCTCCCGAAAGTTTTCAGGTCTGAACGCGAATGACCACAAACCGCATCGCTTGCCACCATGGCAACGGTGCGGCCTGTCACGTTGCAATCAAACCCACCTTGCTGGCAGGGCCCATGACTGCCCTCAAGCTCTTCGTTAACTTTGCGACACATCCACTCGTTTTTGCACGCTATGCTCCATCACATGGTTGGCAAATGCACCGACGCCGGCTCTCTCCAAGAAACCTTGAACACCATGACCACATCCCCCCTCGCCCTGCTCAACGACCCTACTTTGCTCAAGACCGACGCCCTGATCAACGGGCAGTGGGTCGCAGGCAGTCATCGTTTTGAGGTGACCGATCCGGCCACAGGCGGGCATTTGGCCAGCGTGGCCAACCTGGGGCCTGCCGAGGCCGAAGCCGCCATTGCCGCCGCCAACGCCGCCTGGGGCCCCTGGAAAACCAAAACCGCCAAAGAGCGCAGCATCATCTTGCGCAAATGGTTTGACCTGCTGATCGCCAACACCGAAGACCTGGCCCGCTTGATGACCGCAGAAAACGGCAAGCCGATTGCCGAGTCGCGTGGCGAAGTGGCTTATGGCGCGAGTTTTGTGGAGTGGTTTGCCGAAGAAGCCAAGCGCGTGAACGGCGAAACCCTGCCCCAGTTCGACAACAACCGCCGCCTGCTGGTGCTCAAGCAGCCCATTGGCGTGTGCGCGGCCATCACGCCATGGAACTTTCCGCTGGCCATGATCACCCGCAAAGTGGCCCCGGCCTTGGCGGCAGGTTGCACCGTCGTCATCAAACCCGCCGAGCAAACCCCGCTCACCGCGCTGGCCGCCGCCGAGTTGGCCATTCGCGCGGGCATCCCGGCCGGGGTGTTCAACATCATCACTGCCGATGGCACGCAAAGCGTCGCCATTGGCAAGGTGCTGTGCGCCAGCGACGTGGTGCGCCACATCAGCTTCACCGGCTCGACCGAAGTGGGCCGCATTTTGATGGCGCAATCGGCCCCCACCGTCAAGAAAATGTCGCTGGAGCTCGGCGGTAACGCGCCCTTCATCGTGTTTGAAGACGCTGACATCGACAGCGCTGTGGAAGGCGCTTTTGCCAGCAAATACCGCAATGCAGGCCAGACCTGCGTGTGCACCAACCGTTTTTATGTGCAGGAGTCGGTGTACGAAGAATTCGCCGCCAAGTTCGCGGCCAAAGTCAAAACGGCCAAAGTGGGTAATGGTTTTGCCGACGGCGTGAACCAAGGCCCACTGATCGAGCCCTCGGCCCTTGACAAGGTCGAACGCCATGTGAATGACGCCATCGCCAAAGGCGGCCGTGTGCTGGCGGGTGGCAAACGCCTGGATGGCCAGTTTTTTGAGCCCACCGTGATCGCCGATGCCAGCGCCGACATGGTTTGCGCCAAAGAAGAAACCTTCGGCCCGTTTGCGCCCATCTTCAAATTCAAGACCGAGCAAGAAGCGGTGGATGCGGCCAACAACACCGAATTTGGCTTGGCCAGCTACTTCTACAGCCGCGACGTGGGCCGCATCTTCCGCGTCAGTGAAGCGCTCGAATACGGCATGGTAGGCATCAACGTGGGCATTTTGGCCACCGAGCATGTGCCTTTCGGTGGCGTCAAACAGTCGGGCTTGGGCCGCGAAGGCTCACACCATGGCATGGACGATTACGTGGAAATCAAGTACCTCTGCATGGGCGACATCCTGAAGTAAACTACACAGCTTCGCGGGTGTCGTTTAATGGTAGGACTTTTGCTTCCCAAGCAAATAACGAGGGTTCGATTCCCTTCGCCCGCTCCAAGGTTTCAATCAGCCTCTTTCAAGCTCAGTCAACGAAGGCCCCGCAAGGGGCCTTCGGCATTTTCACACCCGCTTGCCTGCGCCCTCCCCGGCCAACCTCCCATGCAAATCACCGTCAACGAAGAACTCAAAGCCTACATCGACCCGCTCACACCCGACGAGCACGCGGCGCTGGAGCGCAGTCTCCTGGCCGAAGGCTGCCGCGACGCGCTGGTCCTGTGGGGCGATGTGCTGGTAGACGGCCACAACCGCTACGGCATTTGCCAAAAGCATGGCCTGCCCTTTCAGACGGTGCAAAACACACGCTTTCAATCGATGGCAGACGTGCACCTGTGGATGATCGATCAGGACCTGGGGCGGCGCAGCGTGTCGGATTTTCAGCGCGGCGTGCTGGCCCTGCGCAAGCGCGAGATTCTGGCCGAGCGGCGCGCGCTAACCATCGCTGCCACGGCAAAGGGGGATGACGCCACACTGGTCGAGCCTTACCCTGCGCCCCAGAGCAGCGCTGCGCCGGAGCCCAACCCGTTCAAGAGCCGAGCCGACATCGCCAAGCTTGCGCGCCTGAGCAGCAGCCAGGTGGTGCAGATCGAAAAAATCCAGAAACAAGCCGCCCCCGAATTGGTGGCCGCTGTCAAAGCCGGCACGATTTCACTCAACGCAGCCGCTGCAGTGGCCAGCTTGCCCGCCGAAGAGCAAAAGAGCGCAGCCCTGGGCGGCAAAGACGAACTGAAGCAAGCGGCCAAGCGCGTGCGCGATGTCCATCGCAAAACGCCGCCAGACACCCAGCCCTCTGGCGAATCGGACAGCACTGATGCAGCCCCCACATAACTGCAAGCCCTGCGCGAACAGGTCGCCGCCTTGAACGCAGAAAACCATGCTTTGCGTGCTCAGGTGGCGCAGTTGCAGGCGCAATTGGCTGTTTGAATGTTGAGGGTTTGAGCCCGCCGACGCCCAGCCGCCCTTTAAGGACTGCAAACCCTGAGTCTGCGACTTGTCAGAGCTCACCCTGCACAAACCAGCCCTGAGTGAGGCGCTCACCGGATCGGGCGATTTGGCGAGCGACGCGAGTATGAGCCCGACCGGTGAGCGTCTCACACAGGGCGACCCCAGACAATGCAATGGTTCCACCAAGACAAAAGGCCCTCAACGGGCCTTTTGTCACGAGCAATCACGAGCAAAGCACCTGATCAAAAGATCAGTTTCACACCCGTCTTGCTTTGCAGGAACTCAGGCGTCACGCCCGGGGCCAACTCCACCACTTTCAGGCCAGCGTCCGTCACGTCCATCACGGCCAGGTCGGTGATGATGCGGTCGACCACGCCCTTGCCAGTCAGGGGCAAGGTGCACTCGGGCAGGATCTTCATGTCTTCGGTGCCGTCTTTCTTTTTGGCGACGTGTTCCATCAGGATGATCACGCGTTTGACGCCCGCCACCAGGTCCATCGCGCCGCCCATGCCCTTGACCATCTTGCCGGGGATCATCCAGTTGGCCAGATCACCCTTGTCGGTTACCTGCATCGCGCCCAGGATCGACAGGTTGATCTTGCCGCCACGGATCATGGCAAACGACAGTTCACTGCCAAAAATCGACGAGCCCTTGATGGTCGTCACCGTCTGCTTGCCCGCGTTGATCAGGTCGGCATCGACTTCGTCTTCGTTCGGGAAAGGGCCAATGCCCAGCATGCCGTTTTCGCTTTGCAGCCAGACTTCTTTGTCAGCCGGCACAAAGTTGGCCACCAGCGTGGGGATGCCGATGCCCAGGTTCACATAAAAACCGTCTTCCAGTTCGTGGGCCGCACGGGCGGCCATTTGGTCTTGACTCCAGCTCATATCAGACTCCCGCCTTTTCAGTGATGGTGCGCTTTTCAATGCGTTTTTCAGGGTGCTGGTTCAGCACAATGCGGTGCACATAAATGCCCGGCAGGTGCACGCTGTCAGGGTGCATCTCGCCGGTCTCAACGATCTCCTCGACCTCGACCACACAAATCTTGCCCGCCATGGCCACCGCAGGGTTGAAGTTGCGCGAGGTGTAGCGGAACTGCAGGTTGCCGGACTTGTCGGCGCGGTGAGCTTTGACCAGTGACACGTCGGGCACCAAGGCGCGCTCCATCACGTAGGTCTCGCCATCAAATTCGCGCAGCTCTTTGCCTTCGGCCACCAAAGTGCCCACACCGGTCTTGGTGAAGAAAGCGGGAATGCCAGCGCCGCCCGCACGCAGCTTCTCGGCCAGCGTGCCTTGGGGTGTGAACTCCAAAGCCAGCTCGCCCGCCAAATACTGGCGCTCGAACTCTTTGTTTTCGCCCACATAAGAAGAAATCATCTTCTTGATCTGGCGGGTCTGCAGCAAGATGCCCAGACCAAAGTCGTCCACGCCCGCGTTGTTGGAAATCGCGGTCAGGTTTTGCACGCCGCTGTCGCGCAAGGCGGCAATCAGCGCTTCGGGGATGCCGCACAGGCCAAAACCGCCTACGCCAAACAATTGACCGTCAGCCACGATGCCCTTGAGGGCCTCGGCTGCGGAGGGATAAATCTTGTTCACGCCAAACTCCATTCAGGAAAGAGACCGCTACGATACTACGTAATCCGATACGTAGTTTTTCGTAGAGGGCAGCCCTTAGCCCCATTTCCCCGGCCATGAACACCGAGATCGACTACCGCCTCGCCTTTGACCTGGCCCCCATCGGCCTGGTGCTCTCGCGCAACCGCGCCATCATGGACTGCAACCAGCGCGTTTGCGAGATGTTTGGCGTCGACCGCGAGCAACTCATCGGCCAAAGTTTTCAGCTGCTCTACCCCAGCGCCGACGAATACGAACGCACGGGCCAGCGCATCGCGCCCATCCTGAACGCCAAAGGCGTGTATGCCGATGACCGGGTGATGAAACGGGTGGACGGCCGCTTCAAGGGCGAAACCTTTTGGTGCCATGTGACCGGCCGGGCGCTCAACCGCGACGC
>CAITSG010000082.1 GCA_903894995.1 uncultured Burkholderiales bacterium
AAATCAACGCTGCTCGTGGAACGTCGCCCGCGAACTGCCTCAGATCCAACTGCGGTGCCTTCACAACAACACCTCCAACCCCTTGCGGTCCAGCAAGTTCAGTAACTTGAGCGACGGGCCACTGGGGTTCTTCTCACCGATCTCCCATTTACGCACTGTAGAGGCGCTGGTGTTCAGCACCGAAGCCATCACCGTCTGACTGAGGTGGTGCTTCTCGCGAAGAGCGCGGATTTGGGCGCTGTCATACGGCGCAATCGGCTCCATGCTCAGCGCGTCGAGCTTTTGCATCTTGCGCTTGTCGATGAATCCCAAACGCTCCAGATCGGCCGCTGTTTCGTAAACCGTTTCCAACACGCGGCTGGCGGTTTGGGGTTTGGCCTTGGGTTTCGATTTAGTGCTCATGGCAAATCTCCTGTAATGAACCATCTTGCGCTGCGACTTCAAGCTGAGCCCCAGACAAGTCCAGCAGTTGTTTGGCCAGCCACTGCAAAGCTTCCAGCTCAGTGCGGGACACACTGGCCTTTTCGTTCTTCTCGAACCCGAACACAAAAAACCAGCGGCTGGCCCTGCGCGTCGCCACCTAGGTGCGGGCTCCGCCGCGCTTGCCGCGACCGTGCAAAGCCACACGCTTTTTGAGCACATCACCACCCAAATCGGCATCCACCAGACCACCGACCATTTCGCCCACGGCCAAGCACAAAGCGCCATCCGTCTGATCGGTTTTTCGCATCCATTTGGCAAATTGGCGGGTTTTGAAGACGCGGTGCATGATTTAAATTATGCCACTAAGTGGCATATTTATTAAAACCATCCGTTGGTCAATTAGCCCCAAGCCTTCTCAAGCTGCTTGATGCAAACCAGCTATGGCGTGTGCAAAAGTAAAAACGCAGCCCCAGTCTCCCGGGTGCTGCGTTTTTACTTGCAAGCCCTTCCGGGCCTGTTCCTCAATAAACCGGCTGGTGCTGCTTCAAGCTGGCGATCACTTCGGCCGTCAGCGCAAACCCCGCACCGTACTTCGCGGCCAGTTCAGCACAACGCTTGGCAAACGCATCCACGCCCTGGCCATAGATGAACTGCAGCGCACCACCGGTCCAGGCCGGAAAGCCGATGCCGAAGATCGAGCCGATGTTGCCGTCGTGCACCGAGGTCAGCACGCCTTCTTGCAGGCAGCGTGCGGTTTCCACGGCTTGGCGGTACAGCAGGCGGTCTTTGATGTCTTGCTGGCTATAAGCCACGTCGGCTTTTTCAAAGCGGGTTTTGAGTTCAGGCCACAGCACTTTTTTCTGACCAGCGGGGTATTCGTAAAAACCACCGCCTGCGGCGCGGCCGGGGCGCTTGAGTTCTTTGACCATGCGCTCGACCAGCAGCTCGCCGGGCGTGGCGGTGTGGGTTTTGCCTTCTTTGGCAAAGTCTTCACGGGTCTGGTCCAGCACATGCACCGACAGCGACAGCGCAGTTTCGTCCAGCACGGCCAGCGGGCCCACTGGCATGCCCACTTGCATGGCCAGGTTTTCGATCACGGGGGCGGGGATGCCCTCGCCCAGCATGGCCGCGCCTTCCATCACAAAGGTGCCGAAGGTGCGGCTGGTGTAAAAGCCACGCGAGTCGTTCACCACAATCGGCAGCTTGCCCAGCGCCTGCACGTAGTCGTATGCACGGGCGATGGTTTCGTCGTCAGTCTGTGCGCCGCGAATGATCTCCACCAGCTGCATCTTGTCCACGGGGCTGAAAAAGTGGATGCCGACGAATTTCTCGGGCTTGGCGCTGGCCGTGGCCAAGCCGCTGATGGGCAAGGTGGAGGTGTTGCTGGCAAAGAAGCCGCCTTCGGCCAACATGGGTTCGGCCTCTTGCGTGACACGGGCCTTGAGTTCGCGGTTTTCAAACACGGCCTCGATGATCAGGTCGCAGCCCTTGAGGTCTGCGGCGCTGGCCGTGGGCTGGATGAGTGACAACAAGGCCGCTTGTTTGTCTGCGGCCATGCGGCCTTTTTCCACGCGCTTTTGCGTGAGCTTGTGGCTGTAGGCCTTGCCTTTTTCAGCAGCTTCCAAGCTCACGTCTTTGAGCACCGTGGCGATGCCACGGCTCGCTTGTGAATACGCAATGCCCGAGCCCATCATGCCCGCGCCCAAGATGCCCACTTTTTGCGGCTTGTAGCGCGGTGCAGCCTTGGGGCGGCTTTGGCCACCCTTGATGCTGTTCATGTTGAAGAAAAAGGTGTTGATCATGTTGCGCGCCACCTGGCTGGTCAT
>CAITSG010000083.1 GCA_903894995.1 uncultured Burkholderiales bacterium
ACAACGACCCCCACATTGGAACTTGAAGAGGGTCTCGCCGCCTTCAAAAGCAGTGACTGGGCCAAGTCTCTGGCCTTGGCCACGCAATTTCTGGAACACGACGTCGATTCGATCACGGGCTGGTTGTTGAAAGCACGCAGCTTGGCGCAGTTGGGTCAAAAGACGGCGGCACACGAGGCGTTTGCACAGATCCTTTTACGGGACCCTTCTGACTACAACGCTTGGCTGGAAACAGGGCATTTGCACTTTGATCAAGGTCAGGTGGCGCAGGCCAGCACAGCCTACGAACGGGCGCTGGCCTTGTCGAACGAGCGCTATGAGGCACATTTGGCTATGGCGCGGGTAGCGCTCGTCAATGGTCAGCAGGCCATGGCCGAGCGCGCCTATGCCCAGGCCATCTTGGCGGCCCAAGGCGTGGATGTGCCCACACAGCGCCAAGTGCATTGGCGCATGGGCCAGTACCTGCTGGAGACAGGACACGCCCAAGAGGCCACCGTGAGTTTTTCGGATGCCTTGCTGTGGCTCAAGGATGTGAACAAACCCGCTGCTCGCAACCATGTGGCCGAAGTGCAAATGGATTGGGCCTGTGCCTTGATGCTTTTAGACCAGCCTGAACGCGCCCTGCAATTGTTCACATCGGCAGCGACCATGGCATCACAAGAAAACACCTTGACGCGCTTGGCTGCGCTGAACCACCAACACCACTTTGAGGCTCAAGCGCTGGATTTGGCACGGCAGTGCGTGCAACTTTTTCCACAAAGCGCCGGGGCACACTTGAATCTGGCGCATTTGCTGTTGGAAAGCGGGCAACTGGCAGCGGCTGAAAGGGTGTTGGCGCAAGCCGAAAGCCTGGGGGCCATGCCCGACGCAAAAAGCTTGCGGGCCGCATTGACCGGCAAACTGGGCGATGCCCCAAAAACTTCAACTTCAACTTCAACTTCAACTTCAACTTCAACTTCAACTTCAACTTCAACTTCAACCGCGCATTGACACGCTCTGGAGTAGGCGCTGCCAACGCTGCGGCGCATCCGGCTTGACGCCACCGGCCTCACCCAGGAGCCCCACCAAGGGGCTCCGGCTTGCATAAAAGCGGCTTCTCGCGGTCAGGCCACTTTGCAGATTTTCAACATGTTGGTGCCCCCCGGTGAGCCCATGGGCTCACCACAAGTGATGGCATACACATCGCCCGTGCTGACAATGCCGCGATCTTTCAGGTGCGCTTCGGCCTCGGCCAAAGCGGTGTCACGGTCTGCGCTGGTGTCCATCAGCAAAGGCCGCACGTTGCGGTAAAGCGTCATCTTGCGCTGCGAAGTCAGCTTGGTGGTCAAGGCATAAATCGGAATGTGAACCCGGTGGCGGCTCATCCACAAGGCGGTCGAGCCCGATTCGGTCATGGCCACAATGGCTTTGGCCCCCAGGTGGTGGGCGGTGAACAAAGCGCCCATGGCGATCGACTGGTCAATGCGGCTGAATGACTGGCCTTTGAAGTCGGCATCCAAAGACGGGTCTTCGGCGCTTTCGGCGGCCTCGCAAATCTTGGCCATTTCTTCCACCGTCTCCAGCGGGTATTTGCCGGCGGCAGTTTCGGCGCTCAGCATCACGGCATCGGTGCCGTCGAGCACGGCGTTGGCCACGTCCGAGACCTCGGCGCGGGTGGGCACCGGGTTGGTGATCATGCTTTCCATCATTTGGGTGGCGGTGATCACCACCTTGTCGTGGACTTTGGCCAGCTTGATCATGCGTTTTTGCAAGGCTGGCACAGCAGCGTTGCCCACTTCCACGGCCAAGTCGCCCCGGGCGACCATGATGCCGTCGCTCGCTTTGAGAATGGCTTCCAGGTGGGGAATGGCCTCGGCACGCTCAATCTTGGCAATCAAACCCGGCTTGTGGCCGTACTCGGCACCCGCCACATTGCACAGCTGGCGGGCCATTTCCATGTCGGTGGCGTTTTTGGGAAAGCTCACCGCCACGTAATCGGCGCGCAGGCTCATGGCGGTTTTGATGTCGTCCATGTCCTTGGCGGTCAGGGCCGCCGCCGTCAAGCCACCACCTTGCTTGTTGATGCCCTTGTTGTTGGACAACTCGCCGCCCAACTTGACGGTGGTGTGCACCTGCTCGCCTTTGACGGCGTTCACGGTGAGCACAATCAGCCCATCATTGAGCAACAGCACATCGCCGGCCTTGACATCGCGGGGCAGCTCTTTGTAATCGAGTCCCACACCTTGCAGGTCACCGGGCTCGGTGCGCGAGGCATCCAACACAAAAGGCTCACCCGGCTGCAGCATGACTTTGCCCTCGGCAAACTTGCCGACGCGAATTTTGGGGCCTTGCAAATCGGCCATGATGGCCACTTCTCGGCCAGCCCGTTGCGAGGCCTCACGCACGAGGCGGGCACGGTCCACATGGTCTTGTGCCTTGCCGTGGCTGAAATTGAGCCGGACCACGTTCACGCCAGCGCGGATCATGGCTTCAAGCAGAGCGGGATCGCTGGAGGCAGGGCCTAAGGTGGCAACAATCTTGGTGGCGCGTCGAGGCATTGATGGTCTCCGTTTTATTCAGTTTCAATTCTCACACGGAATCGGTTACAAGTCGGTTCATTCGGCGCAGCTCAAGTGTCAAAGCAAGGGTAAAGTCCGCCACCCTGCAGTTCAGGCTGCGTCCTTTTGAAAGCAAGTTGACATGTTGATCCTGCAAGATAGCGCCTGTTCCCCTTTGCAAACCCCCTGAATTGATCATTGTCAGCCCAAAGAAATGCCGGGCAGACTAAACTCACTGCTGAGCGATTTACACACAAGCGTCATGACTGCCTTACACACCCCTCACGCCGATCAGCCCATTGCCTTGGACCAACCTCTGCCGCACCGCAAAACTTTGCGCGAATGGCTGGTTCCTTTGTCGTCGCGCAGCACCGTGCGTGCCTTTGTTTTGCTGGTGCTGGATTACGCTTTGTTTTTTGCCTTGATCACCGGCACCATCGCACTCGATTCAGTCTGGCTCAAAGTGCTGTGTGCACTGGCAGCGGGTTTTGTGATCGGTCGCCTGTTCATCATTGGCCATGACGCTTGCCACCAAAGCCTGACGCCCCGGCGCGAACTCAACAAAGTCTTGGGCCGGATCGCCTTTTTGCCATCATTGACTCCCTACAGTTTGTGGGACACCGGCCACAACGTGGTGCACCACGGTTACACCAACCTCAAGGGCGTGGACTTTGTCTGGACCCCACTCACCGCCACCGAGTTTGAAGCGCTCAGACCCATGCAAAAGCTTCTGGAGCGCACCTACCGCAGCGGCTGGGCACCGGGTTTGTATTACATGATTGAAATCTGGTGGAAACGCGAGTTTTTCCCCAACAAAACCCACATGCCCACACGCCGCCCGATTTTTTTCAAGGACAGTCTCTTGGTCAGCCTCTTTGCTGCCGTGTGGATCGCTGCCATCGCTGCCGCTGCCGTATTCACCGGCCAATCGGTTTGGCTCACCTTGTTGCTGGGTTTTGTGGTGCCCTTTTTCTTTTGGAACACCATGATTGGCTTTGTGGTTTATGTGCACCACACCCACGTCAAAGTGTCTTGGCACGACAACAAGGCCGCCTGGACCAAGGCCGCGCCTTTCGTCTCGACCACCGTGCACCTGACCTTTCCCTTCAACATCGGCGCGATGATGCACCACATCATGGAGCACACGGCCCACCATGTGGACATGAGCGTGCCCCTGTACCGCCTCAAGCAAGCCCAGGCCAAGCTCGAAGAAATGCTGCCTGGCCGCATCATCGTGCAGCCCTTCTCTTGGAAGTGGTATTTCGAGACCGCCAAAAATTGCAAGATGTACGACTTTAGCCGCGAGTGCTGGACCGACTTCAAAGGCAACATGACCAGCCCGGTGCGCGGCAACTTGCAGACTGCTGCTCAGGCCTGACAGGGGTTCGGGTCCGCACAACAAAAAACCCCGCAATGCGGGGTTTTTTGTTGGGGCAAGATCCACATCGTCGGGGCAACTGACATGGACCCCGGGTCTTCGCCCGGGGTGACAAAGCGCTTGGATCGCCCCTGCTCGTCTTTGTCGTCCTTCACGCCTGTGTCATCCCGGCCTCCGAGCCGGGATCCATGCCTGCCAAGGGCCGCAGATCAAGCCGCTGCGCGCTTCATCAAAATTTCAAACGCAGGCAAGGTCTTGCCTTCCAGGATTTCCAGGAAAGCGCCGCCGCCCGTGGAGATGTAACCCACCTGCTTTTCAATGCCGTATTTGGCAATCGCCGCCAGCGTGTCGCCGCCACCCGCAATGCTGAAGGCACTGGACTCGGCAATGGCTTGGGCGATGATTTTGGTGCCGTTTTCAAAGGCCGCGAACTCGAACACGCCCACCGGGCCATTCCACACAATCGTGCCCGCCTGCTTGAGCTGCGCAGCCAGCTTGGCAGCGGTTTCGGGGCCAATGTCCAAAATCATGTCGTCATCGGCCACCTCGGTGGCTTTTTTCACGGTGGCTACCGCGTCGGCTGCAAAGGTCTTGGCCGTCACCACATCGGTCGGGATCGGCACTTCGGCACCACGGGCCTTCATGGCTTCGATCACGGCTTGGGCTTCGCCCACCAAATCGGCTTCGGCCAGGCTTTTGCCGATCTTCAAGCCCGCGGCCAGCATGAAGGTGTTGGCAATGCCACCGCCCACAATCAGCTGGTCCACGTTTTTCGACAAGCTCTTCAAGATGGTCAGCTTGGTACTGACCTTGCTGCCCGCCACGATGGCCGCCAGCGGGCGCTTCGGGTTGGCCAAGGCCTTGCCGATGGCATCGATCTCGGCGGCCAACAAAGGGCCAGCGCAAGCGATGGGGGCGAACTGAGCGATGCCGTACGTCGTGCCTTCGGCGCGGTGGGCCGTACCAAAGGCGTCGTTGACGTAGATGTCGCACAGGGCCGCCATCTTGCGGGCCAGGGCTTCGTTGTTCTTTTTCTCACCCTGGTTGACGCGGCAGTTTTCGAGCAGCACGACCTGGCCGGGGGCCACGGTCACGCCGTCGACCCAGTTGGAGACCAGCGGCACCCCATTTTCATAAGGATGGCCGAGCAGCTCACCCAGGCGCTTGGCCACCGGTGCCAGCGAGTCTTCGGCTTTGAACTCGCCTTCGGTCGGACGCCCCAAGTGCGAGGTCACCATCACGGCCGCACCAGCCGCCAGCGCCATCTGGATACAGGGCACGCTGGCGCGGATGCGGGTGTCTTCGGTGATGCTGCCGTCGTCGGCTTGCGGCACATTCAGGTCAGCGCGGATGAACACGCGTTGCCCAGCAGCCTGGCCGTTGGCGCACAAATCAGAAAAACGGATGACATTCATGGTGAAAAAGGTCCTGTAAGAGCGGGGGTTGCCCGTGATTTTAAAAGCCATCAAGACCTGGTTTCAGCACCCGGAGCGGGATCGTTTGCAAAACGGGTCTGGCAAAAAACAGAGCACCGGCTGACCAGCCCCGGCATGGTGCGCACGGGTTGCTTGTGGTGGGCCAACCCGACTTACCAACCCCAGCCCACATGCAAGGGCAAATACACCGCCATGCCCGCCACAATGGTGATCAGCACATCGCGCCGCCAAAAGTAAGCCACCCCTCCCACCACAGCCGCGTACAAACGAGCGTCTTGCCAAGAGCTGACCAGCTCGCCCTGCACGGTGATGATTTCCGGGATGACCACAGCCGACAGCGCGGCAATGGGCGCGTATTGCAAGCCGCGCTGGGCCCAGTGCGGCAGCTGCCAGGCATGGCTGGAGATGAAAAAGAAACTGCGGGCGACCACCGTGACCACCGCCAAACCCACAATGACGGCCAGCGTCCAGACATCGGTGTCGTTCATGCGGCCACCTTGGGTGCAGGACGGATTTTTTCGACCGTCAGGCACAAAATCACGGCCACCGCAATCGCCACCACAATGTTGAGCTTGAGCGGCAAGTGGTACGCCACCACCGCCGCCGCGCCCGCCACAGCGGCCGACAAGATGCGCAAGCGTGAACTGGCCAGCGAGCATTGAATGCCCAGCAAGCACAAAATACCCGCAAAGCCCAAACCCCATTCGGGTGGAATCAAGTTGGCCAAGGCCACGCCCAACAAACTGGCCACGATCCAGCTGCCCCAGTTCAGGAAATAGTTGCCCGCCAGATAAGCCTCTTGCCCCGTGCGCTCAGCATCGGTGGCACCCGGATGCGGGTGATGCCGGATGAACAGCACATAGGTGATGTCGGCCGTGAAGTAGCCGTGGCACATGCGTTGCCAGCGCGGCAAATGCATGAGGTAGGGCCTCAGGTGCAGGCTGAACACCACAAACCGCAGGTTGACGCAAAAGCCGGTGGCCAAAATCACCCAGGCCGGGGCACCCGCAACCAACAGCGGAATGGCCGCCAATTGCGAACTGCCCGCGAACACCAGCAAGGTCATGGCCACGGCCTCGAACACGCTCATGCCCGACTTGACCATGGCCACACCCGTCATCATGCCCCAGGCCGCCACGCCGGGCGCTTGCGGGGCCAGGTCGCGCAGGCCTTGCCAAAACTCAGCGCGGCGGTAGAGCGTGGGCCGGAAAAACATCAGGCCGCCAAACGCTGGCCGGACTGCAAGGGGCATCCTCGCAAAAAGTCGGCTGCGCCCAAACGCTTGCCACCCGGGCGTTGCAACTGGGTCAGGCACAGCACCCCTTGGCCACAGGCCACACGCACACCCGAGGCGTCAGCGCTGAGCACGGTGCCCGCCTGCAAGCTTGGCTCAGTGACCTCGGACACGGCTTGCCAAAGCTTGAGGGTTTCGACGCCAGAGGCGGTGGTCAGGGGCACGGTCATGCCGGGGAAAGGGTCAAACGCCCGGATGCGCCGCGCCAACACTTCGGCGTTCAAACCCCAGTCGAGCGCGGCTTCGGCTTTGTCAATTTTGTGGGCGTAGTTCACGCCTTCGGTCGGCTGAGGCTGGCGGGGCAACCGGTCCAGTGCAACCAAGGCCTCAACAATGGCCTGTCCACCCAGAGCCGCCAAGCGGTCGTGCAGCACGGCGGTGGTGTCATCTTGCGCAATGGGGCAAG
Source organism: uncultured Burkholderiales bacterium (assembly GCA_903894995.1). GTDB lineage: Bacteria > Pseudomonadota > Gammaproteobacteria > Burkholderiales > Burkholderiaceae_C > Limnohabitans_A. Next base: position 7,052 of record CAITSG010000083.1, read on the forward strand.
TCAAGACCAGCAGCATATCGCCGGTGTCCAGGCCCGCATCCATCTGCATGATGGTGATGCCCGTTTGGGTGTCACCCGCCTCGATGGCACGGTGAATGGGGGCCGCACCGCGCCAACGCGGCAGCAAAGAGGCATGGATATTCAGGCAACCCTTGGGCGGCAAGTCCAACACCCATTGGGGCAAGATCAAGCCATAGGCCGCCACGACCATGGCGTCGGCATGGGCAGCCAACAAAGTGTCGCAGGCGGCAGCCGCGTCATCGGGGTATTTGCCATCCAGGCGCAAACTCCGCGGCTGGGACACGGGCACCTCATGCTCAAGCGCCCATTGCTTGACGGGCGAGGGTTGCAGCTTCATGCCGCGTCCTGCAGGTCGGTCAGGCTGAGTCAACACCAGCACGATCTCGTGGCCTGCCGCGTGCAGGGCCGCCATGGCCACCTGCGCAAATTCGGGCGTGCCCGCAAAAATCAAACGCATGCCGTTCAACGCTCGGCTTTTTGAGCTTTGACCATCTTGGTCTTGATGCGGCCTTGCTTGAGCGGCGAGAGGTATTCCACAAACACTTTGCCGAGCAGGTGGTCCAGCTCGTGCTGGATGCAAATGGCCAGCATGGCCTCGGCCTCGATGGTCCGGGCCTGGCCGTCACGGTCCAGCGCCGTGACCTTGACCGCCGTGGCGCGCTCCACGCCGTCGTAAATACCAGGCACCGACAGGCAGCCCTCTTCGCCTTTGACGCGCTCGTCGTTCATCCAGGTGATTTCGGGGTTGATCAGCACCATGGGCTGGTTGCGCTCTTCCGAGGTGTCGATCACCACCAGGCGCTCGTGCACATCGATCTGCGTGGCCGCCAGGCCAATGCCACCGGCCTCGTACATGGTCTCCAGCATGTCGTCGATCAGGGCGTGCACACGGGCATCGACCGCTTGCACGGGTTGGGCCACCTTGTGCAGGCGGGGATCGGGATAACAAAGAATCGGGAGCAGGGCCATGGCATCACAAAGGATTGAAAATCAGGGCTGTATTGTCCTCATTTTTCGGCTGGCCTGCCAAACCGGTGCGCATCCCGATCCGGGCCAAGCTCAGCGCGTCGCCGCACAAGCGGCAAAGAGGTCGAGCTCGGGCTTGGCCACGCTCGTGGCCACCTGCGCCAGCCCCAGCACCGAGTGGAACAAATGGTCATGCGACAAGGCCTTGGCGCTTTGACCTTGCAGGCAGGCCATGGACCCGCCGTGCTGCTTTTGCATGGCCAAGGACAACCACACCACCATGGGCACATGGGTCTGCTCTTTGGGGGCCATGCTGAAGGGCATGCCGTGAAGGTAAAGGCCTTTTTCACCCAAGGACTCGCCATGGTCCGACACGTACACCATGGCGGTGGGTCGGGGCTGACTTTTGAGCCAACCGACCGTGCTGGCCAAAAAATGGTCCGTGTAAAGAATCGAGTTGTCGTAGGTGTTGACGATGTGCTCGGTGGGACACGTTTGCAAGGCGCTGCTGGTGCATTCGGGGGTGAATTTTTTGAACGCTTGCGGTGAACGCTTGTGGTACGCCGGGCCGTGGCTGCCCATTTGGTGCATGACCACCACAGTGCCGCGTGCACGCCTGACCGGGTCCAGTGCGGCGAGTTGTTGCGGCAACACGTTCAACATGACCTCATCGAGGCATTCCCCCTCCTTGCACAGGCCGGGCACTTGAAGGGCCTGGGTGCTCACCTGGGGCACGCGGTCACACACGCCTTTGCAGCCCGACTGGTTGTCGATCCAAAGCACGGCCAAGCCCGCCCGGTGCAACACATCGAGCAAACTCTCGAAACGTTCTTTGTTGTGATCGTGCTGCGCTTTGCCCAAGTGCGAAAACATGCAAGGCACCGAAGCTTGGGTGCTGGTGCCACACGAGGACACATCCTGAAAATAAACCAACTGGCCTTGCGCCTGCAGCTGGCGCAATTGGGGCGTGGTGTCACGCGCATAGCCGCTCAAGCCAAAATTGGCCGCCCGCGCTGTCTCGCCCAACACCAGAATGATCAGAGGTGCTTCTTGTGCGGTGGCTGGTGGCTTGCGCAATTGGGCATCTTCGCCCAGCGGCAACAAAGGCTTGGTGGCTTGTGCAGCCTGCCCCAACACCAAGTGGGCCGAAGCGTACAAACCGTTGAGCGGATTGATCATGTAGCGCAAAGGCTTGTGGTTGCGCATCAAGGACGCCATGTCCTGAAAAGCCAACCAAAACACCAGGGTCGCCACCAGCAATGCGGCCACGGCCACGCCCAGCTGCCGCCCCATCAAGGACGTGGCGCGCACCTTGCGCACCGGCTGACGCCACCACCAATACCCCGGCAAAACCACCCCCAGCAACACACTGGCCAACATGGACCACGACAACAAATCGCGCACCTCACGCACATCGGTTTGCGCGGCATTGACCAACATGCTGGTGTCAATCACCACCCCGTAGGTCAGCATGAAATAACTGCTGGCGGTGGACATGATCAAAAAAAGCAGGCCCGTGACCTTCAGCCACCGGGGCCAAACCACCAGGCTCAAAAACAAGGCCAACAGCCCCAAGACCACCACCAAAAAACCCAAGAAAGTGGCCGCTCCCCGCAAGCCCTGCGTTTCAGGCAAGCGCCAAATGGCGATCCAAAGGGGTAAATTGCCCACGGTGCCCAGCCAAGCCGTCAGTAACAACAACAAGTGGGTCGGGTGCCAAGACTTGGCGGCTGGTGAAAATACCATTGGATAAACCATAATGTTCAATTAGCTTCGAATTTTAGTCACCCGCATTAATACGCTTCACTGGCCCATGTCAAGTTTGCGCACCCAACCCTTGATCTACCGCTGGTCGCTTTACACAGGAGCCTGTTTCTTGTGCCTGTTGGCCTGGGACTTTTCCGGGCTTGACCGGCCAATCATGCACCTGTTGGCCGATGCGCGGGGCTTTGCCTGGCGCGACAGCGCTGCGCTGGAGACGATTTTTCATACCGGTGCCCGCCGCCTGGCCATCCTGATTTACCTGGGTGTGATCTGCATGTTGTTTTGGCCCTGCGGCATCTTTCGCACGGTCAGCCGCAGGCAGCGCGCCGAAGTGGTGGTGGGTATCGCGCTGTCCTTGGTGGCCATCAGCGGCCTCAAGAGCATCAGCTTGACCAGTTGCCCTTGGGATTTGCAGGAATTTGGGGGCAGCGCGCATTACGTCTCTCACTGGCAATGGGGCGTGCGCGACGGCGGTTCAGGCGCTTGCTTTCCGGGTGGGCACGCCTCATCGGCCATGGCGTTTTTGGCCCTGAGCCTGCCTTGGTTGACCTCGGACCCCTTGGCCCAGCAGCGCTGGGGACGGAACCTGCTGCTCGCGTTGCTGAGTCTGGGCTTGCTGCTTGGCTCGGTTCAAACACTGCGAGGCGCGCACTACCCCAGCCACACTTTTTGGACGGGCTTGATTTGCTGGCTGGTGGCGTGGGGCAACCACATGGCCTTTGGCGCATGGGCTCAACGCAGCGCCGCCAAGGGCTCCTGAAATCGAACGCCCAATCTTGCCGTGGCCAGAGGCATTGCATTGCGCCCGCCCAAAAGCTGCTTGGTGATGCACGGCATTTGACCCACAATCTTCTTGCAAACGGCCATCGAAGCCGATCAGGGAGACCCCATGGAACACACCCCACCCGACTTGGGTTGTTGGTTGCGGCTGTCAATGACCCACGGTGTGGGTCGCGACGCCGCCAGGCGATTGCTGGGCGCCTTCAATGACCCGGCCAACATCTTTTCACAAACCGCCGCGCAGTTGTGCCAAGTGGTGTCAGCCGCACAGGCACAAGCCTTGTTGCAAGCACCCCAGGGCCTGGATGACTTGCTTCAGGACACCTTGACGTGGTTGCACGCCAGCCCCGACCCCCAGGTCTCACGCGCCGTGATCACCTTGGGCGATGCGCTGTATCCAGCCGCTTTGCTGGACACGCCAGACCCGCCTTTGATGCTTTATGCCTTGGGGCAGACTCAGGCCCTGAAGGACTTCCAGCATGAACGGGCTGTGGCCATGGTGGGCAGTCGCAACCCAACGCCCCAAGGCCTGATCAATGCCCGGGAATTTGCGCACAGCTTGACCGCACAAGGACTGGTGGTGGTCTCGGGCATGGCCTTGGGCGTTGACGGTGCCGCCCATGAGGGCGCTTTGCAAGGCGCAGCGCCCGGTGCATTGGCCACCATCGCCTGGGTCGGCACAGGGCTGGACCGGGTCTACCCCAAACAGCACCGCGAATTGGCACACCGCATCGCCCAGCAAGGCCTTATTTTGAGCGAATACGCCTTGGGAACCCCGCCTCTGGCGCACCACTTTCCCCAGCGCAACCGCTTGATATCGGGCATGTCGCAGGCCACGTTGGTGGTCGAAGCCGCCTTGCTATCGGGCTCGCTCATCACCGCCAAGCAGGCCTTGGAACAAGGCCGTGATGTGATGGCCATCCCGGGCTCCATCCATTCGCCTCAATCCAAAGGGTGCCATGCCTTGATCAAGCAAGGCGCCAAACTGGTCGAATCGGCCCAAGACGTGTTGGAAGAGTTGCAGTTGCCAAGCCAAGCCATCGCGCCAAGCCCTGACCAAGCCACTTTGGATTGGAACGACCCCGACCCCGCAATGAGCGATGAAGACACCCCATTGCTTGAGGCCTTGGGACATGACCCTGTGAGCCTGGATGCCCTGCAAGCACGCTGCGGCTGGCCCACCGCTCAGCTGCAAGCGCAGCTGCTGGAGCTGGAATTGATGGGGCAAGTGGGCCGCCTGCCGGGCGGCTTGTTTCAGCGCATCGGGTCTGGTTGATCCGACCCGATGTTGTTGGCATCAACGCCTTTTTGCAGGCGCGACGCCCTCGTCGCGATCAAGCCTCGCAGACCACACCCCATCGCCCCGAGGGCGGGGCTCCCACAGGGATAGAAAGGCGCGACGCCCTCGTCGCCATCAAGCCGCGCAGACCACAGCCCATCGCCCCGAGGGTGGGGCTCCCACAGGGATCGAATTTTTGTTGGGGGGGATGCCTTAGACCACCGCGCCCGAGTTCTCGTCACTCGGGTCGTTGTCTTTCTTGATCGGCTTGATCAGGTCTTCGCGCTGCAAGCCCAACCACATGGCGATGGCGGCGGCCACGAACACCGACGAGTAAATGCCAAAGCAAATGCCAATCGTCAGAGCCATGGCGAAGTAGTGCAGGGTCTCGCCCCCAAACAGCAGCATGGACAAGACCATGATCTGGGTCGAGCCATGGGTGATGATGGTGCGGCTGATGGTGGAGGTGATCGCGTTGTCAATCACTTCGACCGTGTTCATCTTGCGGTAACGGCGGAAGTTCTCGCGAATCCGGTCAAAAATCACCACCGATTCGTTGACCGAGTAACCCAGCACCGCCAGCACCGCCGCCAGCACCGCCAGCGAGAACTCCCATTGGAAGAAGGCAAAAAAGCCCAGGATGATGATCACGTCGTGCAAGTTGGCAATGATGGCCGAGACGGCGAACTTCCACTCAAAGCGGATCGCCAGATAAATCATGATGCCGATCACCACAAAGGCCAAGGCCTTCAGACCATCTTCGGCCAGCTCGTCACCCACTTGCGGGCCCACAAACTCGGTGCGGCGCAGCGTCACATCGGGGTCGTTGGCCTTGAGAGCCGTCAACACCTTTTCGCTTTGCTGCGCCGAGCTCACGCCTTTTTGCGCGGGCAGGCGAATCATCACATCGCGTGCCGAGCCAAAGTTTTGCACCTGTACTTCTGAAAAGCCAAGTTTGGCCACCGTGCCACGCACCTTTTGCAGGTCGGCTGGCTGGCTGTAGCTCACCTCCATCAAGGTGCCGCCGGTGAACTCCACCGACAAGTGCAGGCCACGGCTGAACAAGAAAAAGACCGCCAAAGCAAAGGTCACAAAAGAAATCACGTTGAAGACCACCGCGTTCTTCATGAACGGGATGTCTTTTCTGATTTTGAACAATTCCATGGTCTTTTCCCCTTAGTCGGCTTTCACCGCAGTGCCAGCTTCAGGCCGCCACACGGTGCCGATCGACACCGATTTGAGTTTCTTTTTGCCGCCGTACCAGAGGTTGACCAATCCGCGTGAGAAAAACACGGCCGAGAACATGCTGGTCAAAATACCGATGCAGTGCACCACCGCAAAACCGCGCACCGGGCCGGAGCCAAAGGCCAGCAAGGCCGCACCGGCAATCAAGGTGGTGATGTTGGAGTCCAAAATCGTGGCCCAAGCGCGGTCGTAACCGGCATGGATGGCCGCTTGCGGGCTTGCGCCATTGCGCAGCTCTTCACGCACGCGTTCGTTGATCAGCACGTTCGAGTCGATCGCCATGCCCAGTGCCAGCGCCATCGCGGCCATACCTGGCAGGGTCAAGGTCGCTTGCAACATCGACAAAATGGCCACCAGGAACAGCAAGTTCACGCCCAGCGCAATGCCAGAGAACAAACCGAACATGGCGTAATAAATGACCATGAAGGCCACGATGACCAGGAAACCCCAGGTCACGCTGTTGAAGCCCTTGGCGATGTTTTCGGCACCCAGGCTCGGGCCGATGGTGCGCTCTTCGATGATTTCCATCGGCGCGGCCAATGAGCCTGCACGCAACAGCAGCGCCGTATCGTTGGCTTCAGCTGTGGTCATGCGGCCCGAGATCTGCACGCGGCCGCCACCGATCTCGGCTCGGATCACGGGGGCCGTGACCACTTCGCCTTTGCCCTTTTCAAACAAGATGATGGCCATGCGCTTGCCCACGTTGTCACGCGTCACATCTTTGAAAATGCGGGCACCTTTGGAATCCAGCGTCAGGTTGACCACCGGTTCTTGGGTCTGGCCGTCAAAGCCCGGTTGGGCGTCGGTCAGGTTGTCGCCCGTGAGCACCACTTGCTTTTTGACGATCAAGGGGCGACCGTCTTTCTCCAGATAACGCTCGGTGCCAAAAGGCACCAAACCGCCGGCTTGTTCAGCCGCACGCGCCTCGGTGCTCTCGTCCACCATGCGCACCTCCAAGGTGGCGGTGCGGCCCAAAATGTCTTTGGCCTTGGCGGTGTCTTGCACGCCGGGCAGTTGCACCACGATACGGTCCAGGCCCTGCTGCTGAATCACCGGCTCGGCCACGCCAAGTTCGTTGATGCGGTTGTGCAAGGTGGTGATGTTTTGCTTCAAGGCCTGCTCTTGCACCTTGCGTGCGGCTTCGGGTTTGATGCTGGCGATCAGGCGAAATTCGCTGCCTTCGGCCACTTCACGCAGCTGCAAATCGGCAAACTGATCGGTGATCAAGCGCTTGGCTGCTTCCACTTGCTGCGCATCGCGCAAACGCAACTCGAGACTTTGGCCATTGCGGCTGATGCCGCCGTGGCGAATGTCTTTTTCGCGCATCAAGCTGCGCAAATCCCCAGACAGGGCGTCCAAACGCTGGTTCAAGGCCGCTTGCATGTCCACTTGCAGCATGAAGTGCACCCCGCCCCGCAGGTCCAGCCCCAAATACATGGGGGATGCGTACAGTGAGGTCAGCCAGTCAGGCGAGCGGGACACCAAGTTCAACGCCACCACAAATTGCGGATCGGCCGCATCCGGGATCAAGGCTTTTTGAATCGCATCCTTGGCCTTGAGTTGCTGGTCGGTGTTGTCAAAGCGGGCTCGGATCGAGCCGTTTTCAAGGGCCACGCTTTGCGGCGCTGAGCCCGCTGCCTTCAGGGCATCTTCAACCTTTTGCAGTGTGGACATGTCCACCTTGATGGTGGCCTTGCCCGAAGACACCTGCACCGCAGGCGCTTCACCAAAGAAGTTGGGCAGGGTGTAGACCACGCCCAGCAACAATGCGATCACGATGATCGCGTACTTCCAGACCGGGTAACGGTTCATAAAGACTCGCCTGCAGGATGAAAAAGTGGGGCCGACGACCGCCTGGCCCCATGGACAAAGTCCGGAAAAGTTACTTCAAAGTGCCTTTGGGCAGCACTTGCACCACCGCGCTGCGCTGCAGCTGAACTTCCACCCCTGTGGCCAACTCCACGCCAATGTAGGCATCGCCAATTTTGCTGACTTTGCCGAGCAAACCACCAGCGGTGACGACTTCGTCTCCCTTGGCCAATGCGTCAATCATGGCGCGGTGCTCTTTTTGCTTTTTCATTTGGGGGCGGATCATGACGAAATACAGCACCGCGAACATCAGCAGCAAAGGCAGCACGCTCATCAAGGTGGACTGCATGTCGCCACCAGCAGCGGCTGCGGGTGCGGTTTGGGCAAAAGCGGAAGAAATGAACATGAAAACTCCACAAAAGGGAAAAATCGGGGCAGTACGGGGTGCAATGACTGCGCCACGCGAACGAAGCCGCCATTGTATGCGGCGCTATGATGCCCTTTGAAAGCCCTTGACTGTAACGGTCAAGGGGCCAAAACCGCCCCCCTCACCTTGTCCAGGACCTGATTGAGCAGGCCTTGAACAGCCCTTCAGGAGACGCCATGCACCCCGAATCCGACCACCACGCCCTCCACGGGCATGACCACGACCACGATCACGAGCACAGCACTTTGGGAGAAATGGACCTGCGGGTGCGTGCTCTGGAAACTCTGCTCACGCAAAAAGGCTACTTGGACCCCGCCTCCGTGGACCGGATCATCGAAACCTACGAGGTGCATGTCGGGCCGCACAACGGGGCCAAAGTCGTGGCCCGCGCCTGGGCCGACCCCACTTTCAGAGACTGGTTGCTGCAAGACGCCACCGCCGCCATCGCCTCGATGGACTACACCGGTCGCCAAGGCGAACACATGGTGGCCGTGCCCAACACCCCCGACACGCACAACATGGTGGTCTGCACCCTGTGCAGCTGCTACCCCTGGCCCGTGCTGGGCCTGCCCCCGGTTTGGTACAAAAGCGCCGCTTACCGCTCGCGCGCCGTGATCGAGCCGCGTGCGGTGCTGGCCGACTTTGGCGTCACCCTGCCGCCGGGCCAAAACATCCGCGTCTGGGACTCCACCGCCGAAGTGCGCTACTTGGTATTGCCCGAGCGCCCCGCAGGCACCGAGGGCTGGAGCCAAGAACAACTGGCCACCCTGGTCACCCGCGACGCGATGATCGGTACGGGCTTGGCTCTGAACCCACAAGCGAGTTCAGAGGTGGCCCCATGAACGGCCTGCACGACATGGGCGGCCTGCAAGGTTACGGCCCGGTTCAGATCGAAGCCAACGAGCCCCTGTTTCATGGCGAATGGGAGCGCCGCGCCTTGGGTGTGACGGTGGCCATGGGCGCCAGCGGTCTGTGGAACATCGACCTGGCCCGCTCGGCCCGCGAATCTTTGCCCCCACTGGACTACGTGCAAGGCCCTTACTACGCCATCTGGACCAAGGCCCTGCAAAACCTGCTGATCGAGCGCGGCCTGATTACCGCCGAGGAATTGGCCCAAGGCCAGCCCATCACGCCCCCTGTGGCTGGTGTGCGGGTGCTCAAAGCCTTTGAAGTGGACGCGGCGCTGGCCAAAGGCAGCCCGGCCGACCGGCCCAGCACGAAAGCGCCGCGCTTTGCCGTGGGCCAACGCGTGCGCGCCCTGAACCTGAACCCGCAAGGCCACACCCGCTTGCCCCGTTATGTGCGTGGCCACATCGGCACGGTGGTGCTGCACCACGGCAGCCACGTTTTGCCCGACCAGCATGTCAACAAAATGCTGCCGCCCTTTGACGGCACGGCCGAGCACCTGTATACCGTGGTGTTTGACGGCACCGAACTGTGGGGCCCCCAAGCCGAAGCCGGGCACCAAGTGAGCGTGGACGCCTGGGATTCTTATTTGGAGCCGGTGGCTGCCCCATGAACACCGCCATCCAAGACCTGAACGACCTGGCCCGCGCCTGTGGCGACGGCTTTCCCATGCCCGCCACCGCCAACAACGGCGCGGTGTTTGAAGAACCCTGGCAGGCCCACGCCTTTGCCATGACCTTGCAGTTGCACGCCAAAGGGGTTTTCACCTGGCCCGAATGGGCCACCGCCCTCACCCGCGAAATCCGTGACGGCCAAACGCGCGGCGAAGCCGACGACGGCAGCCTGTACTACACGCACTGGCTCAACGCGCTGGAGCAGTTGGTCATTGATCGCCAACTGGGCACACCCGATGAAATCCATGATTTGGAACACGCCTGGGCCGACGCCGCCGAGCGCACGCCGCACGGCCAGCCCATCGTTTTAAACGCTGAATCAAGAGGCCTTGTTTGAATCTTCGTTTGTGGGCCATGCTGGCCTTGTTGGGCAGTCTGGTGTCCTTGGCGGTGGGCACCTCGTTCGCCAAAAGCCTGTTTCCTGCGCTGGGGGCCGAGGGCACCACCGCTTACCGCATCGTGTTTGCCATGCTCATGCTCATGGCCGTGTTCAGGCCCTGGCGCAGAAAGTGGGTCTGGGCCGATGCCCTGCCGCTGGGCCTGTACGGCATCACGCTGGGCGTGATGAACCTGCTGTTCTACAGCGCGATCAAGACCATCCCCTTTGGCGTGGCGATCGCCATCGAGTTCACCGGGCCGCTGGCCGTGGCCGTCTGGACCTCCAAAAAAGCCAGCGACTGGCTGTGGGTCACCTTGGCGGTGGTGGGCCTGGCTTTGCTGCTGCCCTTTCCGGGGGCCAATGCGGCCACGGCGCTCGACCCGATGGGCATGTTCTTCGCCTTCACGGCGGGCATTTGCTGGGCGCTGTACATCGTGTTTGGTCAGCGCGTGGCCTTGCGTTACGGGGCCATGGCCACGCCCATGGGCATGCTGGCCGCTGCACTGGTGGTGGCCCCGATTGGTGTGTGGCATGCAGGCACTGCCTTGCTCCATCCGCAATGGCTGATGGCCGGGCTGGCTGTGGCCTTGCTCTCCAGCGCGATTCCTTATGCGCTGGAGATGTTCTCGCTCAACCACCTGCCCAAAAACACCTTCAGCATCTTGCTCAGTCTGGAGCCGGCTGTGGGCGCACTGGCAGGCTGGCTGGTGCTGGCCGAACAGCTGACGGTGCTGCAAGGCCTGGCCATTGCACTGGTCATGACCGCGTCCATGGGCACCGCGTGGTCATCCGGCAAAGCTCAGGCTGTCGTCACCAACTGAATACAGGCTGTATGGTTTTGAGGGAGGCTGCGCCCCGCCTTTGTGTCAGGCGGGTCTGCCGCCAGCCTCAGCGGCCTACAAAAACCGGCGTGCGTCGCTGCGCAAACGCGGCGCGGCCTTCTTTGAAGTCCTCGCTCTGGCTGGCCTGGTGCTCGCGTTCACGCAAACGGGCTTCATCGGCCTGACCGGTTTCAATCTCAAGGAGTGATTTTTTGGTTTCCTGCAAAGCCAAGGGAGCCAAGGCCAAGATATCCTTGACCAAGGCCTGCAAGGCGCTGCCCCACTGGTCGGCAGGCTCCAGCGCCTCGAACAAACCCATGGCATCAAGTTGCCGGTCGGTGAACGGGCGGGCTGTCAAAAACGCACGTTTGGCCCCGGCCAAACCAAAACGGTGGACATAGCGCCGCAGTCCACTGGGGTAGTAATGCAGACCCAACGCGGTGGCGGGCATGCGCCATTCGATGCCTTGCAAACCAATTCGCAAATCGCAGGCCAACACCACGTCGGTGGCACCGCCATACACGCTGCCATTGAGGGCACAAATGGTCACGGGGCGCATGGCGGCCAGCGCATCGGGAATTTCCTCAAAAAAAGTGGCCCCATGCCCAGGCTCGTCAAACCCGCCAATGTCGTACCCGGCACAAAACACCGGCCTGGGCTGACCCGTGGTGTTGGCCGTCAAGACCAAAACACGCACATCGGCGGCTTGGTTCACGGCATCGATGTGCGCCAACAAGGTTTTGAGGTCACCGTTTTCCAGTCGGTTGCGCTGGGCCGGGCGGTTCAGGGTGATGGTGGCCACACCGCCTTCGATGTGAAGGACAGGGGCTGAAGGAATGTCAAAGGCTTGTGGCATGGCGAAGGTCCAATCAAAAAAGGGTGCCCAAAGGCACCCTCATTGTAGGAAACAGGCACAACACGCCTGACTCAAACAGTCAAAGCTCAGGCCTTGGCTTTGGCCTTGCTCATGGCGGCTTTCACCGAAGCTTCGGCTTGGTCGGTGGCGGCTTTCATGTTGCTTTCGGCGCTGTCAGCGGCTTGCTTGGCCACTTTTTTCAGGGTTTCGGCAGCTGTTTGGCTGGCTTCAAAAGCGGTTTTGAACACGGCCACAGCAGCATCAGAACCGGCAGGTGCGTTTTTCAGGCTGTTTTCGACCAAGGTTTTGACGGCTTGCTCGGACTCGGCCATTTTGCTTTCGACGGCTTTGGTGAACTCGCCACCGGTGCTCTGGGTGATTTCAGCCAAGTGACGGCCATAAGACATCGACTTTTCGAAAGCTGGCTGAACCAAAGCGGCTTGTG
>CAITSG010000084.1 GCA_903894995.1 uncultured Burkholderiales bacterium
CCGCGAAACCGCCCAAACCCAAGACGGCGACGACAGCGTCGACTTCTTTGCCCAACTGGCCAGCCACTGGAAGAAAAACTACAGCGGCTGGAGCGCCTGGATGCTCACGCCCGACCTGAAGCTGCCCAGCAAAATGCGCCTCAAAGAATCGCGCCGCGTGCCCATGTGGAACGGCCCCATCGAATGCCGCCTGTTCCGCTTTGACATGGTCAAAGGCAGCTTGAAGCGCAATGCCTCCCCCGGCGCCGACACACCGGGGGCTGACGAAACGCCAGCGCCATGAGCGCAACCCCGGATGCGCAAGTTCCGGTACGGCGCGTACTGGACACCAACGTCGTGCTCGACCTGTGGGTGTTTGACGAACCCAAGGCCGAAGCACTGCGCAACAGCCTGGAGAGCGGCAGCACGCAGTGGCTGGCCACCGCCGCCATGCGCGAAGAGCTGGCCCGCGTGCTGGCCTACCCGCAAATCGCCAAACGCCTGACGCACCGCGAGCTGCCCGCCAGCGCCGTGCTCGGCCACTTTGATCAATACGCACAGCTGCAGCCCGACGCGCCCAAAGCCCCCTACACCTGCAAAGATGCCGATGATCAAAAATTCATCGACTTGGCTGTGCAGCATACCGCCGCCTTGCACAGCAAGGACTCGCAGGTGCTGTGCATGAAAAAACGCCTGGAGCGCTGCGGTGTGGCGCTGAACCCGGTGGATGAATGCCCACCAACAAGGGTGGTTTGACTCAAGTTCGCATGTGTGCATAAAATGCACACATGTCTGACCACAAAATCTATAACTGGAATTTTGAAAAAAATCAGTTGCTGCTCAAAGAACGAGGCATTTCTTTTGAGCGCATTGTTTTTGAAATCAGCCTTGGCAACGAGTTAGAAGTGGTTTTCCACCCCAACCAGGACAAATATCCCGGACAAATGATTTCCATGGTGGAGGTCGATGGCTATGTCTACGCCGTCCCTTTTGTTGAATCAGACACCGAGATTTTTCTCAAAACCATCATTCCCAGCCGCAAGGCCACCAAACAATACCGGAGCCAGTCATGACCCAAAAGCCGATTTATGACGACGAAGAATTGGACATTTTGCAAGCACTGGAGGCGGGCACCCTCAAGTCCGTTGGTGATGCGAACACGCGCCGCAAAGCACATAAAGACACTGCCGAAGCGACACTGAAAAAAGATCAACGGCTGAACATCCGCATTTCAAGCCGCGACCTGAAAAGCCTGCAAGCGCGGGCGGTGGAAGAGGGCATCCCCTACCAAACGCTGGCGGCCAGCTTGCTGCACAAATACGTCAACGGACACTTGGTCAACCAACGGTAACGAGGGCTCAAGCCACCGCCCTACAATCCCCGCCTGATCACAGGAACACCGCATGAACATGACAGCTGGCTTGGAAGCCGAAGACTTTGACACCCTGGACAACATCCTGGACGACCTGCGTGAGCGCTTTGAAGAAACGCCGCAGTGGGAGTTTTGCGAGGGCTTCATGGCCGCGCTGGTGTGCTGCCGCCGCGCCATTCCCGACAGCGAGTGGCTCCCAATGTTGCTGGGCGTTGATGAGGGAGAGGATGGCGGCAGCTTTGCCGACGACGCCCAGCGCCAGCAGTTCATGGCTTTATGGCAGCGCCGTTTTGACGAAATCAAGCTGGCCCTGGACACCCCGGTGGAAGCGCTGGACGACGACAAGGCTTACTCACCCGAAGTGATGGATGTGCGCGGTGCGATCGCGTCGCTGCCACCCGAAGAGCGTGAAGAAATCGAAGACAGCGAGATTCCATCCTTTGCGCAGGTTTGGGCCTTGGGCTTCATGTTCGCGGTGGAAAACTGGCCAGACGAATGGGCTACCCCCAAGGACAAAGACGCGGCCAAGTGGTACGACCTGTCGCTTGAAGCGGTCGTGGTCTTGACCGAAGACGACACCGATGTGCCCACCCTGTCGGCACTGTCTGAAGATGGCCCACCCAGCGTGAGCGAAAACCGCCTGAACGCCTATGGCGAGGCGCTGTGGGCGGTGTATGACCTGCGCGAGATCTGGCGCAACATCGGCCCGCGTGTAGCCCAAGTCATCAAGGAAGCCACGCCCGGGCGCAACGATGCTTGCAGCTGCGGCAGCGGGAAAAAGTACAAGAAGTGCTGCGGGGCCTGAGGCCGTCACAAACCACCAGACTCAAACCATCCACTTCGCCATGGCCTCGCTGGTGGCCTCGGGTAATTCTTCGGGAATGAAGTGGCCAGAAGGCATGACCTGACCGGCCACATGGCCCGCGCATTGCGCCTGCCACAGCTCAACCGGTTTGAACATGCGGTTGACCACGCCCCGACTGCCCCACAAGACCAAGGTATCGCAAGCGATTTTGTCACCGCGCTCTCGGCCCTCGCGGTCGTGCTGCAGATCGATGCCCGCGCTGGCGCGGTAATCTTCTGCAGCGCTGTGAATGGCGGCGGACCAGCCCTTGTCATTGAGCGCAGGGTTGCAAAAGGCGCGCTCGTATTCGGCCAGAGCCTCGACCTCGATGTAGCCCAAGCCCTGACTACCCCAGCCGCCGAGCTTGGCATGCAGATAGGCCTTGGGGTTGCCGCCGATCATGAATTCAGGAAGGGGCGCGGGCTGCGTCAGGTGGAACCAGTGGTAGTAGGCCTGCGCAAAGGCGAAGTATGGGTCGGCCACCGGGCCTGACACTTCAGGTGTTTTGCCCCAAAGACCGCTGTACATGTCAAAGGTGGGCGCGATGTCGATCACGCACAACTTTTTGACGCGGGCGGCATGGTCCAAAGCCAAGCGATGCGCCACGCGACCACCCCGGTCATGACCACACAAAAAGAAGTCACCCACGCCCAGCGCGTCGAGAAGACCCACCACTTCTTGCGCCATGGCGCGTTTGCTGTAGTGCGCGTGCTCGGCGTCGCCCACGGCGTGCGACGAATCGCCGTAGCCCCGCAGGTCAGGCATCACCAGGCGGTAACGACCGCGCAAGTTTTGCGCGACGCGGTGCCACATGACATGGGTTTGCGGAAAGCCGTGCAGCAAGACCAGCACGGGCAGGTGCGCTTGCCCCGACCAATCGGCCGATCGCCTCAAGCACACGGGCAGACCCGCTACGGTGAGCGTTTGCCGCTCGAAGCCGTCAAACCAGGCCATCAGTCGACCTTGGCACCTGAGTTTTTAACAACTTCGGCCCACTTCTTGTGTTCGCGGTCAATGTGCTCGGCAAATTGCGCGGGCGTGTTGCCGCTGGGGATCGCACCCAGCGTCGCCAAGCGCTCTTTCAGGGCGGGGCTCGCCAACGATTTTGCAACCTCTTGCTGAATACGGCTGACCACATCGGCAGGCGTCCCGGCAGGGGCCAACAAACCGAACCAGCTGCTGGCCTCAAACCCTTTGAGTCCGGCGGCCTCTTCCACCGTCGGCAGTTCAGGCATGGCCGCAGAGCGCTGGCTGCTGGTCACCGCCAAGGCTTTGAGCTTGCCCCCTTTGATCAGCGGAATGGCAGAGGGCAGGTTGTCAAACATCACGTCCATGTTGCCGCCCGACAAATCCAGCAATGCAGGTGCAGAGCCGCGATAAGGGATATGCGCCATGAAAGTGCCGGTCTGGGACTTGAACAATTCACCGGCCAAATGGATGGAAGTGCCATTGCCGCTGGAGGCCATGTTCAGCTTGCCCGGGTTGGCTTTGGCGTACTTGATGAAGTCGTTGACGGTGTTGATCTTGTTGGCCGCCGCTTTTTCGGCGTTGATGACCATCACGTTGGGTACGCCCGCCACCAAGGTGATCGGGGCAAAATCTTTGAAGGGGTCATAAGGCAGTTTGGCATACAGGGCGCGGTTGATGCCGTGTGTCCCCACCGTGCCCATGAGCAGGGTATAGCCGTCGCCCGCCGATTTGGACACGATTTCAGCACCGAGGTTGCCCCCCGCACCGCCCTTGTTTTCGATGATGAACTGCTGGCCAAAGGCTTTGCTCAAGTCAGGGGCGATGGCGCGTGCCAGGATGTCGGTGGTGCCACCAGCTGCGAAGGGCACGACGATTTTGACCGGCTTGTTGGGCCAGGCGGTTTGCGCCCAGGTGGCGGACGTGGTCGATAACAGAATAGCGGCAGCCATGCCCAGGACTGGGCGACGGGTGAAATGACGGGACAGTTGAACCATGAAGGCCTCCTATTTGAACAATCAATTGATGATGCCATGCAGACCCCAAAACCATGTCACGCGGGCGAAGAAAGAAGGCGTTTTTAAGGGTTTGTCCCGGTCAAAAGAGCCAACAAGGCGGGCTTTTGCACTTTGCCCAAAGCACTCTTGGGCAGGCTCGCCATGAACACCACGCGGCGCGGCAGTTTGAAGCGGGCTATGCGGCTTTGCAGGTGCTGCATCACCGCCTCGGAAGTCAAGCACTGCCCTGCCGCATCGTCACTACGCACCAGTACTGCCACCGGCACTTCGCCCCAGCGCACATCGGCCACGCCGACCACGGCGCTTTCGGCCACACCCAGCAAGGTCACCAGCTGGTTTTCGATTTCGGCCGGGTAGATGTTTTCACCGCCCGAGATGATCATGTCTTTGCTGCGGCCCACGATGGTGATGCAGCCGTCTTCGGCGCGCTGGCCCAGATCGCCGGAGTGGAACCAACCGTCCTGCAGACCCGCGTTTGGCTCGCTGTCGGCACGCCAGTAGCCGCGCATCAGGTTGGCGGCGCGGATACAGACTTCACCCGTTTCACCGAGTCCGACTTCCCGACCTTGAACGTCGATCAGTTTGACTTGCGCTTCAGGCTGCGGCCAGCCCGAAGCGCCCACGCGGGCCATGGCCTCGGGCAAACGCAACACGATGGACACGGGGCCGGTTTCGGTGGTGCCATAGACCTGACCCACGGGCACACCGCGTGCGTGCAGCGTTTCTAGGTAAGCCACAGGCACGGTGGACGAGCCGGTCATGATGCCGCGCAGGCAAGCCAGCGAGGTGTCAGCCCAACGCGGGTGTTCAAACACGGCGCGCATGGTGGCGGGCACCAGCAGCGACAGCGTGGGGCGGCTGGTGGTCATCTCGTCCAACCAAGCCGATGGGTCAAAGCGCGGATGCAAGACCACCTCGACCCCCGCCAGCAGCGCGGGCAGGGTCTGGATGCACAGGCCACCCACATGGAACATGGGCAGCGTGGACAGCACCTTGTCGCCCGGGACAAAACCGTGCGCCCAGGCACTGGCGCGGGCATTGGCCAGCAGCGCGGCTTGTGTGTGCACCGCGCCCTTGGGCACCCCCGTGGTGCCTGATGTGTAGACCAGCAGCAGCGGCATATCGCCGTTCACGGCGGGCAGTGGCAAAGCGCGAGGCGAGGCGGTGGCAATCAGGCTGTCGTGGTGCGTGTGCTGCAGGTCTGCGCCTTGCAGCGCCTGAGCCGTGGCGGCATGGTGGGTGTCGTGCACCAGCAGGCGCGGCTGGGCGTCTTGCATGACCTGCTGCAGCTCGGGCACGGCCAGGCGAAAGTTGAGCGGCACAAACACCGCGCCCAAACGGGCGCAGGCCACCAGCGTGACCAGTTGCAACTCGTGGTTGAAGCCCAACCAAGCCACGCGGTCACCCGGCTGCACGCCCCAGGTGGACTGCAGGTGGGCGGTGACACGCTCCACGCGCCGCCAGAACTTGGCGAAGTCATAGGCGAAGGTGCTGTTACCG
>CAITSG010000085.1 GCA_903894995.1 uncultured Burkholderiales bacterium
AGGGCCTTGATGACCTTGGGCCACTCGAATTTCACATCGGCGCCCCATCCGTTTTTGTGCGCGAAATAGGCCACCGTCAGCATCATCAGCAGCGCCATCAAGATGCCGGGCAAGATGCCCGCGAGGAACAGCGCCCCCACCGAGACGTTGGCCATCATGCCGTAGATCACAAAGGGCAAGCTGGGCGGAATGATGGGGCCCAACGTGGCCGAAGCCGCCGTGACGCCCACCGCAAATTCGGTGCTGTAGCCATGGTCTTTCATGGCCTTGATCTCGATGGTGCCCAAGCCTGCTGCGTCGGCAATGGCCGTGCCGCTCATGCCCGCAAACACCACCGAACCCACCACGTTGACGTGACCCAAACCGCCCTTGAGCCAGCCCACCAAGGCCAGCGCGTAGTTGTAGATGCGGTTGGTGATGCCCGCGTTGTTCATCAGGTTACCGGCCAGGATGAAGAAGGGCACGGCCAGCAGCGGAAAGCTGTCGATGCCCGAGACCATGCGGTGGATCACCACAAAGGGGGGCGAGCTTTGGGTGAAAAAGATGTAAATCAAAGACGCACCCGCCATGGCAATCGCCACCGGGATACCGCCACTCATGAGAAAGAGAAAAATGATTTTCAGCATGGGAAAACTTTCAGGAGGGGTGGTTTCAGCGGTCGGTCATTTCGGATTCGGGGCGTTGCAGCACGGTGTAGCCGCGTTGCCAATGCACCTTGGCCACCCAAATGGCGCGCAAGCACATGGCCGCAAAACCGGCCATCACCACGCCATAAACCAGGTTCATCGGCAAGTCGATGATGGTCATCTTGTAGCTGCCCAGTTTTTCCATCATCTGGCCGGTGAGGAATGTGGCGGTCGCAAAGAAGGCGATGCGCACCACATCGACCACAGTGCCCATGGCGCGACCCATCCAGTCGGGCATGAAGCGAAAGAAGAAGTCCACCTGGATGTGGTTGTTTTTGGCCACACCCATCGTGGCCCCCGTGAAGACGGTGGCAATGAGCAAATAGCGCGCAATCTCTTCGGTCCACGAGGCCGAGTTGTTCAGCACATAGCGCGTGAAAAATTGGTAAAAAACCGTGAGCCCCAAGGCCCAGAAGAAGGCCAAGGCCACCCAGGCTTCGACAGGCGTGCCCGAGAGATCGACTTCGTCATCGGTCGCGTGAAACTGGCCATCGTCGCCCATGACTTTGGGCATGGCGTCGAGGTCGGGGAGGTTGCTCATGGGGAATCCTTGGGGTCGAAAATCAGCCGGTGGCTCAGGCCGAACTCACAGAGTTCGGCCTGTCAGGGCAGCCCAAAGCATCAGGCATGCACTGGATCCCGGATCGAGTCCGGGATGACAGATGTGCAAGATACTTCCGAGCATGCGCAATCTATCAACAGTCAGGTGGCCTTATTTGGCCGCCTGGATCTTGTCGAAGTCAGACTGTGTGAAACCCATGCCGGTCAAGGGCTTGTTTTTCAGGACAGCATCTTGAAAAGACTTGCGGTCCACCTGCACCACTTGCAGGCCTTTTTTCTTGAACTCGTCCACCAACTCGGCTTCGCGGGTCTTGACTTTGGCCGATGCACGCACAGCGGCTTCCTGGGTCACATCGGTGAAGATTTTCTTTTCGGCATCGCTCAGCTTGTTCCAGACATGCGGGGCGATCTGTGTCGTCAGGCCGTCGACGATGTGGCCTGTGAGCATGATGGCCTTTTGCACTTCAAAG
>CAITSG010000086.1 GCA_903894995.1 uncultured Burkholderiales bacterium
CGCGACGGGGGCGTCGCTCCTACAGGGGGATGCCTTGCACTTTGTGGGAGCCCCGCCTCGGGGCGATGGGTGGTGGTCTGCGGGGGTTATCGCGACGGGGGCGTCGCTCCTACAGGGGTCAGGTGCTCAGTTCGACCTGGTGGTGGTCTACCTGGACCAAGGTGGGGTGGCCCATGATTTGCAGGAGCACGGCGACGCGTTTGCTGGACACTTTTTGCACGATGCCTTCGAGGCCGCTCAGGGCGCTGTGTTTGAAGAGCACGGTTTGGCCGGCTTTGAGTTGGCTGATTTCGAGCAGGCTGGCGTTGTTGCGCAGGTGTTCGACCTGGCGGATGCGTTCGAGCAGTTCGTCGTCGAGTGAGGCGGGCTCGAAGCCAAAGCGCACCAGGTTGTGGATGCCCTTGGTGCTGCGCACGACCGAAATGCTTTGGTTCTGGCTTTGGGGCCTGAAAAAGATGTACCGGGGAAACATGGGCTCGAACAGCTCAACCGGGCCGTTGGCGGTTTTTTTGTACTGCTTGTACAGCGGCAGGTAAACCTCAAACGCCTGTTCTTGCAGGTTATAGAGGGCAACCTTTTCGAGGCGGGGTTTGGTGCTGGCCAAGTACCAGCGTGAAGGTGTGGGCTGGTGAGGTTCGGTCATGAGGGTGAGAGTGAGATGCGGGACAAAATACAAAAAGTGTCAGATTTATTTTACGACACCCTCGTGCGCCACCTCGGTCTTGAACACGATAGATTCACTGCACAAAAGACAAAAAAGCTTTGCCCAAACACGCCTGCGCGTCTCATTAGGCAGAACCTGACGTTGCACCCCATTGGCCAGTGAGGTGCATCGGTTCATCGCTCATGAAAAAAACCGATCAAAACACTCAGGCTATTGCTCCTAAATAGTGCATAAGTCAGAAAAATTGCCAATAAATTGGTGAAAACCCGGTCAAATCAATAAAAAAGAAAGTTACTCAATGTAACTTTTTTGCGGTTATTGCAAAAATATTCTATCAAAACTGAAAATTAATTTGATTTTTGTGAATTTCTCATATGATGTACGAACCGTCAACCCAACCTTACACACACGGATCATGCAACTCAATCAAACCGACATTGACTTTCTCTTTGCCCAGCTGACCCTGCCTGGCAACGACCCCCGCAATGCGCCCCTTGGCACCGTGCTCGACCCCACAGGTATTCGCGATGTGAATGGCATTGGCAACAACGTGCTCAACCCCACCTGGGGCGCGGTTGATCAACCCTTTGTTCGCCTGACCAACACCACAGGCACCAACGCAGCCCCTGCAACTGCGCCCAGCCAGTTGACACCGCCTTCCATCACCCCCGTTTCGAGTTCGGGTCCGGCCGCAGGCTCCTTGGTGATCCCTGCAACACCCGCCAGCACGGCCCCAGTGGTCACAGGCGTTGCCAATGGCAACCTGTACACACAGACCAGCGTGGTAGACACCTCACCCCGCGTGATCAGCAACATCGTGGTTGACCAAAGCCCTGAAGCCATGGCCGCCATTGGTTATGTGACCACCGGCGAGCAAAAGCTGGCCATTTTGGACAACCCAGCCCTCACGCCCCAAGGCCGTTTGAACCCCTTCACAGGCAACGTCAACCCACTGCCCACCAGCGTCTTCACCGCCATGTTTGGTCAGTTTTTTGACCACGGCCTGGACTTGGTCCACAAGGGTGCCAACGGCGCAGTGATGGTTCCCCTGCTTCCCAACGATCCCTTGTACGTCGCTGGCAGCCCCATCAACTTCATGTACGCATCGCGTACCAACATCGTTCAAGTGGGCATTGGCGCCGTCAGCACTGACAGCCTGATCACCTCTTTGGGCCTGACCAACTCGTTAACCGACACAGCCGCTCCCACCGTCACTGGCACCGTGATGACCAACTCGGGCGCTGGCGGCGTGTTGATGCTGAACAACGTGGCCATCAACATTGCGGCCAACCAGAGCTTGACCGCTGTGGTCACGGCCATTGAAGCCCAAAAAGGCCTGACCGGCATCACCGCCACTGAAGACGCAGGCAAACTGGTCCTCACCGCCCCAGGCAACCAAAGCATCAACACAGTGTCGCCTTACATCGACTTGAGCCAGTCTTATGGTTCCAGTCCCAGCCACACCGTGTTTTTGCGTGAATACGATGCCAACGGCCTGATCACTGGCAATTTGACCAGTGGTGCTGACGGCGGTATGGCCACTTGGGCCGACATCAAGGCCAACGCCAAACTGATTGGCATCACCTTGAAAGACTTGGACGTTCTGGACATTCCAGAAGTGCGTTTCTTGACCAACTTGCCCGGTGGTGCCGGCTTCTTGGTCAACGGTCAAGCTTGGTTGGTTGCACGCGACCTGACCACTGGCGCGGTTTTCTATGTGCAAAACAGCGACTTGACGGTCAACCAGACCATTTGGAACGCCGCCGGCAACGTGGACAACACAGCGGTTTTGTCCAACCTGCGTCTGCAAACCATCGGTCACTCCTTCCTGGACGACATTGCCCACACAGCAGGCCCGGTCAATTCCCGTGGTGTGGCTTTGGCAGCCGACAGCGACTCGGTGGTCAATGGCGACCTGAACGGCAACGGCGTCATTGACAACGGTGAAACCGCCAACCAAGCCAACACCTTTGACAACGAATTGCTCGACAGGCACTTTGTGGCAGGCGACGGCCGCAGCAACGAAAACATTGGCTTGACCGCCATTCACGACGTGTTCCATGCTGAACACACCCGCGTGTTGGAACAAATCAAGGCCTTCTTGACGCCTGCAGCCAACAACATGATGGCCGACGCGCATGGCAACCTCTGGACCGGCGAAATGCTGTTCCAGGCGGCCAAGCTGGTCACCGAAATGGAATACCAACACTTGGTGTTTGGCGAATTCACACGCAAGCTGAGCCCCAACATTACCGGTTTTGCAGGCTACGACGTCACGATCAACCCCGCCATCAGCGCCGAATTTGCCCACGCGGTTTACCGTTTTGGCCACTCCATGCTGACCGACACGGTGGGGATGCAAAGGTTTGACGCCAATGGCAAAGCCCTTCCCGACGCTGTGGCCAACGGCTCCGCCTTGTCGGTGACTGCAGGATCAGAGTCCTTGACCCTGACTTTGGATGTGGCTCACAACTTGCGCATTGGCAACTATGTGGATTTGTCGGGCATCACCGCCTCCTTGGGTGGCCTGACCGCCGACAAACTCAATGGCAGCTTCAAAGTCATTGGCGTCAATTCCAGCAAAGAGCTGGTGTTGGATCTGAACAGCGTCGCCGCCTCGACCGACTCGGCCACCAGCGCCACGACAGGCATGACCGCCGTCAAAGCCGGCTTGACCGGTGACCTGGGCCTGATCGAAGCCTTCTTGAACCCCATGGCTTACAGCAGCACCACAGCCGGTGAATTCGCTTTGGGCGGTTCACAGCAAGTGGGCAACGGCATTGACATCTGGGTGACCGATGCACTGCGCAACAACTTGGTGGGTCTGCCTTTGGACTTGGCCACCTTGAACATTGTGCGCGGTCGCGACAGCGGCATGCTGTCTTTGAACGGCGTGCGTGCTGAGCTCTTTGCTGCGGGTGTGGCCAACCTCAAGCCCTACACCAACTGGTCTGAATTCAACGACAACCTGATGCACAAAGAGACCTTGGTCAACTTTGTGATGGCTTATTCACGCGATGCAGTGTTGACAACGTTTGGTGGAAACACCAGTGTCTCTTACTGGAATGGGTTGCAAACCAGCGACAGCGCTACCTACGCCACAGCCTTGCGTGCAGCCGCCAATGCGGCCATCTTGGATGGTGCGTTCATGAGCAACGACCAAGGCTACAACGCCATTGACTTCTGGTTGGGTGGTTTGGCCGAAACCGCAGTCCCTGGCGGCATGCTGGGCAGCACGTTTGACTTCATCTTTGCCATGCAAATGGTCAAGCTGCAAAACGCCGACCGCTTCTATTACTTGAACCGTTTGGGCGGCACCAACATGCTGGCCGAAATCGAAGCCCAGCTGTTCTCTGACATCGTGATGCGCAACACAGGCACCGAGAACCTGTACACCGACATCTTCTCGGTCCCTGACAGCACCGTGTTCCTGGAGAACCCCACACAGCGCGTGTTCAACTTTGCACTCGACTTGGCCTCTGCCGCCAACCGTGTCAATGCCATTGACATCAACGGCAACACCGTCAAAGTCAGCACTGCGGGCTGGGTCAAAAATGCCGATGGCTCATGGACTTTCCATGGCAACCCTGGCGACTACCTCGATTCGCGCGGCGTGCTCAACGCCAACGGCACAGGCAACGCCAGTGAAGTGATTGCAGGCTACGACGACCCCACACCGGGCGTGGGCGACAAAATCAATGCTGGCGGCGGCAACGACACCGTGTGGGCCAAAGCCGGTCAAGACACCGTCGAAGGCGGCAAAGGCAACGACTTCTTGCACGGCGGAGACGGCAACGACACCATCACCGACATCCAGGGCGACGACCTGCTGTGGGGCGATGCTGGCGATGACTCGCTCAACGGTGGTTCGGGCATTGACCAAATCTTTGGCGGCAACGGCAACGACACGATTTATGGCGGCACCGAAGCCGACGTCATCGATGGCGGCACCGGCAACGACCTGATTTTTGGCGACACCGGCTCCGCACCTTCTCAAATTGGCGACCTCAGCGGTGCCGACATCATTGCCGGCGGCGAGGGCAATGACACCATGTACGGTGGCGGTGGCGACGATTTGATCGACGGTGCCGAGGGCAACGACGTGATGTACGGCGGTGCAGGCCTTGACGGCATGACCGGCGGCTTGGGCGACGACTTGTTTGTGATGGACGCGTCCGAGGCAGGCTTGGGCAACGGCATGGACGGCGGCTTGGGCTTGGACACCGTGGACTACTCGGCCAGCAATGGTCAGGTCTTGGTGCTCAACGGCCCTGTGGTGGGCGTGAACGTCAACATGAGCGTGGCCAACGTGGCTGCTGCCATTGCAGGCGATGCCTTGGCTGACATTGAAATCATGATCGGCAGCCGTTTTAACGACACCTTGGTGGGCGGCGCAGCCATCATCAACGTGTACCAAACCGACCCCTTGACCGGTGCGTTCATTTTGTTCAACGGCGTGCGGGTGCTCGACTTGGCAGCCAGCACGCTCAACAGCGTGGGCTTTGACATTGCCAACGAGTTTGGTGATCCAGTGATTGGTGTGGACCCCGTGACCGGTGACCCGGTGCTGGTGGCTGAAAACGCCAACATCCAGGGCGGCGCTGGCAACGACATCGTCACTGGCGGTCAGGGCAACGACACCTTGGCAGGCGGCGCTGGCACCGACACCTTGAGTGGTGGTGTGGGCAACGACGTTTATGTGATCGACAGCGTGGGTGACGTGATCATTGAAGGTGTGGTGACCGACGTGTTGGGTGCTGTGGCGATCGACCCCTTGACCCTGCTGCCGATTCCCGAATTGGTGCCAGGCATTGACCGCATCGACACCACCTTGGCCACTTACAGCCTGGCAGGTCATGCCGCGATCGAGAACCTCAAGTTCACCTCTACAACAGGCAACTTCACTGGCACAGGCAACGCATTGAACAACGTCATCACCGGTGGCAACGGCAACGACACCCTGAACGGTGGAGCGGGCGTTGACACCTTGGTGGGTGGCCTTGGTAATGACACCTACACCTTCGATGCAGCTGACCTCTATACAGAAGAAGTGTCTGGCGGCATCGACACGATGTTGTCCAACGTGACGACCATTCTGGACTTTGCCAACATTGAAAACCTGACCTTGGGCGGAAACGGCAACGTCAACGGCACAGGCAACATTCTGGACAACGTCTTGACGGGCAACGGCGGCAACAACACCTTGCGCGGTGATACAGGTGCAGACACCTTGATCGGTGGCAACGGCGTGGACAACTTGACCGGTGGTACGGGCAACGACGTGTTCAGGTTTTCAGCCGGCCAGAGCGGAACAGCCGCCAACGCCCGCGACCTGATCACCGACTTTGTGCGCAGCCAGGACAAGATCGACTTCTCGTCTTATGCAACGCCTTTGACTTTGCTGGCCGCAGGCAGCACCGTGTTCACAGCGCTCAATCAGGTGATGGTGACCACAGCCAACGGTCAAACACTGGTGTCGATCAACAGCACAGGCAACACCAACGCCGACATGACCATTGCACTGACTGGCAACATTGCCCTGACGGTGGATGATTTTGTGAACGTGGTTCGTCCTGGTGCGGTCACGCCCAACGTGCCGAACAACCCCAACACGCCTGTCGATACCTCGTTGATCACAACACCCCAAACTTTGGGCAGTGCCGATTCAACTGTGGCTCTGACACTGGCTGGCGGAACGGCCAACGACACATTGATCGGCGGCACAGCGGCAGATGCCTTGAACGGCAATGCCGGCAACGACAGCCTGACCGGCAACGCGGGCAATGACGCTTTGTTTGGCGGTGCAGGCACCGACACCTTGTTGGGCAATGCCGGCAACGACACCTTGAGCGGTGGTGCAGGTGCCGACACCCTGACCGGTGGCGCAGGTGCAGACCGCTATGTGTTTGATTCGGCTTTGGACGGCACGGTGGATTCGATCACCGACTTCAACGTGAACCAAAACGGTGAAGTGATTGCACTGAGCCGCGCTGTGTTCACCGCGCTGGGCAACCTGACACCAGGCAGCACTTTGGCAGCCGCCAACTTTGTTGCAGGCACGGCAGCTGTTCAGATCGATGACTTCGTGATCTACAACCGCGCCACAGGTCAGGTTTTCTACGACGCTGACGGCAGCAACACAACGATCAGCCAAGTGTTGTTTGCCACGGTGACGGCCAACGCGAACTTGAACCGCACTGACTTTGTGGTGATTTAAACCTTTAATTCACCGTTAACAGGCACTGGAATGCTCACGCCTTCCAGTGCCTTTTTTCGGTTTTAGCGATCTTTCATGGCCTTGACTTTCACTATGAACTCTCCTTTGATCATGCGTCGCCGGTTGGCGACTTTGTCGTTTGCACTGGCCAGCACACTGGGGGCTGCCTGTGCGCAAGCCCAAACGCCGGCTGCACCCATGAATTTTGACGAGGCCCTGCGCATTGCAGCGACCACGCACCCCACCGTTGTCAGCCGCCGCAACGACATGCAGGCTGCCAATGCCCGCCTGGACGCCGCAATGCGCCAGCGCTATCCGGGCTTTCAGGCCCAGACAGGCAAAGACTCGACGGGCAGTGACGTCAGCACCATGCGTTTGGAAAGAACAATTTGGAATGGCGGGCGCACAGCGGCCGACATCGAAGCGGCCGAAGCCGGCATTCGCTCCAGCAGCGCCTCGGTGGTTTTGGCCCAACAAGAAATCATGGGCCGTGTGATCACGGCCTTCACCGATCTGGGCCGCGTCAGAACCCGCCAATTGGTGGCGCAATCGAACGTGCTAGAACACGAACGACTGGCCGCCCTGATTGGCCGCCGTGTGGAAAGCCAAATCAGCCCCATGAGCGATGGCACCATGGCCAACGCCCGCTTGGCCCAGGCCCGCGCCGAACTCAACCAACTGAGCGCCTTGGCCGAACGCGCTCAATCGAGCTTGACCCAAGCCTTGGGCAAGCCCGTGACCGAGATTCAAACGCCCAATTTTCCCGACCTGTCGGGCACCAACGACTTTTTAATTCGCCAAAAAGCCTTGGACTACGCCCCCGCTTTGCGCCGCCTCAATGCCGAAGAGGCCGTGTTGACCGCCGACATTGCATCGCGCAAAAGCGCTTTGTGGCCACAAATCAAACTGCGTGCCGAAAAGAACTCGGGCGGCGCAGTCAGCAAGTCGCAGGTGTATGTGACCCTGGATTACCAAACCGGCGCGGGCTTTGCTGTCCAAGCGCAAATCCAGGAAGGCTTTGCCAAGCTCGACAGCCTGCGCGCTTCCAAAGAAGCGGCTGAGCGCGATGCACTGGAGGCCGTCAACGCCGATTTGGCCGATTTGAAATCGCAGCAAATGCAATTGAAAGATTTGCGCGACCAAGTGGCCGCCACCACCGAAGTGTTTGATTCGTCAATTCGCCAGTATTCGGTGGGCCGCAAAACCTGGGTGGATGTGCTCAACGCCCAGCGTGAAGTCTCGCAATCGCGTTACGCCCAAGCCGATGCCGAATGGGGTTATTTGCGCTCGGCCATGCGTGTGAATTTATCCACAGGTGACTTGATTCCTGAATCCATGGACAACGAGTCCACGACAGCAAAACAATGATTTCATCACCCACTGCAGACGACAACCCTGCGGGCCATTTGGCCGACCCTCTTTCTCAGTCACTGACCCGTTTGGCTTCGATGCAAGGGCACGCTGTGCCTTGGCATCGTTTTGCCATGATGTCGCAAACCCTGGACGGTGCGCCCCTGGCCGACCTGGATTTGGCCGACAAAGCGGTTGAGCTTTGGCGTGCCCGTTTTCCGGCCTCTGACATTTTTGATGCCGACTTTCCCCTCAAGCCCTCTGACGCTCCGGCCCTGTGGGTGACCGATGTGGGCAACGATTTGGCCCAGCACTCGGTGTTGGTGGTGTGCGGCATGGTGTCAACGGGCGCTTTGACCTGCGTCGATGCCGAGGGCAAAGCCGTCAACCTGAGCGCCACCGATGCGGCCAAAGGCCGCGTGCTGGTCCTGCGCACCGACGAACCTTTGGCCAGTGCCCAAGACACCGCCACGGGCGCTCACGACTTGGGGGCAGACACCAGCAAAGTCAAACGCCGCTCGGCCAAGCAGTGGTTTCGCCACGCCATTGCCAAGCGCTGGCGCAGTTTTGCCGAAGGCGCATTGAGCACGGTCACCGTGAACGTCATTGCGCTGGGTTCGTCGTTTTACAGCATGCAGGTCTATGACCGCGTGGTGCCCACACAAGGGTTTTCGACCCTGTGGGTGCTCACGGTGGGCGTGCTCATGGCCATTGTGCTGGAGCTGGTGATGCGCCAAGTGCGCAACCGCTTGGTCGAAAACGCCTGCAAAGCCATTGACGAAGAACTGTCGGGTGTGTTTTTTGGCCACGCGCTGGCCATTCGCATGGACCAGCGGCCCCGCACCGTGGGCACGTTTGCGGCGCAAATTCGGCACTTCGAGATGGTGCGCAACTTCATGACCTCGTCCACCTTGTTCATCTTTGCCGACGCGCCGTTTGCTTTGATGTTTGTGGTGGTGATCGCCATGATCGCGGGTCCAGTGGCGGTGGTGCCCTTGGTCTTCATTCCGATCTCGATTTTGGCCGGTCTGGCGTTTCGCTCCAAGCTGGCCAAACTGACCGAGCTGCACATGCAAGAGTCCAACCGCAAAAACGGATTGCTGATCGAGGCCATTGATGGCATCGAGTCGGTCAAAGCCGCCGGTGCGGAATGGAAGATGCTCGACCGTTGGCGTGCACTAACCCACTTGTTGGGACGCGACGAACTGGCCATCAAGAACATCACCAACTTCTCGACCAACCTGACGCAAACCCTGCAGCAGCTGAGTTATGTGGGCTTGATGGCGGCAGGCGTTTATGCCATCAACGAAGGCAGCCTGACCGTGGGCGGCTTGATTGCCTGCACCATCATCAGCGGCCGTGCCTTGAGCCCGATTGCGCAAATCTCGGGCCTCATGGTGCAGTGGCAACAATCCCAAACCGCACTGCGCGGTCTGGATGCCATCATGGCCATGCAGCCCGACAGCTTGCCCGGCGAGCGCCGCATGGTGCCCGAGAAATGCATGGGCAATTTGAAGGTGCAGAAGCTGAGCTTTGGCTACAGCGCCGAAGCGCCCGCCTTGACGCTGGAGAACTTGAACATTTCCAACGGCGAACGTGTGGCCATTTTGGGTGCGGTGGGTTCGGGCAAAACGTCCTTGATCAAGGCTTTGTCGGGTTTGTACAAGCCTGCCGAGGGCCGCGTGTTTTTGGACAACGTGGACATGAACAACCTCGCCCCCGAG
>CAITSG010000087.1 GCA_903894995.1 uncultured Burkholderiales bacterium
GTGCATCAAGGCCTTGTCACCCTTGCCTATGCCCAGCACGCCGTACAAACCAAAACCGCACTCGCGGCGGCGGTCAATGTAGGGGCTGACCCATTTTTCGGGGTAGTAGTCGTAAGACTCGGCGTATTCAGAAGCCAAGGCAGGGTTGGCGCTGATCGCGTCATGTGCGGCGCATGTCTTGGAAACCAGCTCGTCGCGCTTGGCGCCTTGCAGCACATAGACCTTCCAGGGCTGTGTGTTGGTGCCGCTGGGCGAACGGGCGGCAATGCTCAGCACCTCTTGCAAAACGCTGCGGTCCACCGCTTGGGGCAAATAGGCGCGGGCTGAAAAACGGCTCAGGATGGCAGCGTCCACGCTGGCCGGGTCCTTCACGCGGGTGCTGACCTGGGGTCCGATGGGGGAAATGCTCATGTCAATGTCTCCAAAAATGCTTTGAGTGCGGATGGCAGGGGCACCGGGCGGCGCGTCTCGCGGTCCACGTACACATGCACAAAATGACCCCGTGCGGCGCTCAGATCTTCGCCTTGGGCAAACAAGCCCACCTCGTAACGCACGCTGGACGTTCCCAGCTTGGCCACACGGATGCCCGCGTCAACCGTTTGCGGAAAGGCCAGTGGCGCAAAGTAAAAACACTGGGTTTCCACCACCAGACCGATGGTGGTGCCCGCGTGGATGTCCAGCACGCCCTGCTCAATCAGGGTGGCGTTGACCGCGGTATCAAACCAGCTGTAATAAACCACGTTGTTCACATGGCCGTAAACGTCGTTGTCCATCCAGCGCGTGCTGATCGGGCGAAACGCCTTGTAGCTGCTGCGGGGGTCTGCCTGGGGTTTGGCGGGAGGTGTCACGGGCGAATTCATGGCTGTCGATTGTGCCAGCCTTGCCACAGCCGCCAGTATTGCAAAGCCACATCCCAAGTCTGCATTTGCACCTGCACCGTGGTCTCGATGTCGTGGCCATAGCCACCGCCCATGCACATGACCACCGGCAGCTTGCGCTGCCAGGCCCAGTCCATCACCACCCGATCGCGCGCTTGCATGCCGTCCAGCGTGAGCTTGAGCCTTCCGAGCCGATCGCCCTCGTGTGGGTCGGCACCCGCCAAAAAAATGACCAGCTGCGGGTCAAACCGGTCTTGCAGGGTTTGCAAGGCCTGGTGCAAGGCGGCCAAATACGGCTCGTCGGTGCAGCCGTCGGGCAGGCCCACGTCCAGGTCGCTGGGCTCCTTGCGAAACGGGAAGTTTTTTTCGCCGTGCAATGAGAGCGTGAACACGCTCGGGTCACGGGCAAAAATATGCGCAGTACCGTTCCCCTGGTGCACATCCAGGTCAATCACCGCAACGTTCAAGGACCGCCGGTGGTGCCGCCAAGCCTCGGCTTGCATCAGGCGGGACGCCACCGCGATGTCGTTGAACACACAAAAGCCCCCGCCCTTGTGCGCGTAGGCGTGGTGCGTGCCACCTGCCAAATTGCCTGCGACGCCCTGGGCCAGGGCATCGCGTGCGGCGGCCACCGTGGCACCCACTGAGCGGCGGGCCCGCTCGGCCATGGCTGGGCTCCACGGGAAACCAATTTCGCGCTGCATTGCCGCCTCAAGGTTACCAGTGGACACGCCCTGGATGTAGGTGGGTGTGTGCACCAAGGCCAGCTCGCCGTCGCTTGCGGCCGGAGCCTCACGCATGACCACGCCGGGCAGCTCTTGCGTCAATCGGTCGCGCAAGCGGCTGTATTTGCGCATTGGAAAACGGTGGCCTTCGGGCAAAGGCAGGACAAAGTGGTCAGCGTAGTAAGCGTGCATGGTTTGAATTTCAACAAAACCATTCTAGATAACCCACTCTAAACTGAGCCAGAAGTGGGTCCATGCTCTTGCTTTGGTCCTCAGAAACCCTAAAATTGAGAACATGCTGCACTGCAACAAATTTCATGACTTGGGTCATTTTCAGCGCAGTTACCCTGAAACCACTATCTTTTTGGAGCCTTTCATGATGACACCCGAACAAATCGTCGCCTCGCACAAAGCCAACGTTGAAACCCTGTTTGGTTTGACCGCCAAAGCCTTTGAAGGCGTTGAAAAGCTGGTTGAATTGAATCTGAGCGCAGCCAAGGCCGCCTTGGACGAGTCAGCCAACAACACACAGGCCGTCTTGAGTGTGAAAGACGCTCAAGAGCTGGTGGCCATGCAGGCCAACCTGTTTCAGCCCTTGGCCGAGAAAACTGCTGCTTACAGCCGCCACCTGTACGACATTGCTTCGGGCACCAGTGGCGAGTTCACCAAAGCCTTTGAATCACAAACAGCCGTTGCACAAAAGCAGTTTGCCGCTTTGGTGGACACTGCTGCTCAAAACGCACCCGCCGGCTCTGAGCAAGCCGTTGCCATGATGAAAGGTGCCGTCACGGCTGCCAGCACCGCTTTTGAATCGGTTCAAAAAGCGGTCAAGCAAGCCACCGATATGGCCGAATCCAACTTGGCTTCTGTGACCCAGTCAGCTGCCACCAAAGTTGCCAAGAAAAAGTAATTTTTCACAGCAGGCAGTGTCGCTTTTGGGCTGCCGCTTTTTGCAAGTTGTCTCCTTGGAACTCTTTGAATTTCTTCACGGAAACAGAGATCCTCTTGAGGGCTGATCGCAAGATCAGCCCTTTTTTTATGGACCCATGAAGACCTCATCGAAACAGCCAGTGCCGGGGCTGCTTGTTCATCAGATCATCGACCGACTTCAAATGCGGCCAAACGCTGCTTTAAAGCCGGCAACGCCTCACGCATGGCGACTCGGCCAGCTTCAATAGACCTCATCCGTGCACCAAAATCAGCACTCTTAACGCCTGACAACGCAGGCCGAACCACAAAATCCGCCTCTTTCAAAGCCCAGGTGTTGATGCTTTGGCCCATGATCGTGAATGTCTGCATCAAAATCTGGAAAGTGTCAGAAGCTGGATTGCCCATAGGATCACTGGATATATCCACCGCCAGCACAAAATTCGCACCAAGTTCTCGCGCCTGTCGAACGGGAACCGGTGACACCAGCCCACCATCCACATATTCTCTGTCGCCAAAACGCACGGGCTGAAACACACCGGGCACAGCGCTGGAAGCGCGAACAGCAGCCCCGGTGTTGCCACGACGGAAAGTCATCGCCTGCCCATTGCCCAAATCGGTGGCCACAACCCCCAGTGGAATTTTCATCTGCTCCAGCGTTCGCCCGCCCACTTGGGTGTTCACATACTTGGCCAAAGCTTCACCACGCAAAGCACCCCGGTTCAAGATGGGCAGCATCCAATCGGTGATTTCCGCTTCTTGCATGGTTTCAGCCACACGCACAAGTTCAACGGGCGTTTTGCCACTCGCATAAAGTGCGGCCACCAGACTTCCTGCAGATGTGCCCGTGACATAACTCGGGCGCAAGCCAGCCTCTTCCAAAATCTGAATCACGCCCACATGGGCAAAACCACGAGCGGCCCCCCCTCCCAAAGCCAAGCCCAAACGCAATTCCCTCGGTTCTCCTTTGGCCGGATCGCGACCCGCATCCGTCTGGGGACCTTGCACCACACTGCTGCACGCTGCCAACAGCCCAAGCCCAATGCTCAAGCACAGGCTTCGCCCAAACTTGATTAGCCTGTTAATCCTTGACTCAGACATCATTGAATTCCTCAAATCTTATTGATAACCATTCGCATTTAGGATAAACTCGAAAATCAATACCCCTTGAAAGTCAAGTTCGTGAAACTGTCCAAATCTCTCCTGAGCTTCGCCTGCCTGTGGGCATCCACCTTGGTCATGGCACAAGACAAAGTGCTGAACATCTACTCGGCTCGCCATTACCCCACCGATGAAGTCATGTACAGCGACTTCAGCAAAGACACAGGCATCAAAATCAACCGGGTCGATGCCGACGATGCCGGTATTCTCGCCCGTCTGAAGGCCGAAGGCGCTGCCTCCCCCGCCGACGTGATTTTGCTGGTCGATGCCGCCCGACTGTGGCGCGCCGAGGTCGATGGCCTTTTCCTGCCCATCAAATCGACCAAACTTGAAGAAGCCATACCGTCTAACTTGCGCGCCAAACCGGCCGACAACGGCGGTACAGCCTGGTTTGGCCTGTCCACACGGGCGCGCGTGATCGTGTACGACAAGCTGAAATTCAACAAAACCGATGTGGACAGCTACGAAAAGTTGGCCGATGCCAAGTTCAAGGGCAGCTTGTGCATCCGCAGCGGTTCGCACCCTTACAACCTGAGCCTGTTCGGTGCCATGACCGAGCATCTGGGTCCGCAAAAAACTGAAGTCTGGCTCAAAAGCCTGGTCGGCAACATGGCCCGCAGCCCCAAGGGCGGTGACACCGACCAGATCAAAGGCGTGGCATCGGGCGAATGCGGCGTGGCCGTGACCAACACGTATTACTTGGCCCGAATGATGCGGTCCAGCAACCCAGCCGACAAAGCTGTGACCGACAAAATCGGCGTGGTGTTCCCCAACCAAACCAGCTGGGGCACTCACATGAACGTGGCCGGTGGTGCCGTGGCGCGCCATGCCAAAAACAGTGACAACGCGGTCAAGTTTCTGGAATACCTGGCCAGCCCCGCCGCACAAAATCACTTTGCCAACGGCAACAACGAATGGCCAGCGGCCAAGGGCGTGAGCTTTGACAACCCGGCCCTCAAAGCCATGACGGGTGGCAGCTTCAAAAGCGAGTTGCTCCCGATCAGCGCCGTGGGCATGAACCAGATCAAGGTGCAGCAAATGCTGGACCGGGTGGGCTTCAAATGACGCCGGACATCACAGGAACTTGAGGCGCGCACTCAAGGCCTCAAGGCTGACTTGAGGCGTCTGCAGGGTGCCCTGGGCACTTTGACCCACCACCACGCCCATGCCCGCTACCGGGGCCAGACTGTCCAGCTGAAAACGCCCCACGCCAGGTGTTTGGCGGATGAAGCATTTTTCGTCAAAGTACAGCCGGTCACCGTTGTCGTCGATCTCGTCGCTGTCGACCGTCTCAAAGCCAATCAAAGCGCGTACACCGGCCAGGTCACCACCGCCCTCGACGGCGGTGAGGGTCTTTTGGGTGGGGTCAATCAGAAAACACGGCATGGCCAAACTCCTGCATTACAAGAAAAAACGGCAGCTTAAGCCAGTTCGGCCACAGCCGGGGTCTGCGCTACTGGGGTAACCACAGAGGCCGCCGGGGTACGGATCAGGTGGTCAAAGGCGCTCAAGGCGGCTTTAGCACCCTCGCCTGCAGCAATGACAATTTGCTTAAAAGGCACGGTGGTGCAATCGCCCGCTGCGAAGACGCCGGGCACATTGGTGTGGCCTTTGGCGTCCACCACGATCTCGCCGAATTTGCTCAGCTCAACCGTGCCTTTGAGGAACTCGGTGTTGGGCACCAGGCCAATTTGCACAAACACACCTTCCAACTCGACCCAATGGTCATCGCCTGTGGTGCGGTCCTTGTAGCGGATGCCATTGACTTTGCCGCCAGCGCCCGTGATTTCGGTGGTCTGCGCGTGGGTGTGCACCGTAACGTTGGGCAAGCTCTTGAGCTTGGCCACCAGCACCGCATCGGCCTTGAGCTGGTCGGCAAACTCGATCACCGTGACGTGCTTGACAATGCCTGCCAAGTCAATGGCCGCTTCGATGCCAGAGTTGCCGCCGCCGATCACGGCAGTGCGCTTGCCCTTGAACAGCGGGCCATCGCAATGCGGGCAATAAGCCACGCCCTTGTTTTTGTACTCGGCTTCGCCGGGCACGTTGACATTGCGCCAGCGTGCGCCGGTGGACAAGATCACGGTGCGTGCCTGCAGCGTGCCGCCGTTGTCCATCTTGACCTGCACCAAACCACCGGCTTCGTTGGCGGGGATGATTTGGGCGGCACGCTGCAAGTTCATGATGTCCACGCCGTACTGACGCACCTGCGCTTCGAGCGCAGAGGCAAAC
>CAITSG010000088.1 GCA_903894995.1 uncultured Burkholderiales bacterium
GATGGCGCGGGACATGGCTTCGAGCTTTAACCACTTGTATGGCGAACACTTCGTTTTGCCCGAAGCCGTGGTCGAAGAGTCTGTGGCCTTGCTGCCCGGGCTGGATGGCCGCAAGATGAGCAAGAGCTACGACAACACCATCCCGCTGTTTGCCCCGGCAGCGCAAATGCGCAAACAGATCGCAGGCATCGTCACCGACTCCAAAGCCCCCGGCGAGCCCAAAGCCACCGAAGGCTCTGCGCTGTTTCAGATTTACCAGGCCTTTGCCAGCGCAAACGAGACCGACGCCATGGCCCGTGCCTACGCCGACGGCATTGGCTGGGGTGATGCCAAGCAAATGCTGTTTGAGCGCATCGACCAAGAAATCGCCCCCATGCGCGAGCAGTACCAGGCGCTCATCAACAACCCAGCGCAGATGGACCAAATATTGCTGGCGGGTGCCGACAAAGCCCGCCAACTGGCCACACCCTTCATGCGCGAATTGAGACAGGCCGTGGGCTTGAGGGCCCTGTCTTCGATGACCATGACGGCCACCAAAGCGGACACCAAGGCGGCCCAGCCCAGCTTCAAACAATACCGCGACAAAGACGGCCGTTTTTATTTCAAATTCGTCGATGCCAAAGGGCAAATCCTGCTCCAAAGCCTCGGTTTTGACTCACCCAAAGAGGCCGGTCAGACCATCGCTCAGCTGCAGACCCTGGGTGCAGAAGGTCTGTCGGCTTTAAGCCACACCTTGGAACCGATTTCTTCCGAAATTCGGGCACAAATTGCTGAAAATTTACGTATTTTGTGAATCATTTAAAATATATATTGCACTGATTTTGTTGTTTTAACCAAAATTTTACAAATAATCCCAAAAAACTGTTACCCTTATGTTTTCAGTTTAGTGTGGAGTTAACTTAATCATGACTGTTTACGTCATTGACGATCACCCTTTGATGCGGGATGCCCTGACCATGTTGGTCCACCGTGTCAAACCTGGTCTGAAAATCATCCCTGTCCAGAAGTTGAACGTGGTCGAGTCCACCGTCGAGAAAAACGGCCAAGCCGAACTCTTCTGCCTTGACCTGCAATTGCCCGACACCTTGGGCATTTCGGGCGTTCAAGTTCTGAAGGCCAAGTTTCCGAATGTACCTTTGGCCGTCATCACCAGCTCCAGCGCCAGCGAGTTCGAAGATCGCTGCATGGAAGCCGGTGCCGATGCCTTCATCGAAAAATCCAACAGCCCCACGCAAATCATTGCAGCTTTGCGCACCCTGCTGGTCAGCGATGAGGATGCCGCCATCGAAGATGCTGCAACCCCTTCAGGCCCCACCAAGCTTTCCAAGCGCCAAAAGCAGCTGATCTTGATGCTGGACCAAGGCCTGTCCAACCGCGA
This sequence comes from uncultured Burkholderiales bacterium, assembly GCA_903894995.1. Taxonomy (GTDB): domain Bacteria; phylum Pseudomonadota; class Gammaproteobacteria; order Burkholderiales; family Burkholderiaceae_C; genus Limnohabitans_A. Next base: position 1,379 of record CAITSG010000088.1, read on the forward strand.
CATCGCCGACAAACTGGAAATCAGTGAGCACACCGTCAAGGTGCACTTCTGGCGTCTGTTCCGTCGCCTGGGCGTCAACAGCCGCACACAAGCGCTGCACTTTGCCCGCACCAACGGCTGGTTGGGTATTTGATTCCATCCCATGCCCGTCGTCTCGATCACCTTGTTGCCGGGTTATGACCCGGACACCCAGCACCGCATGGTCAACCGCGTGGCCAATGCGGTGCGCTCGGTGATCGCGACACCCGAAGCGGGCACCACGGTGTTTGTCAACGAGGTCAGCACCTACCGCCGCGATGGCCGCGTTTTCAGTGGAGGTCGGGCAGCACACCCAGTGGCCTCAGAGTTGGTACAGTCTTTTTTGCAAGCCATGCAAGAACGCGACTTGCAAAAGGCTCAAAGTTTCTTGCACCCCGACTTTGTCATGTGCTTCCCCGGCGGGGTGCAAATGCAAAGTTTGTCAGAGATGACCAGCTGGGCGCAGCTGCGCTACAGCGCCATACACAAGCACTACGAGCAGTTTGATGAGAGTTGGCAAGGCGATGCCACCGTGGTGTTTTGCCACGGCACCTTGCAGGGCACCTGGTCCCACGGTGAGCCTTTTGAAGGCATCCGGTTCATTGACCGGATGGAAGTGCGCGATGGCCTGATCACCCGCCAAGATGTGTGGAACGACCTGGCAGAACACCGCCAGGCCTGAACCCATACTCAATCCTTCTTTTTGTTTTTGTCTTTGTCCCGGTTGATGATGTCGGGTGTCACGGCATCAACGACATTGACCACGGTCTTGACCCCATAAATCACCGTCGATGCGGCAACATCCGCAATCGCAAGAACCGTACAGCCTTGCAGCAAAGGCATGGCCAAAAAGGCGACGATCAGGAGACGGGTTCTCATCATTTTTTGCATTTCAGATTCAAATAGGTGGCTTGCGCCAGCAAGACATTCAGTCGGTCATTGAGGCGCTCATCAACAGCCTGGGTTGGGACAATTGACATTCAAGGCTTGACGCGCCGACTTTGTAAAAATGGACAGCTTACTTGTATTTTTAAAGCATTGTTTCCGATCCTATACTCAGACCATGACACACGGCCAACACTCACAACTTGAACCCGAGATGCGTGGCGAAACCGATGAAGAGTTGTTGGCGAACCGCAAGTTCCTGGAGAGCGTCTGATGCCGCGCATTGTCCCCCACAGCTCACAAAAAATACATCGCCATGTCCCTGCGGCAAAGATAACCGACACGGGGATCTTCACCCTCAAGGAGCAACAGTGATACGGACCCAAGTTGGCATCATTGGCGCGGGTCCCGCGGGCTTGATGCTTTCGCACCTGCTTCATCTGGAGGGCATCGAGTCGGTCATCATTGAACGCTCGCAAAAAGACCATGTCCGCGCCCGCCTTCGCGCCGGGGTGCTCGAACAGGGCACTGTAGAGATGATGCGCGAGGTCGGCCTGGGTGAACGCATGGACCGACTGGCGCTTGAACAACACGCGCTGGATTTTCGCTTCAACAACCGCTCACACAGGCTGGACTTCCACGAGGCATCTGGCGGACGGAGTGCGTGGGTCTATCCTCAACACGAAGTGGTGGCCGATCTGATGCAAGCGCGCGAGGAAGCAGGTGCCCAGATTTTCTATGACGCACCCGTGACGCACATCGAAGGCCTGGAGGGCAGCCGACCCACCATCCATTTCGAGTCTGAAGGCCAATCACTTGAATTGTCCTGCGATTTTGTGGCCGGATGCGACGGTTTTCGGGGCATCAGCCGCAGCGCCATCCCTGACGACAAGCAGCGGCTTTATGACCGTGTTTATCCCTTTGGCTGGCTAGGCATTTTGGCTGACGCACCCCCTGCCATCCAAGACATCACCTGGGGTTGCCATCCCGATGGTTTCGCCATGATGAGCATCCGCACGCCCGAGGTCACCCGCTTGTATTTGCAGTGCGAACCTGACGACAGCCCCGACAACTGGTCAGACGATCGCATCTGGGCGGCATTGCACAAGCGGCTCGATGTCGATGGGCAACCCCCCATCAACGAAGGTCGTATCACGCAAAAAGCCATCACGGCCATGCGCAGCTTCATCTGCGAACCCATGCGCTTTGGCCGCCTGTTCCTGGCTGGCGATGCCGCCCACATCGTCCCCCCCACAGGGGCCAAGGGTTTGAATGCTGCGATGGCGGACATCAAGGTGCTTGGCCGCGCGCTGGTGGAACATTACAAACGCCATGATCCACGCTGGTTAGACCGCTACGCCGACACCTGCCTCGAACGCATGTGGTTGGTCCAACGGTTCTCGGCGGGCCTGTGCACGATGGTCCACCAATTTCCGGGGCAGAGCGCCTTCGAACGCGGCATGCAACTGGCAGATTTGAACTACATGACCGGTACTCGGGAAGGGCGTGCAGAGTTCGCGCACAACTTCACGGGTTTGCCCGTACTCGCCTGATGGGTTTCACCCGCTGGGTCTTTATGTCCCAAAGGGAGCATGGGGCCACTGAGAAAAGTATCAGACCCGCTTAAGCTTGTTGATGACAGCTTATGGCTGGCCCAATGCATCAAGTGCATGACACGTTGTGGCCTTGTGGCTTTGCATCCAAACAGTTCAAGTAAGATGAATTTTGGGACAAGCAATCATCAAAAAGACCGCCGCAGATTGCTTTCCCGAACCATGAAAGAAATCACACATGTTGGTACGCCTTTTATATGTCAGCCAGCCTGTAGGACCGATCACGACGACGGTCACGACATCGATCTTGGTGAAATCTCATACCAATAACAAAAAGGCAAATATCACCGGTATTTTGTGTCAAGGCGCAGGTTTATGGCTGCAGGCATTAGAGGGTGAAAGAAGTCAAGTCAACCGTCTTTACACTCGAATCATGGGGGACCGCCAGCACCAAAATCTAGAGATATTGTCGATGCACGAAATCAAGCATCGGCAATTTGAGCAGTGGTCCATGGCACTTGTTCATCTGGACAAAGATGATCCGATGGTCAAGATGGCGCATCCAGAATTTGATCCTTACTCAGCCTCAGCAGAGAACGCCATGTCATTGCTTGATGTTCTCATCAAATCAAGCAGCCCAATCACCATCACGGATGCGTGACTTGAAACAAGTCCCGCTGTGCACACCCCTTGTTTCATCTTCGGCCAGGTCAATCATTGAAGTTTTTTTGAAAAGCTCGATGACTGGAGAATTAGGGGTAGAAATAAAAAATGCGCCGAAAGGCGCATTTTTGCTGAGTCACTGGCGGAGGAGGAGGGATTCGAACCCTCGGTAGTGTTGCCACTACGCCTGATTTCGAGTCAGGTACATTCGACCACTCTGCCACCCCTCCGGATTCGGTTTTGTTTGTCGAAGCCAATATTCTATCAGGCCCGGAGGGTCTCCAAACCGCCCAAATACGGTCTCAACACATCAGGCACCGTGACGGAGCCATCGGCGTTTTGGTAATTCTCTAAAACCGCCACCAGCGCACGGCCTACGGCCAAACCCGATCCGTTCAGGGTGTGCACCAACTCGTTCTTGCCTTGGGCGTTTTTAAAACGTGCCTGCAAACGGCGAGCTTGAAAGGCCTCGCAGTTGGACACCGAGCTGATCTCACGGTACATACCCTGCGCAGGCACCCAAACCTCCAGGTCGTAGGTTTTGCTCGCGCCAAAGCCCATGTCACCTGTGCACAGGCTCATCACGCGGTAGGGCAGGCCCAGCTTTTGCAAAATGGCTTCGGCGTGGCCGGTCATGGCTTCAAGCGCTTCATAGCTGTGCTCAGGGTGCACGATCTGCACCATCTCGACTTTGTCGAACTGGTGTTGGCGGATCAGGCCGCGCACATCGCGCCCGCCGCTGCCCGCTTCAGACCGGAAGCACGGGGTGTGCGCCGTGAGCTTGATGGGCAAATCGGATTCGGCCAACACCTCGTCGCGCACCACGTTGGTGAGCGTCACCTCCGAAGTGGGGATCAGGTACAGCGCCTGGGTTTCTTCACCCTCTTGACCACCTTTGTTGGCAGCAAACAGATCGGCTTCGAACTTGGGCAGCTGGCCCGTGCCACGCAGCGTGTCGGCGTTCACGATGTAGGGCGTGTAACACTCGGTGTAGCCGTGCTCTGAGGTCTGCACGTCCAGCATGAACTGCGCGAGCGCCCGGTGCAAACGCGCCACAGGACCACGCATGAAGGTGAAACGCGAGCCTGTCAGCTTGGTGCCGGTGGCAAAGTCCAAGCCCAGCTTTTCGCCGATGTCCACATGGTCCTTGAGTTCAAAGTCAAAGCTGCGCACCGTGCCCCAGCGGCGCACCTCGACGTTGCCTGCTTCACCCTCACCCACCGACACGCTCTCGTGCGGCAAGTTGGGAACAGCCAGCAGCAGGTCTTGCAGTTCGGCCTGAAGCACCTCCAGGCGCTGAGCCGAAGCGTCCAGCTCATCCTTGATCGCGCCCACTTGCGCCATGACCGCATCGGCCTCGGCGTGCTGGCCCTTGCCCTTGAGCATGCCAATTTGCTTGGACAGGCTGTTGCGCTGGCTTTGCAGCTCTTCGGTGCGTGTTTGCAGGGTTTTGCGTTCGCCTTCCAAATTGCGAAACGCGTCCACATTCAGAAAGAGTTGGGGATTTTTACGAGTCTGCAAACGCGCAACCACGGCGTCCAGATCTTTGCGGAGTAGAACAATATCAAGCATGGGGGGATTGTAGTGAGCCGGGTTCCGGGTTTTCTGTGGCATCCAGCTTGAGGCCCTTGGGCAGCGGGAACTTGATGGTTTCCTGAATGCCGTCCAAAGTGCGCACCGATACCGCGCCCATGGCACGCAGGCGCTGAATGACGTCTTGCACCAGCACATCCGGGGCCGAGGCACCCGCGGTCAAACCCACTTTCAGCGTGCCTTCAAACCAAGCGGGGTCCAGGTCGGCCGCCGTGTCCACCATGTAGGCGGGCGTGCCCAGGCGGTCGGCCAACTCGCGCAAGCGGTTGCTGTTGGAACTGGTGGGGCTGCCCACCACGATCACCACGTCCACCATCGGGCTCATCAGCTTGACGGCGTCCTGCCGGTTTTGGGTGGCGTAACAAATGTCTTGCTGCTTGGGTTCGCGAACCTGAGGAAAGCGCGCCCTGACGGCCGCCACAATCTCGGCGGCATCGTCCACGCTCAAGGTGGTTTGTGTCACCACCGCCAGCAAGTCGGTCTGAGCAGGTTGCACATGCGCCACGTCCTCCACGTCTTCCACCAAGTGGATGCCGCTGTCCAGTTGGCCCATGGTGCCCTCCACCTCAGGGTGGCCCTTGTGACCGATCATGATGAACTCGTAGCCTTCTTTGTGCAGCTTGGCCAGCTCCACATGCACCTTGCTGACCAAGGGGCAGGTAGCGTCAAAAATCCTGAATCCGCGCTCTACCGCTTCGTCCTGGATCGCCCGGCTCACACCATGGGCGCTGAAAATCAGCGTGGCCCCTGGCGGCACATCGGCCAACTCTTCGATGAAGATCGCGCCCTTTTTTTTCAGATCGTCCACCACGTAAGTGTTGTGCACGATCTCGTGCCGCACATAAATCGGCCGACCGAACTTGGTCAGCGCATGCTCCACGATGTCGATCGCACGGTCCACACCGGCGCAAAAGCCACGCGGCTCGGCCAAAAGCACTTCAGATGTCATCACAGCACTCCAATCAGTTCAACTTCAAAGGTCACAGGCTGACCGGCCAGCGGGTGGTTGAAGTCAAACAACACCGCGC
>CAITSG010000089.1 GCA_903894995.1 uncultured Burkholderiales bacterium
GGGCATTCTTGGCTGACTACAGAAAAGCCACCAACGCAGGTGCCGACATGGTCGCTGCTTCGTCTTACACAGCCGTATCGGTGGCCATTGAAGGCTTGAGAAAGACGGGCGGAAAAGGCGGCGCTGCATTGCGCGATGCCATTGCTGCAGGCAACTACGACACGCCCATTGGCAAACTGGCCTTCAATGACCTGCACGAAGTGAAAAAAGACATCCAAGTGCAAATCGTCAAGGACAAAGCCTTCCGCCGCCATTCCGTCATTTCTGACCCCGTGCTGCTGGCGCCCCCTACCAAAGCCAAATAAGCAAGGAACTGACCTATGCTCGCGATTGAACTCGTCGCGCAGGGCCTGATACAAGGCAGCATCTACGCCCTCGTGGCACTGGGGCTGACCTTGGTTTATGGTCTCTTGCGTATTCTTCATGTGGCGCACGCGGCGCTGTTCACGCTCGGTGGTTATGTCGGTGTGTTGGTGTGCAACGCGAGCGGGAGCTTGGCATTGGGCTTCTTGATCGCAGCCTTGGTGGCTGGCTTTGGTGGCGTGGCCATGTTTCGTCTGGCTTACCAACCCTTGCTGTCACAACCGCCTTATGTGGCGCTCATTGCATCGATCGGTTTGTTCATTGCGTCCGAGGAAGCTTTTCGCATCATCTTTGGTGCTCAAGGCATGTCCTTCACCAATCCAGCCTTGCAACAACAAATTGTGCTGGGTTGGGGGCTTCAATTCAAGTTGGCCGAGATACTGGTGATGGTCAGCACAGCCTCCATCATTGGTGTGCTCGCCTGGCTTCAGGCGCGCACCCGAATTGGTATCGCTTGCCAAGCCACTGTCTCTGACCCGCAGATGGCGCAATCGTTTGGGATTTCCTTGCTCAAAGTGCGCGACATCAACTTTTTCGTGGGCTCTGCTTTGGCGGGATTTGCGGGTGTTTGGGTGGCTCTTTTGAACAATTTGGTTGAACCCACCATGGGCAGCGTGCCATCTTACAAAGCACTGGCGATCATCGTACTTGGCGGCCTTGGCTCGGTACCAGGCACACTTGCTGCGGCACTGTTGCTTGGTGTCATTGAGGCTTTCGGCACCATTTATCTTGGCGACATTCTTGACCGTAATGCGATTGCGTTTGCCTTTTTGATTGCGGTGCTGATGGTGCGTCCTCAGGGCTTGTTTGCCCGCAGCTGACCCAGAAGGACACACTATGAATTATGAAATTTCACTGATCACGACCATGGCCATCGCCGTGATGTTTGCGCTCTCACTGAATTTAATCACAGGGTTTTGCGGTCAGATCAGTCTGGGGCATGCCACCTTTCAGGGCATCGGCGCTTATGCCGCTGCCATGCTTGGAAAAGCAGGATGGCCGTTTCTTGCGACGCTGCCCGTATCTATGGTCCTGGCGGGTCTACTGGGTGTAATTGTTGGACTGGCTTCATTGCGGGTGCGCGCTGATTTCTTGGCCATCACGACCATGGGCGTCGGGTTTCTTTTTGTGGGCATCGTTCGCCAGCAGGAGTTTTTGGGCGGTGAGTTGGGTATTTCGTCCATACCTGACCATGGACTGGGGCGTGTTGGATTTATGGCCCTGGCTTTGTTCATGTGTGCATGCATTGCTGCGCTCAGTGTTTACATCAAGCGCAGTTGGATGGGGCGCGTCTTCAATGGCATCGCCGAAGACGAGGACACGATGCGGGTACTGGGCATTGACGTGCCGCGTTATAAGCTCGCAGCTTTCGCGATGGGCACCGCTCTTGCGGGCATGTCCGGTACTTTTTACACCTACCACCTGACCTTCATTGGCGCCGAAAGTTTTGGCTTTGTAGAGTCCATCACCGTTTTGTCCATGGTGGTTTTTGGTGGCATTGGCTCCGTGCCGGGTGTGATCATTGCAGCGGCGTTGCTGTCAGTGCTGCCAGCCTGGTTTCAGGTGATTGGTGATTACAAATTGTTGGTGTATGGCGGATTGCTGTTTGTCATGATGCGATTTTCTCCAGGCGGGATGGCGGGTTTGGCGGCACGCTTTTTCCCGACAACGCCCTTGGGCAAGGGGGGGTAAGCCGTGAACCATCCAACCTCCAGTACGCCACTGTTGCAAGTGAACGGGGTCACCGTGCGTTTCGGTGGCTTGACCGCCGTAGACGATGTGTCCTTCGATGTGCATCAAGGTGATTTGTTGGGATTGATTGGCCCCAACGGAGCTGGCAAGACCACCATGATGCGCGCCATCATTGGCGTGGTGCAGCCGACCGTGGGCAGTATTTTGCTGGGCGGCGAATCGCTCAACGGCTTGCCTATTCACAAACGCATCCAAAAGGGGATGTCCTTGTCGCAGCAATTGGTGAGGCCATTGCGTGACATGAGCATTCAAGAAAACGTTGCACTGGCCGCTGCCAGTGACAAGACCATCAGTCCTTTGCGGGCTTTGCTCAATGTCTCTACTGAGCGAGAACTGGCCATTGCCCAAACTGAATTGGCCCGTGTGGGTATCGCCAGCATGGCTGCGCAACGTCCTGGGATTCAGCCCCTGGGTGTCCTCAAGCGCTTGGAACTGGCGCGAGCGCTGGCACTCAAACCCCGTCTGCTGCTCTTGGATGAGCCCTTGGCTGGCTTGAACTCGCAAGAGGCGCGTGCGCTGGCAACCACCATCGCTGAAATCAACCAGCAGGGTTTGACCATTGTGCTCATTGAACACAACTTGGGCGAGGTCATGAGAATTTGTCAACGCTTGGTTGTGCTGGATAACGGCAAGAAGATTGGCGATGGCGATCCGCGTGAGGTCATGGCCGACCCAGCCGTGCGCGCTGCCTATTTGGGAGGCGATGCCTTGGGCGCCTCTGAAGCCCAGGGACATTCCACATTGGAGACGCAACGTGCTTGAGCTCACTTCGATATCTTGCGGTTACGGCGCATTTCAGGCCGTGCACGGCCTGTCCCTTTCCTTGAAGTCGGGGACCATCACGGGACTTTTGGGTGCCAATGGCGCAGGCAAGTCCTCGACGCTCATGTGCATTGCTGGCCATGTCCAACAACAAGGTGGTGCCATCCATTTGGACGGGCAAGACATTTCAAACTTGGGCCCCACCGAGCGTGTGCGCAATGGCATTGCCATTTCTCCCGAAGGACGTCGCTTGTTCAAAGACCTGACTGTCCAAGACAACCTTCGGGTAGGGGGCATGGTGCAATCCGCGAAGGTTTTTAACCATGACCGAGACCGTGTCCTTGCGTTATTTCCTCGCTTAGGCGAACGCCTGAACTCTTTGGCGGGCAACTTGTCTGGTGGCGAGCAGCAAATGTTGGCCATTGGCCGCGCTCTGATGACGCGTCCCCGCCTGATCATGATCGATGAGTTGTCTTTGGGATTGATGCCCAAGATCATTGATCTTTGTTACCAAGCGCTCATTCAACTCAGGCGCGATGGCATGACCGTGCTGCTGGTAGAGCAAAACACTGAGCGCGTCCTGAAAATTGCGGACCACATCTGTGTCTTGGAGTCTGGCAGCACGGTGTGGCAAGGCAGTGCCGAAGCAGCCCGCAACGACCCCAAGCTCACCGAAGCCTATCTTGGCATGCATTGAATCGCTTTTTTCCACTTTCCTGAGTAACAACATGACTTCCAATATCGATCCCAGAATGGACCCTACACGCGTAGTTCGAGCTCCACGTGGCAGTACATTGAACTGTAAAAATTGGGTCACAGAAGCGGCCTACCGCATGGTGCAGAACAACCTTGACGCAGAAGTCGCAGAGAACCCGCAAAGTTTGGTGGTGTACGGTGGCATTGGCCGTGCGGCACGCGATTGGGCGTGTTTTGACCAGATTTTGGCTTCGCTCAAAGAACTGAATGACGACGAGACCTTGCTCATTCAGTCAGGCAAGCCGGTGGGGGTTTTCAAGACACATGCCAACGCACCTCGTGTGCTGATCGCCAACTCCAACTTGGTGCCTAAGTGGGCCAATTGGGAGCACTTCAACGAACTCGACCGCAAGGGTTTGTTCATGTATGGACAAATGACGGCAGGCTCTTGGATTTACATCGGCACACAAGGCATCGTGCAAGGTACGTTTGAAACTTTTGTGGAAGCCGGTCGTCAGCATTACAACAACGACTGGACAGGCCGCTGGATTCTGACTGCAGGTCTGGGCGGCATGGGTGGCGCACAGCCCTTGGCCGCCACGCTGGCTGGAGCGTGCTCCCTCAACATCGAATGCCAACAAAGCAGTATCGATTTCCGTTTGCGCACGCGCTATGTGGACAAACAGGCCAAAGACATCGACGAGGCCTTCGCCATGCTGGCGCAGCACATGGCTGCAAAAGAGGCCGTGTCGATTGCCTTGCTCGGCAATTCTGCAGAAATACTGCCCGAGTTGGTACGCCGTGCCAAGGCGGGTGGTATGCGTCCTGACCTTGTGACAGACCAGACTTCGGCTCACGATCTGATCAACGGCTATTTGCCACCCGGCTGGACCGTGGCGCAGTGGAAATCCGCTCAGCACGACCCTGCACAACATGCCCGCTTGACGGCAGATGCATCACAGGGCTGCGCCACGCAGGTGCAAGCCATGCTGGACTTCCAGGCCATGGGCATCCCCACGGTGGACTATGGAAACAACATCCGCCAGGTGGCATTTGATCATGGCGTGAAGAACGCATTCGATTTCCCCGGCTTTGTGCCCGCCTACATCCGTCCCATGTTCTGCGAGGGCAAGGGCCCATTTCGTTGGGTGGCCTTGTCGGGAGACCCTGAAGACATCTACAAAACCGATGCCAAGATCAAGGAACTTTTCCCCAACAACACGCACACGCACCGCTGGCTGGACATGGCCCGCGAGCGCATCAGCTTTCAGGGCCTGCCTGCGCGCATTTGCTGGCTGGGTCTGGGTGAGCGGCACCTGGCCGGCTTAGCCTTCAATGAGATGGTCCGCACGGGCGAATTGAAAGCCCCGATCGTGATCGGACGTGACCATTTGGATACTGGTTCGGTGGCCAGCCCCAACCGCGAGACCGAAGCCATGAAAGATGGGACAGACGCTGTGAGCGACTGGCCACTGCTGAATGCCTTGCTCAATACCGCAGGAGGTGCCAGCTGGGTGAGCCTGCACCATGGCGGCGGCGTGGGCATGGGCTATTCGCAACACTCGGGCATGGTCATCGTTGCCGATGGCACCGACGCGGCTGCCGAGCGCTTGGCGCGCGTGCTGGTCAACGACAGTGGCACAGGTGTGATGCGTCACGCCGATGCCGGGTACGAATTGGCAGTGGCCACAGCCAAAAAGCAGGGACTGAACCTGCCCATGATCAAGTGAGTGTGCGTCCCTGCATGCCACACAATGTGGGCCAACAAGGCCTTGCGGAAGCATGACCCTGCACACATTTTTTGTGGCTGACTTGCCTGCTGTGCCCTGGAAAAACGGCGGTGGTGTGACGCGAGAGATCGTCTGCCAACCGCCAGGGGCCGGCATGGACAGTTTTGACTGGCGGGTGAGCATTGCACACATTGCAAGTGACGGTCCATTTTCGGCTTTTCCCGGTATTGACCGCGTCATCACCCTGCTGAGTGGCGGCGGTGTGCATTTGTCATCTGCTGATGGGCAAGTGAACCATCGGCTGGGTTCGCCGCTGGCACCCTTTGCGTTTGCAGGCGAGGCTGCTATTCATGCCCGTTTGCTCGAAGGCGATTGTCACGATTTCAATGTCATGACGCGTCGCGCTGTTTGCAGCGCTTCGCTCCAGGTGCTGCGCAGTGCCTGTGATTGGCAGGCTTCTTCCCAAGGATTGTTCGTGGCCGTTCAAGGAAACTGGCAGTTGGAAGGTGCAGGCACTCAAATGCTTTCGCCCCAGCAAGGCCTGTGGTGGTCTGATGCCGTCATGGCTTGGCGGCTTATTCCGCAAAGTTCTGATGCAACACTCTTGGCGTTAAAAATATTGCGTTGAACCCCCACTTTCATTTGAATATGAATGCTTTCTTGAATCCCTCTGCGTGGCCCAGTGCCCATGGTGTTTGGTATCACTTGCACTTGGCGGCCGATACTTGCGGACCGGCCGCAGTCCCTGATGCCGCCATCGTTGTTGAACAAGGACGGATTGCTTGGGTCGGTGTGCATGCTGATTTGCCTGTGTCTTATCGGCATCTTCCACAGCACGACGGCCAAGGTGCTTGGGTCACGCCTGGATTGGTCGACTGTCACACTCATCTGGTTTATGGAGGCCAGCGCGCCAGCGAATTTGCCATGCGCTTGGCCGGCGCCAGTTACGAAGAAGTGGCTCGCGCAGGAGGCGGCATTGTGTCCAGCGTCAAGGCCACACGCGCCTTGAGTGAAGACGAGTTGTTCGATGCCACTGTGCCCCGATTGCAGGCTTTGCTGGCAGAGGGTGTTTGCGCCATTGAGATCAAGTCGGGCTATGGCCTGAGTCTGGAACACGAACGCAAACAGCTGCGCGTGGCCCGGCGTCTGGGCGAGGTGTTTGGCGTCACGGTGTGCACCACGTTTTTGGGGGCGCATGCCTTGCCGCCTGAATACGCCGGGCGCAGCGACGATTACATACGTCTGGTGTGTGAAGAGATGTTGCCTGTCTTGGCCGCCGAAGGCCTGGTGGATGCGGTAGACGTTTTTTGCGAATCGATTGGCTTCACGTTGGCCCAGACCGAACAGGTTTTTCAGGCTGCGCAAGCCCTCGGACTTCCGGTGAAGCTGCATGCCGAACAACTGTCAGACATGGGCGGTTCAGCGCTGGCCGCGCGTTATGGCGCACTTTCGTGCGATCACATTGAGCACCTGAGTGCCGAGGGCATCACTGCCATGCGGCAAGCGGGCACCGTGGCGGTGCTGTTACCAGGCGCTTATTACACCCTGCGGGATACCCATATGCCACCCATTGCCGACTTGCGCGCAGCGGGCGTGCCCATGGCCGTCTCCACAGACCATAACCCTGGCACCTCGCCAACTTTGAGCCTGCTTTTGATGCTCAATATGGCCTGTACCTTGTTCCGCTTGACGGTGCCAGAAGCGCTGGCGGGCGTGACGCACCATGCCGCGCAGGCGCTTGGTTTGCAAGCCACGCACGGGCGTATCGCTGTCGGCTACCCCGCCAACTTTGTGCTTTGGAATGTGGGCGATGTGGCTGAGCTTGCCTATTGGTTAGGTCAGCGCCCGGCCTGTAGCGTGGTGCGCCAAGGCCGTTTGGCGGTCGATGGCATGGGGTTGCACCGGAGCGGGGCATGAACGAACGCAGTCTGTTTGCCGCGCACGCATTGTTGCCTACGGGTTGGGCGCGTGATGTGCTTTTGTCGTGGAACGAGCAAGGTTTCTTGACCGATGTGAAGACCCAGTGCGTTTGTCCGGCAGACACCCTTCAAGCCGCCGGTCCCGTGTTGCCTGGCATGCCGAACTTGCATTCACACGCTTTCCAAAGGGCGTTTGGTGGCTTGACCGAATACAGGGGGGCCGCGCAAGACAGTTTTTGGAGCTGGCGCAGCTTGATGTACCGTTTTGCTGCGGCCATCACCCCTGACCAACTGGAAGCCATTGCCACCGGCCTGTATGTCGAGATGCTGGAGGCTGGTTACACCAGTGTGTGCGAATTTCATTACGTGCACCACGATCACGATGGCCGCCCGTATGCCGATGATATGGCCTTGTCGATGTGCCTTTTGAGAGCCTCTGCCCGTGCAGGCATCGGCCTGACCCTATTGCCTGTGCTTTATCAAACCAGTGGATTTGGCGCTTCCCCTCCCAGCGAGGGTCAGCGACGCTTCATCCGCTCAACCGACAACATGCTGGCCTTGCTGCAAAAACTCAAACCTTTGTGTGAGGCACAGGGTGCGCGCTTAGGTTTGGCCCCCCATTCTTTGCGTGCCGTTCCGCCGGACAGCTTGCGCGAAGCCTTGGACGGTTTGCAGGCCATGGACGCTAAGGCCCCGGTGCACATTCACATCGCAGAACAAACTGCTGAGGTCGATGCCTGCCTGGCCTGGAGTGGCCAAAGGCCAGTGGAGTGGCTTCTCGATCATGCGCCTGTAGATGCTCGTTGGTGCCTGGTTCACGCCACCCACATGGGCGCTGAAGAAGGCATGCGCGCCGCCCGCACCGGTGCCGTCGCTGGACTGTGTCCCAGTACCGAGGCCAACCTAGGCGATGGAATTTTTGATGCAGCGAGCTGGTTGCAAGGTGGCGGACGCTGGGGGGTGGGCTCTGACAGCCATGCCTGCGTGAATGCAGCAGAAGAGCTGATGTTGCTCGAATACAGCCAGCGCCTGGCCACGCGCCAGCGCAATGTGCTGGCCACCGCCGAGCAGCCTTCTGTGGCCACTGCCATGACACTGGCAGCTGTGGCCGGCGGTGCCCAGGCCAGTGCGCGTCCAGTGGCCGGATTGGCCGCAGGTCAGCAAGCCGACTTGTTGGTGCTCGATGCCCAGCACCTTCTGCTGCGCGATTTGCCCTCTCCCGAGACCATGCTTTCTGCCCACGTGTTTGCCAGCCACCGCCAATCTGCTCTGCTGCAAGTTTGGGTGGGGGGCCGCTTGAGGGTTCAATCGGGACGCCACGCCTTGCACGACAGTGCTCTGAGCGACGGAGTGACCGCACGTCAACAATTGCTCAAGAACACACCATGACCTTTCAGACCACAGTACCTCCATACATTTTTCGCCAAGGCACACGCCCGTTGCTGATCTCGATGCCGCATGTGGGTACACATGTGCCGCCTGCGTTGGCCAGTCGCCTCACCGACGAAGCCCAGCGTGTGCCCGACACCGATTGGCATTTGGAGCGCTTGTACGACTTTGCCGATGAGCTCGGCGCCTCGGTGCTGGTGGCCACCCATTCTCGTTTTGTGATCGACCTGAACCGCCCACCAGACGGCAGCAGTCTGTATCCAGGGCAAAGCGTCACTGGCTTGTGCCCGGTGGACTTGTTTGACGACCAGCCGCTGTACCGCGACCCGGCCGATGAGCCGGGTGAGGCCGAAGTCGCCGAGCGGCGCGACGCTATTTGGCAGCCCTACCACGCGCAGTTGGCGCAAGAGCTTGCCCGCATGAAAGCCGCGCACGGTGTGGCGGCGCTGTGGGATGCGCATTCGATCCGTTCGGTGCTGCCGCGATTTTTTGAGGGGCGCTTGACCGATCTGAATTTGGGCACAGCCAAAGGTGCCAGTTGCAGCCCGGTGTTGGCACAGCAGCTGCTGGCCATTGGCCAAGCCGCTGCGGGCTACACCGCAGTGCTGAATGGTCGCTTTACGGGCGGGTACATCACACGCCAGCACGGAAACCCTGCGAACGGTATCCATGCAATTCAGCTGGAGATGACGCAATCCAGTTACATGCAGGAAAGTTGGCCGTTTGACTATTTACCCCATGTCGCTGCTGGCGTTGAACCCCATGTGAGGCGCATGCTTGAGGCGGTGCTAGCGTTTGTTGAGGAAAGTGAAATCAAGACTTGAAGCCATCAAGACTATCCATGTCCAGAGTTGACCCACGAATTTCAAGTCAGCTTTGCGGAAAGTCGCTCAACGGATGGCGGTGAAAGCTCACCCTTTTGAAACGCCTCAGTGGGCGCGTATAGCCGAATCATGAGGCGAAATACACCGGCAGGCGCAGGTAGCCAATTGGTCAATTCATTGACCGCATGCGGTTGTGCATGTGAGAGGAAAATATCGATGCTTCCATCCGCATTCTTATTCAGTCCGCCTGTTCGGTCGCCAATGGCATAGCGCTTCAAAGAGTTTTCAGTGAAATACATGCCGCCATGCGGATCGACTTCATACATCGTCAATGACCAAAACTCTTCAGCTGGCATGCCTTCAGTAGGGATGCGGAATTTATATTGATTTGAACCCTGAAACAACTCGCCTTGTGCATCAGCAACGGCACTGACATACATGACCTCTGAGGTTGGCAACGCACCCAGTCCCCAAAGTGAGACTTCGGCACGGTAAAGACGGTTTTCGCCAAAGCGTCCGATGTCTTTTCCGGGATAACGCCACTGGCCACGGGTCTGCATATTTCCGGAATTGTTGGCCGTCACTTGCGCCAATACGCGGTCAAACGCTTCTGTAAAGCGATGTTGTGCATCAGGCACCAGATCATTCCAGTCGCCAACACCCGGCGGCCAAATTTTTTGAATTCCTTTGTACAGTGCGCTGTCAAAAGTGCCCGACAGTGTGCCGTCCTCGTCCAAGGTCGTACGGATGATTTGCCAGAAATTCTGAGCGTTTTTGCGTGTTGCAGCGATCAAAGGCAACCGGGCTGGGCACGGTGTTGTGCCCGATGGACTGCCATCGTTTTTGAATCGGGTCAATGTCACTGCACGTCTTAGAGCTTCTGCCTGAGCCAACAATGTATCGCTGCCAATCAAATAGCGAGCCAAAAGCCAAACGACTTTGGACGCACTTAGGACATGCCGACACCCAC
>CAITSG010000090.1 GCA_903894995.1 uncultured Burkholderiales bacterium
ATTTTCAAGGCTGTGGATGAGCGGTTTGATGTGCGAGGCAACGACTTAACAATCTTGGTGCTGGCGTGTCTGCAAAATGATGGCAAGGTTTCGGCCAATCGCCGTAAAAAATTTTCGGATACGGTGCCCGAGTTGGTGTTCGATGCGATTGAAGCCGAGTGGCAGAGTTTGTTTCGCTCTTGAGCAGATGAGCTACAGATACCGGTATCCATGCACCGTGAAGTCATGGACCCCGGGTCAAGCCCGGGGTGACAAGCATCTGTCATACCGGACTTGATCCGGTATCTATGCACCGGGGGCGGGGCTTCTACAGGGGGCACAGCGCTGATTGATGATTTGAACAAGCAATTTTTCAAAGCGTCAGTGTAGCGATGAGACTCTGATTTGCCCAAATTGTAAGTACAATTTGAGCTATGCAAATCGAATTTGATGCCACCAAAAATGAACGCAATGTCGCTCATCGAGGTTTAAGCTTTGAAATGGCTGCACAGTTCGACTTTGCTACGGCGTTGATTGATCAAGACATCCGCAAGGTCTATCCCGAACCACGGTACGTGGCTTTGGGGTTTTTGAGCGAACGTTTGCATGTGTTGTGTTTCACGCCGGTACTTGATGGCATTCGTGTCATCAGCTTTCGAAAAGCCAACTCCAGAGAGGTCAAGATTTATGACGAGCAAGCGCGTTCCGTTGACTGATGCGTCGGGTGATGTCCGTGAGCTGACATCCTCTGATTTGCGTCGTTTTAAACCTGCTGCACAAGTGCTAGACCCAAAGCTTTATGAGGGCTTGCTTGATCTGAATGCTCAAGCGCGTCGCGGACGACAGAAAGCGCCCACCAAGTTGCCAACCACCATACGCCTGTCACCAGATGTTATGGCTGCTTTTAAGGCAACAGGTGCTGGCTGGCAGACGCGCATTGACAATGCGCTCAAAGATTGGTTGAAAACACATTCACCTGTTTGAGTGTGACTTGGGGTCAATCCCGATTCTTTTGCATGATCAAGGGGCCTTTGGGCTCCTTGATCGTTTGTGGGGTTTGATGGGTCATCAGGCGCAACAACTATCGTGACAGAGGAGGGGCTCAAGTCCAACTGACTCCTAGGCCTTTAAGTTTGTGAAGTGGATAATGCGTTGTATTACGCATGCACAGGAGTGTCGACATGACCGCCAGAACCATTAACGTACGCCTGCCTGAGGCGCTTTACAACCAGATCGAAGAGTTGGCCAAGGCGACCGCACGGACGAAGAGCTTTTTGGCCATTGATGCGTTGACCCACTATGTGCAGAGTGAATCCTGGCAGATTCGTGACATACACGAAGGCATCAAGGACGCCGATGCAGGCGAATTTGCAACCGACGAGCAGGTCAAAGCTGTGTTCGCCAAATATGGCGCTTGATCCATGTTGATCAAGTGGACCAAGTCAGCGCTCGCCTCTGTTGATGAAATTGCTGGCTTCATCGCCAAAGACAACCCTGGCCACGCCACCAGTTTTGTGTTGGATTTGCAGGCCTCTGTGACCCAACTTCAGGCCCATCCCGGAATGGGTCGAGCTGGCCGTGTTCCCGGTACGCGTGAGCTGGTCCTGCACAAGAACTACATCGCCATTTACCGAGTGCGTGGCGACAATGTTGAAGTTTTGAGATTGCATCACGCAGCACGAAATCTGTAAGAACCGGATCAGTCGCTGAAACAGTCTTGCAAAAATTTGGGGCAAATCCCGATTAAATGGGTGTCGTCTCTGTAGGAGCGACGCCCTCGTCGCGATGAAGCCTCGCAGTCCACCACCCATCGCCCCGGGGGCGGGGCTCCTACATGAATCTCACCTTGGGTCAACCCGAATATTCACAGGGGCCTTGAGGTGGCTCAGGGGGATGACTGAAAGCAAGCAGAAATGTAATCAGCAATA
>CAITSG010000091.1 GCA_903894995.1 uncultured Burkholderiales bacterium
CCTGATTTACGGGGCTTGGGTTTGGCTTTCCGAAGTTACAGTATCGGTAATCAAATGCTCGTCTTAATCCCCTGATTTACGGGGCTTGGGTTTGGCGCTCTTGGATTCAAGGCTACGGCCGCAAGGAGCGTCTTAATCCCCTGATTTACGGGGCTTGGGTTTGGCGAAGATCGCGGCTCTGGAAAAGCAAAAACAGAAGGGTCTTAATCCCCTGATTTAGGGGCTTGGGTTTGGCACCTCGCGCTGCCATTTGCGTGGGCCGGTGAAGTCTTAATCCCCTGATTTACGGGGCTTGGGTTTGGCGTCAGACCTTGACCCTGAAGATGACGATTACGGTCTTAATCCCCTGATTTACGGGGCTTGGGTTTGGCTGACACTCGATCAACTCATGACTTGCATTGAGTCTTAATCCCCTGATTTACGGGGCTTGGGTTTGGCCAGATCCAACGCATACAAGGGGAAACCCCGTAGTCTTAATCCCCTGATTTACGGGGCTTGGGTTTGGCCATCATGCGCCCAGTTTCGGCTGCCAAGAACCGTCTTAATCCCCTGATTTACGGGGCTTGGGTTTGGCCTTCACATGGGACGGCCTTGGCCGTGCCGTGTTGTCTTAATCCCCTGATTTACGGGGCTTGGGTTTGGCCACGTTCCTCGGTGAGCTTGCCGCCGTCCGTCTTAATCCCCTGATTTACGGGGCTTGGGTTTGGCTCAAAATATGACTTTGAGCGCGCCTTTTTTGAGTCTTAATCCCCTGATTTACGGGGCTTGGGTTTGGCAAGCATATGAAAGACTACACTGGTGGTGTTAATCGATGTCTTAATCCCCTGATTTACGGGGCTTGGGTTTGGCACAAAAGAGCAAGCCATTGAAATGTGCATTGAGTCTTAATCCCCTGATTTACGGGGCTTGGGTTTGGCGGCTCGCCAAGGCACAGCAGCGCAAGCTCCGACTCGTCTTAATCCCCTGATTTACGGGGCTTGGGTTTGGCTCAATCAGGCCATGGGCCGCGTCATTGCCAACACGTCTTAATCCCCTGATTTACGGGGCTTGGGTTTGGCTAAATGATTGAAATTAAAAACCGTTTTACTGGGTCTTAATCCCCTGATTTACGGGGCTTGGGTTTGGCTCAAATGGGGTTCATCGACCTTTGGCCTGAGTCTTAATCCCCTGATTTACGGGGCTTGGGTTTGGCGTTAGCCAACATCGTGGACAGCGACCTGCAGTCTTAATCCCCTGATTTACGGGGCTTGGGTTTGGCCTGCGACCCTGAGCGACGCGAACCTGCGCGACTGTCTTAATCCCCTGATTTACGGGGCTTGGGTTTGGCTACTAATGCCAAAAAAATCAATGACATCAATCACTTGCGTGGTGGTTTGCCAAAGAATTCGGGTCTTCAAAAGCTGAGCCTTTGCTTGTCTGATGGGGGGTTGGGTGGCTTGGTCAAAGTTGTGCAGTTTAGCCATTCAATGAAACGCTCTCTGTGGTGGTGCCGAGTTGGTAGCGGCCCAGGCCCATGACGGTTTCTTTGCCGATGTGCAGTTGCTCACCGATTTGCAGCAAGGGCATCAGGGTTTGCAATGCGACCACTGGGCCACTCAAAGTAGCGCTGCCAATCAAGCCACCCAAGGGCAATTTTTGATTTTGGGTGCCCGAGTTCCTTTGAATGTCGTGCCACTGCAGGTTGCGTGTGTCGAGCGTGCACGCTTGGGTATGGTGCAATGCCTCCTGTGGTGCGGTTGACGCAGGGGCTGTATCAGTTGCTGGATGTGTGATGTGGTGTGTGAGTTGTTGCCATTGGATTTGTCGGCGCAGCAGGGCACGTACCAAGCTGTGCGCGTCGAGCAGTTGAGCTTTGAACACGGGTTTGCCATGGTGCTGCAGTCGCAAGGGGGTGAGCCAGCGCAGGGTAATGTGGGCTGTGGCCTGGCTGGTACGTGGGTGCGTTGTGGTGGGGAGAGCTGAATGCGTGCACACGGTGTTGTGGCTGACCTGTGTGCTCTGCAGCTTGAACAGGCCGGGTGCAAAGAGTTCTTTTTCGACGGCGTTGCGCAGGGTGTGTTCGATCAGGCCGTGGTGCGCTTGCGTGCCGGGCAAGAGCAGCACATCAAAGCATTGGGTTTGCCCGGCGCTCAGTTGGCATGCGCCCAGCGCTGGGGGCTGGACAAGGTAGCGCGGCAGGCCGTCTCTGAACGAGGGGTGCAGGGGTTGGGCGGGGGCGGCGGGGTCAAACACCACGCCATAGGCGCAGCTGTTGCGCAAGGGGCAACCGGTGCATTGGTTTTGGCCGGTGATGCAGACGGCACGGCGCAAGGCTCGGCCAAATGCGCCGCGCAGTGTGCTGCCCGCAAAGTGGGGCCAGGCCACGGTTTGGGTGGCTTGCAAGTTGGTTGTGATGCGGGTGATGCTGTGCATGGGGTGGCGATGTTTGGCTTTTTTTGAGGTCAGGCTTTGGGTTTGACCCATTGTTTGAGTCGTTCGCCCAGACGGTTCAGGTCACGCCCGGCTACGACTTCGATGTTCAGGGCTTTGGCTAGGCGTTGCTCTGATTCGCGCAGCGGGCGGTAGGTGGCCAGCATGCCGCGTGTACCCAGGCCGCCGATGCGGCGGCAGTTTTCGGCCAGTTTGTACAGGGTGTCGTTGGCCTTGAGGTCGTCAGCGTGGTTCATGCGGGCAGTTTTGCACTCGATCATGAACAGGCGGTTGCGGGCCATGAAGGCGACGTCGATTTCGTTGGGCTGGCCGCTGTCGCCCAGCACTTGCAGGTTGGCCGCTTTGTCGCGGATGGCCAGGTCGCCGGTGACTTGGCTCACGCTTTGGTAGACGTGGTGTTCGATCCAGCCGCCGTTGGCAAAGCTGCGGGCGGCTTCGGTGGCAAAGACGATCGCGTCGCCTTGGCGTTGGAGGACTTGGGCGTGTTCAAACTTGCGCAGCAGCGCGTCCAGGCCGTGGTGGTCGCGCTGGCGGGGGCTGAGGGTGACGCGCAGGCTGCGTTGGGCTTCTTGGCTCAGGTGGTTGAGTTGGCCAATGGCTTCTTCGAGCGAGCCGACGTTGATGATCAGGTCTTGCAGCAGGGTTTGCCAGGCGGCGTTGGGCTGGGGCCGTTCGATGCCTTCGGCCAGGGTGAAGCCGTAGCCGCGCAGGTAGTGGCGCAGGCGCAGTTGCTGGGTCAGGGCTTGGGCGGGGCGGGTTTTGTCGAGCCAGATGATTTGGTCGGTGTCCACATCGACATAAAACGCGGGCCAGCCTGCGGCTTGGGCCACGGCTTGCGCTGCCAGGGCCATGAGTTTGTTGCCGCCAGTCACGTTCAGGGCCATGGATTGCCCGTCGCGTTGGGTGGCCACGTCCATCAAGGTGCTTTCGAGCGCGGCCATGTTGTGCGCGTCGGGCAGGGGCACGCTTTGGGTTTTGATGCCCGACTCTTGCAGCACAGCTTGCAGCGCCTGGGCGCGGTGCGCCATTTTTTGGCTGACCAGCAGCACGGCTTCACGGGGTTTCATGGTGGGGTCGAGCGCGGGCAGCAGGTTGGGCGCGGCTTGCTCGGACACGAGCATGAGTTGGATTTGGGCGGGGGTGGTCATGGTGCTTTACTCAGGCTGGCTGTTTGTATTACGATGTCATACACATCCGTTGGGGATGGCTTGAAAGGACAAAAATGAGCACGTTGACGGTGCGTTTGACCGAACGCGAAGAGCGGGATTTGCAATGGGCTTGCGAGCAAAGCGGCAAGACCAAAAGTGAAGTGGTGCGAGAGTTGCTGGCAGAGTCTCTGCGTGGCTACCGCCTGCGTCAGGCTTTGCAGTTGGCCCACGCTGAACTGGGGGCTGCGGCCAGGCAGTCGGGCTGGCTGACCGAGGATGACATCTTGCAGGATGTGTCATGAAGGTGTTTTTGGACACCAATGTGTGGCTGTCGGCCACGGTGTTTGCGGGCTTGTGTGCAGAAATCTTGACCGAGTCGGCCCAGCGCAACTGGCTGTTGACCACGCGTTTGGTGCAGGTTGAGGCGCATGAGGTGCTGGGTCGCAAGTTTCCCCATTTGCCACAGTCACAGGCCATGTTTGATGCCATTTGGTCTGAGGCAGCTTGCGCGCCCGATGTGGATGAACCGGCCGACGACAACGATGTGCGTTTGGTGCGGGCTGCCCAAGAGGCGGGGGCCTTGGTGTTTGTGACGGGGGATCGGCGAGTCTTGGGCTGGGGCGCGCAGGGCGATATGCAAATACTCAGCCCCCGCGATGCTTGGATGCGTTTGTTTGTGAAAAGCGGCGTCAATTGAACGGACCTGTGTCGGCGCAGTGTGTTCATGACGTTGGTCGTCGTGGCTAAGCGGTTCATGGCAATGCTTCGGCGAATGAAGCCGGGATCATTTGAATCTCAAAGCACTCGAGTCGTGCTTGGCATTGGCGCAGTTCGTAGGCGCTGAGTTCGCGCCCACGCCAGTGGGCGGGCAGGTCCAAGCTGAGGTTGAAAAACCGTGCGCCTTGGCTGCAGACGGCAGCGGCCAGGTGCACAGGCAGGGTGCCGATGACGGTGTCGCCGCTTTGGATGCGTGCGGTGTCCAGGTGGCTCAGATGCTGGTCGATGCGCAGGCCTTGCTCTATGGCCCAGGCTTTGGCTCCGGGGTGGCGGCTGATGAACCAGGTGGTCATGGGCTCAGGCTTCGCCCCGCAGCACGGCGAGCTTGAGCTTTTTGCGCTCGTCTTTCATGTCCACTTCCACGACTTGGGGCAGCCATTCGGCCAGCGCCTCGGCGGCGGACCGTTTTTCTTCGGCGGTCCAGTCGGCACCCTCCAGGGCAGCTTTGGACAGGGCGCGGGCTTTGGCGTGCAGGTCGGTGTTGGCTTTGTCTTTTTTGCCGTTGGCACCCATGGCAACCAGCTTTTGTTGGCAGGTTTGCACAAAGGTTTCGATTTGGCGGGCGTTGTCGCTCAAGCTGGCCATTTTGGCGGCTTGCTCGGCAGCGGCTTGTGCTTGCGCTTGGGCGTTGGCCAGTTTGGTTTCGGCCTTGGTGTCGCGGTCCATGGCCCCATAGCCCACTGAGGTTTTGGCCCCAAAGCCCAGCCACGCAAAGGCGTGTTCAAAGGCTTCGGTGAGCAGCGCTTTCCAGCGGTCGTTGTGGGCCAAGTCGGGGGCCAAGTGTGCCAAGCGGGCGCTGTCGCACACCACATGGAACGCAAATTGCGATTTGGGCGGCACGGTCAAAAAGCTGATGGGGTTGGGTGAGCCGCTGTCGTGCGGGTTGGTGCTGCCTGCAACGTCTTTGCCTTGGTAGTAATGGCTTTGGTGCGGCGTCATGATTTCGACCATGAGGCTGTTGCCCTCGATTTGCGGGATCACGTCCCAAAAGCTGAGCACGCCGCGCAGGTGGTTTTCACCATCGAGGGCTTCGCTGCCAAAGAGCACGTCCAGGTCGCTGGCGTCAAACAGGCGCTGGCCTTGTTTGTTGTGCACTTCGTGGCGCGGGTCTTCGGCGTGTTGCCATTCTTGGCTGTCCCATTGGCCGCTGGCCAGTTCTTTGGCGGCGGTGCGCAGCACGCCTTTGACACCGCTGCCTGCCAAATAAGGCAGGCCGTAGGGGGTGAGGAAGGCAAAGCCGTTTTCGAGCGGGTGTTCGTTGCCCAGCCCGGTGGTGAAGGGGGCGACGGCGGTGGCGTGCAGGCGCAGGCCTTGGGCGGGCGGCATGTGGTCAAAGTTTTGGTTTTGACGCTGGAACATGGCTTTGCCGATGTGCTTGTCGGCGGCGCTGAGTGCGCAGGCCTGTTGCAAGGCCGTGACTTTGTTTTCTTTTTTGACTTCACGCTCTTGCTGCTGCTGGCCACGCACTTCGTAGGCGATGTCGTGGGTGCTCCAGAGAAGTTCTTTGCTGCGCTGATTGGTGCCCCAAAGGGGCAGGTACATGCCAAAGCGCAAACCGGGTGAGGCGGTTGCGAAATCTTTGCCCAGGTATTCGGGTACGGCGGCAATGGACATGTCAGGCTTTCTGGTCTTGTTGCACGCGTGCTGAAGACATCTGGCGCATCCAGCGCAGCCAAGCAAAGGCTTCGGTGGTGATGGCTTGGTAGTCGGCGGGGTTGGCTTTGAGCAGCGATTGCATGAACAACTCAAAACCGGGGTCACGGGCGACAACGTTGAAGCGTTGGTTGAGCCAAGTGCGCAGGTGGGTCGCTACCAGTTCATTGGCTTTGCCTTTTTCATGGCAAAAGGCCAGCACTTGCATGAGGCCGCTGTTCATGATGAGCGCGGGCAGGCCTTTGGCGATGTTGACGTGTTCTTTGGTGTAGCTGGCGCATTGGTTCCATGCGTCTTGCGCACGTTGCTGTTCCAGCGTGAGGGGGGCTGTGGTCTGGGTGCTCGCTGTTGGCGTTGGGGCGGTGCCGCTGGTTTTGCCGCCAGTGATCAAGGTTTTTGGGGTATTCATGTTTCGGCTCCTTGGGCTTAAGAGGTGAGCACCGTTGCCGCCACCAGGCCGCGCCCGGTGGTGGCGTCTCCGCCCACTTGCAGCAGTTGGCTGTGCAGCACGGCTTTCATGTGGGCCATGACGATTTGGGCGTCGAGCTTTTCTTCTTTGGCGCTGCGGGTTTGGCTTGCCAAGAGTGGTGCGATCAGCAGCGCTTCGGGCGGCAGGTTTTCGGTGTAGAACAGGCCGCCGTCGCTGGCGGTGCCTGTGGTGTCGTCAATCCGCACATGGGGCTCGATCAGCATGGCGTGTTGGCTGAAGTAGTCGAAGTCGCTGTCGCTGAGCACGACCAGATCTTTGGCCATTTTTTCGCGGAAAAACGCATAACCGTCGCCTGCGGGCATGGCGGTTTGGGCCAGATCTTGGGCGATGGTTTGCAGGGTGGCGCACGCTTTGTCGGCGGCCGTGTATTCAAAGGCTTCGAGGTGCAGTTGGTTGCCGCTGCTGCTGCCGAGTTGGGTGGCGTGGACGGTCAGGCAGCTGCCTTGTGCCACTTCGGGCAGGGCAGGCCAGTTGCGTGCCATGCCCAAGTGGGCCAGCAGGCGCTGGGCGCGGGCTATGGCTTGCGGGCAGGTGGCATAAACAAAGCCGCCTTTCAAGCTGCGCACGGGCAGGGCGACGAGTTGGGCGTCGCCAAAGCTGACAGCTCCGGCGTGCAGCTCGGCACTGCCCGATTCGGGGCCAAACAGGCGGGTGATGTGCTGGGCGTCACCGCCCAGGCTTTTGAAGCTGTGGCGCACCGCGCCTTTGATGCCGCTGCCTGCAAAGCAGGGGTGGCCGGTGTGGCGTTCGCGCTGGATGGGGTTGTCGATGACGCCAATGGCTTGGCCTGCGCCCATGTGCACGGGGCTGACGGCATACAGAAAAACGGCGGCTTTTTGTTCAAACATGTGAAGTCCTTGGAGCTTGAAATGAGGGTGTTGGGTCTTGCGGGTGTTGCAGGTGTTGGGCGGTCAGATGCAGTCGTAGGCGGCAAAGGCAAAGCGGTTGAAGCCTTCGGCGCGGCGGTGCGTATCTTCACAGGCATCCGACCAAAAGCCGCTGTCGGCAAGCTTGCCGAGCGCTTCGGGTGTGGCCTGCAGTTGGTCGAGCCAATAGACGCTGCTGCTGGGGGCGCTGCGCAGGGCGGCTTTGGGTTGCCCTTTTCCGTTGTTAGCGGCCAAGTCCCAGCCCGAGATGGTCTCAGAGCGCTGTACGGTGGCGCAGACCAGGCGGGCACGCACGCCTTGCAGCGTGAGCCAGTGGTGGCCGTCGGCTTCGCGTTGGAAGCCGTTGGGCAGCCAGCCTTGGGCAAACAAGCCGGGGGTGGTGAGCACGACGCGGCAGCGGCCTTGGGTGGCGATGGCGTGCAGGTCGGCCTTCGGGACTTGGTGGTCCACGCTTTGGCTGCTGGCGGCGCGACCGTCACCGCCCAAGCGCAGGCTGCCTTGTGCGGGCAAGGCGGCACCGCGCACGCTGGCCAAAAAGCCCACACCGGGTTGGAAGGCCACGGCTTGGGTGGTGAAGAGTTTGCCGTCGTCGGCGCTGCGGGTGTCGGCGTTCAGGCCAATGCCCACGCGAGAGTCGATGGCCCACAGCTCGCTGGTTTTGACGAGGTCGTGTTCGGCGTTGGGCAACTGGCCGTTCAGGTAGCGCTGCCAGCCTGATTGGCTGAGCCACAGGCCGCTGGTGGCTTTGCGCCGTTCGGTTTCGGCCAGCACGGGCACTTGGGCAAAGCCGCTGGAGCTGAGCAGGCCGGTGTGCGAGGCTTGGGGGCGCAGGCTTTGGATGTGTTTGGCGTCACCGTCTTTGTCGGTCACGACCAGGTCGGCGGGCAGTGCGTGCAGGGTTTGCAGCGCGCCATCGTCAAGCTGGCGGGCCAGCGTGAAGGCGGTGAGCGCAAAAGGGCCGGGTTCAGCGGGTGTGCCCAGGCTGGGGTGCTGGATGTGCCCTTTGGCAAAGGCGGCCAGGTCGGTGCCGTCTTGCGCCAGCAGGTGGCTGCGCAATGCACCCGCAGCGGCCGATGGCCAAGGGGGCACCAGCGATTCGCCGTGACTGCCGGGGTCGCCAAAGAGTTTGTTGCCGCGCAAAAAGAGCACGTCGAGCGGCTCGATGAATCGGTGTTCGGTGTGGAGTGGTGTGGCGGCGCTCATGCGTTGGCTTCCGTGGATTCGGTGGTGGTGTGGGTGTTGGCCGTGGTGGTGCCTGTGCGGGTTTCACGGGCCAAAAATTCGGCCACGCCCATGAAGTTGGCGAGCCAGTTCAGGCCCTTGCTTTTTTGTTCATAGCTTAGGTGGGCCAGGCGATGGGCCAAGTCAGGCGCTTGTGCGTTCGCACCGCCTTTGGCTTGGCGGTCGAGTTGGTAGGCCAACAAACTGGCCAGCATCTCGGTTGTGGCCGAGTCCGTGGGTTCGGGCAGGTCGCGCATCCACTCCAGGCTGTTGAACACAGCGCGGCTGGAGGTGCCATCAGCACGCAAAAAGCCGATCAGGTCTTGCAGCAGGTTGACGGGTTCGCCCCATTTTTCGGTCAGATAGAGCGCACCGCCGGAGCGTTTGACGATGGTGATGGAGAAAGCATTTCTGCCGCCCTCGTTTTTGGCGCGTTTTTCGGCAGCGCGTAACTCTTGCAGCACAGCACCCAGCGGGGCTTGGTGGTGGGCAACGATGGCACCGGTCGACGCGGTGGCGTGTTCGCCCATCATGCGCATGAGGCGGCCGTTGAGCCAGGCAAAGCCTTTGTTGAGTACCAGTTGCTCACGCACATCGCCTTGCCGGTCGCGCACCATGCCCCAGTCGGTTTGGGCGTCTTGCGGGGCGCTGCCGCTGTAGGCGTGGCGCAGACGTTGCATCGTGCTGAGCAGGTCAGCCGTGGGCAGCATGGCCAGCACGTCGTCACCCCCGGCGTAAATCACGCGGCCCAGGTGCTCTTGTTCCACCACATGGCGCACGACAACTTGCGAGAAGTCGTTGAGTGCGCCCGAGATGGCCAGGTGCCGGTTGGGGCTGATGGCGCGGGGCTGGTCGCCGTAGGCCTTGAGGGCTTTGTGTTGGGCCGCTTGCGCGTCAAAGCCTTTTTGCACGTTGGGGTGAAAGCTGTCGCGGTAGGGGATGGCGGTGTGGGTGGCCGTGTCGCCCGACAGGATGGCGCCCATGCGGTCGCCGTCCATCATGATCAGGCTGTAGTAGGTTTCGAGTCTGTCCACGCCCAAAGTGTTGCGAACCACATTTTGAGTTTTGGCGTAAGCCGTTTCGTCTTCGCTGTCGCGTGCGGCTTCGAGCAAGCCGGGCAGGACTTTGGCGTCGGCAACGTGGTTGTGGTCGTGGCGCATGAGGCGGCGCGGCAGGGCCACCGATTCAGGGTCCAGGTCTTTGCAGGCCTGCGAAAAATCTTGCTGCGCGGGGGCTCCTGTGGTAAGCCATTGCTCCAAGTGGCTGGCTAACGCCATGGTGTGGGTGCTGACCACAAAACGGCCGCAGGCTTTACCCGTGGCTTGGCTGACTTGGTCGGCAAACACGGTGGGCCAGAGGCGTTTGAGCGCCGACAAGCCTCCTAAATGTTCACCGGCTTTGGCCCAGGATTTTTTGGCTTGGTGCACTTTGGCCCAGAGGGTGTCTTTTTGCTGGCGGTAAGACTTTTGCAATTGCGCCGGGTCAGTGGTGAGCCATTCGCTTTCGCCCGTGAGGGAGCAGCGCCAGCCGTGTTGTGGCAGTTGAGCAAAGGTGCGTGAGGCTTTGGCGGCGGCCAAGGCGCGTTCGGCCAGGTCAAATACGGCCGGGTAAAGCGTGCCGGGGTTGGGCGACCAGAAGGTGGTGCGGTCGTCCCAGGGCATGTCGTCTTTGAGTACTTGCCAGGCGGGGCTGGCCAGAAAGCCGCTGGGCTGGTCGGGTGCCACGCCAAAGAAAGGGGCCATGGCCGCACTCAGCTGGGTGGTGTCGAGGTTGTTTTGTTTGTCGGCGTTGCGCGGGTGGATGAGCGAAAACGGCACAGCGGCCCAATGCACTTCAGGAAAGCCCGCGAGTTGCTCGCGCATTTGTTGGTGGCAGTGTTGCTCGGCCCCGGTGTTCAGGCCTGCGGCGTCGAGCAGGCGCTTGACCACGTCTTGGCCCGTGGACTGCAGCCAATCGCGCACGGCTTGTTCGCACTTGAGCGCGATGGCTTGTGCTTGCGATGCGGGCACCACGGCCACAAAGCGGTTGGGCAGGGCGGCGCTGAACAGGGGGTTGGCGTCGGTGGCACCCTTTTGCCATTCGCAGTCTTTGAACAGGTCTGCGGGCAAATGCATTTGGTCGCGCAGCCACAGGTCCACTTGCGGGATGCCACGCAGGCGGGGAAACAGCACAGCGTCTGGCCCCAGGGCTTCGCACAGGGGGCGCATGCATTCCCAGGCCAGGCGCGAGAGCAGGTGCGAACCGGCCCACAAGTCGCTGGTGGAGCGTGCGGCGGCGATGAAGCTTTGCACGGGGCCGAGTGAGACGGTGAGTAAGGCGACTTCTTGTTGGGGGTCGGCCGCAAAGGCTCCAGCAAAGGCGCTGGTCAGGTCCAGGTGGTCCCAGATGCTGTGGTCGGGCACGCGGGTGTCTGCGGGCAGTTGGTGCCACAGGGCTCCCAAAGTGCCGTTGTCTTGATCTTCGCTCAACTCGGGGGCAAAGCGCCACAGGGCCAGCAAGGTCCGGCGCATGTCGTGCGGATGGTCGCCCTGAATGCCCAGCGCTCTGAGCAAGCCCAGGTGGTGGTCCAGGCTGCGGTCTTTGATGTCCGCCACTTCAGTGTCTTTGAGCTGGCCGAGGTTGATTTGTTCTCCGGTGAGCGGGTGAATCAGCACGGGCTGGCTGCTGAAACGCACTTGCGAGCCATGCGCCACTTTGAGGGTGACTTCTTGGCCAGTCTTCGTGGTGACGTCCAGCGCTTGCATGGGCCACTGCGGGCGGTCTGCCGCAGCTGCCCACCAGTCGGCACGCTGCACGGTTTTGTACATGCCCGTGGGCAAGCTGGCTTTGAACAACAGGGCGCTGAGCGTGCGTTGATCGGTGTCGTCAGTTTCGCTGTAGTTGCGAAGGCCCATGAGGCGGCTGAGCGCGAGCGAGGTGCCGTTTTCGTGGCCGGCAGGGTCGCGCATGAGTACCAGCGCTTTTTCGGCCGGATCGTGGATGCGGGCGGCAATTTTGGTGTGCCAGACGTTGTCTGGTGTGGTGGGGTGGGTCATGGTGTTCAGGCGGCGATGCGTTTCAAGGTGGCGGTTTGGTCCAGGTGGTTGTGGACTTGTCGCCAGATGCGTTCGAGGGTTTGGGGGCTGGAGCCAAATTCAGCGGGCGGCTTGTGCGGCAAGTGGAAGACGACGCCGACCAGCTGGCCGTCAGCCATCGGGCGAACTTTGAAGCGCAGGCTGTTGGGCAGGCGGGCGTTGTTGCCCCAGCTGGTGACGGTGTGGTTGGTGACGGGGTAGCTCAGCCAGTGGCGGTCTTCAGGGTTTTGTGTTTTGCCGGTCGTGAACACAAATTGGGTGCGCAATGCGATCTTGACTTGGGCCAGTGTTTTCATCAGGCCAGCCCAGTCTTTGTGGGGCAGTGTCTTCCAGACCAGCGCTCCTTGGCTGTCTGTACCCAAGGCATGAGGCCAGTCCAAGCTCAGACATTTGGCGAGGGCTTGGCCAGGTGTTTCGATGTTGGGCATGGTCTGGCCGTCGGTGCGATGCAGGCTGTACGAGCCCCAGCCGTTGCGGCTGCGCCCACCCACGGTGCCGAAGAGGTGCATGAGCCAGAGAGCTTGGTCCAGTGTGATGCCGTGCTCGTCCGGGAAAGCAATGGACAGTTGGGCTTGCTCATTGGCTTGGATGGCCGCATGCGCCTTCAGGGCGGTGCCCCTGTTAAAGATCAGGGGGCCAAAGCCCATGTAAAGCTGTGCACCTACAGGTTTTTGTCTGCCGTCTCTGTCGTGCACGTTCGGGTGTTGCACCAGCGGGTCTTGTCCTGCCCATTGTGTTTCTTGCCCTTCACTCCATTGGTTCAGGCGAATGCGCACCAGGCTTTTGCGTGCGGCGACTTTGTTGTTGTCTTCGTCCCGGTCGTCTTCCAGCCAAGCATGGCCAAACAAATGGCCTTCGATGTCGCGCATTTCTCTTACGTTGACCGCGAACTGCTGCTGCGCCGCATAGGCCACTCGCCACCATTGGCGCAATTGAGCTTTGAAGGGTGGGGTGCGCCAGCGGCCGCTTTGGGTGGCATCGCCCAGAAACGCGGGGGTGTGGAACTGAATATTGAATTTAAAAGTTTTCATATTAATTTCGAATTTATATATTCATAAAGAATTAAATCACTATAAATGATTTTTTTGATTATTTAATAAACGGCAAGCTTGCCGATAAACGGTCAGGGTTTGGTGATCCGTACTCGCTCAGCTTGCAGGTTCAGGCTGTAGCCTTGTTGGCGGCTTCGGGTGCCGATGTTGTTGCGAGCAATCAGGCCGCTCAGGGGCAGTGCGCCGCTGTTGGCCAGCGTCTTTTCCATCTTTGAAAGTTGTTCACTCACTGTTGCGCCCATGGGTTTGCTTTCCTTTAGGCGTTTGTCTAGGCTGTCGGGGATGTTCATCTCGCCCAAGGCTTGACCCAGCTCGCGCCTCACCATCGTCCGCCATTCGGGGTCGTCCACCTCTTTGAGGGGAGCACGCAACGGCGGCAGTTGTTGTTGGCAGCGCCAGGCCAGCAAGCCGAGCAGGCCCATTTGCATTGGCGGCAGCGCAATGCGTTGCTGGTTGACGCGCACGCAGGATTGGGCGATGTCGATTTCAAGCTCAACTTGGTCCAGCGCCCGGTTGGCCGCTGATACGGCTTGGGCAAAGCCGCTGTTTTGACCGGTGATGCTGGCCGGCAGCAGTTTGCGCAGGCGCACAAAGGGGATGTCACCCAGCCAGACTTTGGCGGTGCTGGCGTCCAACGGGTCTTGGCCCGGGGCGCGTGCTGGGATGACGTGCGGTTTGGGCGTAGGGTAAAAAAATTCGGGGCGTGACTCGAAGGGGGCCGAGATCAACACATGCGAGAGCTTGTCTTGCGGGCGACCCCACAGGCTCATGGCGTAGCCCATGAAGAAACCCATGGTCTTGCGCCCACCGGCAATAGAGGCGTGGATTTCGGTGTGTTCGTCTTCGGTCATGCGGCGCACTAGGTCGGCAATGCCGTCGGCAGTACGTTGGTTGTCTTGGTCGTCGCGGATGTCCTCCAGCGGCTGGCCGTGGACGTCTTGCAGCACTTCGATGTGCGAAGAGTCAAAGGCAATGGGGGGCAGTTGCCAGTCGCGGCACATGCGGTGGAACCAGCCGGGGTTGTCCGACAGCAAGGTCAGGCGAGCGTTGTCTGCGCCACGCTGCGTGGTGATGAGGCGGATTTCGTCGGGGACCCAGCGCGGTGTCTGGCTCACGCTCAGGGCAAACAGCGTTTCGGTGACGATTTGGGGGGACAGGCCCGTCACGCAGATCAGGATGCGGCGCTTGAGCTGGGTGTGGTGTGCGGAATTGAGGTGGGCTTCAAATCTTGTCATGCGTCAAGTATGCTCAAGAGTTTGAAAAATCAACCGATTGGCAAGCTTGCCGATGTTGTGTCTTTTACTACAAAGGTCAGTTTATCTGCCTGTAAGAGCGGTGCTCTCGCCGCGATATGGCCTTGTAGAACCCCACACATTGCCTCGAGGGCGGGGCTAGCTGCCAGTAGTAGTTCACCTCAGCTTCAGCCGGTGGTATTTACCCAATCGAGCTGAGCAGTCGATGGTGGTTGAACGAATCCACCCATTCAAGGGTCGCCAGTTCCAGTGCCTCCTTGGTTTTCCAGGGTGCATGACGGTGGATCAATTCGGCCTTTTATATCCCATTGATCGTCTCGGCCAAGGCTTTGTCGTAGCTGTCGCCACGGTTGCCCACCGTGGGCTATATGCCTGCCTGCGCAAGGCGTTCGGTGCAGAGAATGGAAACATATTGAGGCCCCCCATCTGAATGATGAATCAAGGCATCAGAGTCGACGTCATCTCGCATGCCTTCGTCAACTGCGTGCTGTCGAACCCAGTCGTTGAAAGTTTGCGGCACGCAACCAATCTTCGGGGCAATACTCAATGGTGGCCCACAGGGAGGGGTACTCGCCTCGGTGCTCAAGCTCCATGCAAACAGCGAGCTTGCGCACCTCAGGTGAAAAAAAACGGTTTTATTTTCTGCTCATGGCTCCATCTTCTCAAAGTGTGGAGCCTCCTCAAAACCCGGGGCGATTCACTGAAGATGGCCACTTTCATTCAAGGCTGGGCTTCCATTGACGACAAACAGTTGGCGAGCAGCGGCAACTGCACAGATGACAGACAAATCTCTGACCTTGGAATAACCTTGCCAAATGTCTGGACTGTTGGAGATGAACCGTGCAAAAAATGAAGATCCAAGCTTGGGCCCAAGGTCTGGGCGTTCTGTCGGCTGCAGGCGTTTTGGTCGCATGCAGCGCCTTGCCCGAACGCCCCGTGGCTCAACTCAAAGCCGCAACCGGGGGCAGTCTGGCGAACTGCACCGCATTGACGGGGCTGTTGAAGCTGGACAATACCCGCATTGAATCGGCTGCAGTGGTCGCCTCGGGGGCTCTCAGGCAGGGTACACAAGCCATACCCGAGCATTGTTTGGTAAAAGGCCGGATGCACGAGCGCAAGGGCAGCGACGGCCGCGATTACGCCATCGGCTTCGAGATGCGTTTGCCCGTGGCCTGGAATGGTCGTTTCTATTACCAAGGCAATGGCGGCCTGGATGGCAACGTTCAGGCTGCCATTGGGGCATTGGGTGGTGGGCCACTCACAGGGGCGCTCATGCAGGGGTTTGCGGTCATCAGCTCCGACGCCGGTCACAGCGGCGAGCAAACCACGGTCTTTGGCCTGGAACCCCAGGCGCGGCTGGACTATGGATACCAGGCGGTAGTCAAACTCACGCCCATGGCCAAGCAGCTGATCGCAGGGGCTTATGGCAAAGGACCTGACCGCTCTTACATCGGTGGTTGCTCCAACGGGGGACGTCACGCGATGGTTGCGGCAGCAAGGCTGGGCGATCAGTACGACGGCTATCTGGTCGGTGCACCCGGTTACCGCTTGCCCTATGCCGCGCTCGCGCAAATTTGGGGAGCCCAGCAGTGGGAGCCTTTGGCCACGCCCGGGGCCACCGTCAAGAACCCGCTCAACCCCAACGGGACTTTGCCCGATCTGGGCAGCGCCTTCACGCCCCAAGAGCGTCAGACCGTGGCCAACGCCATTGCCAAGCAATGCGATGCCCTCGACGGGGCGAAAGACGGCATGGTTCAAGCCACGCAGGCTTGTCAGGCGACTTTCAACGTGAAGACCGATGTACCCACCTGCACCAGTGCGCGCAATGGCGCTTGCCTGAGCACTGAACAAAAAGACGTGGTGGCCCGCGTGTTTGAGGGCGCACACACCCCCGCAGGTCAACGGATTTACGCCAGTTTTCCCTACGACACCGGTGTGGCCGGTGCCAACTGGGGCACCTCGAAGTTTGTCGATTCTTTGATCCGCGATCCGCTGGCGCTTCGCACGATCTTCAGCGTGCCACCCGCGCCAGTGGACCCGCTCAAGGACAACATCGCTGCGCGTTTGGAGATGTTCAGCGCCACCAACGACACCTACCGCGAGTCGGGTTGGTCGCTCATGACCCCGCCCGGCGAAGCCCATCCCACCAACTTGGCCGCTGTGCGCGCTCGGGGGGCCAAGGTGGTGCTCTACCACGGGGTGAGTGATGCGATCTTTTCTGCCGAAGACACCCGCCAGTGGTTGGAGCGCGTGGGCAAGGCGGGCCTGAACCCCGGCGCTGACTTTGCACGCTACTTCCCGGTCCCCGGCATGAACCACTGCAGCATGGGCCCGGCCGCTGACCAATTTGACCTGCTCGGACCCTTGGTCAAGTGGGTCGAGCAGGGCGAGGCGCCGCAAGCCGTGCCGGCCAGTGTGCGTGGTGCAGGCAACGCGGGCGGCGTGAACACCGAGCTGCCCGCCGATTGGTCGGCCAAGCGCACACGCCCGCTGTGCGCTTACCCCACGGTGGCCACTTACAAGGGCAGTGGCTCGCTGGAAGAGGCCAGCAGCTTCAGTTGCCGCTGAGCGCGTGCAGTTGCCAAGCACCAGGCGCGATGAAATCTTCTGCGCCTGGTCTGTCAATGGCTGGAGGCCTCAGCCCTGCGCACCCAGCAGGTAATCGATCTTGCCCACTTCCACGCCGTTGTGGCGCAGGATGGTGTAAGCCGTGGTGATGTGAAAGTACAGGTTGGGCAGCATCCAGCCCGTCAGGTAATCCTGGCCTTTGAGGGTGCGGGTTTTGCCCGGGCCTGCGGGAAAGGTGATGTCTTTGTCTTCGGTGCCGTCCAGTGCTGCGGCGGGCAAGGTGGCGATGAAGGCCAGGGTTTTCTGGATGCGCTCTTGGAGCTGGGCCAAGGTGGTTTCGGTGTCGTCAAACTTGGGCGCTTCGACGCCGCTCAAGCGCGCCACGCCATTTTTTACCGCGTCGCAGGCGATCAGCACCTGGCGGGTGAAGGGGAACATGTCGGGGGCCAGGCGGTAAGTGGTGAGCGCCGTGGGGTCGATCTTTTTGGTCTCGACGAATTGCTCGGCCTTGGCCAGGATGTGGCTCAGGTTGGTGAGCATGCGGGTGCACACGGGCAGGCTGGCGCTGGACATGGAAAGGGTCATGAAAGTCTCCGGTTGTTGAAGGTTGCTGGTTTGGAAATTCAGGCCTTGGTCACAGGCAAAGCCTGGACCGCCTCGCCAATGGCATAAAAGTGGCCGCCCGCCACATGGTGCAGGCTGCGCAGTTCGGGTGGCGCTTTTTCAAAGTGCCAGCGGCCTTGGCTGAAGACGCGTTCATCGGCCCAGGCACCGATCACCTCGGCCAGGATCAAGTCGTGCGGTCCCGCCACATGGGCGGTGGCGGGCAGCACGCGGCACTCCATCTGGGCGATGCAGCCGTCCACGAAGGGAACGCTGGTCTGCGGTGCGGCTTGGGTGCTGATCTTGCACAGGCTCAGTTTGTCGGGGTGGTTCTTGCCGCTCATGCCGCCTGCGGCCATGACCAGGTCTTTCATGGCCACTGTGGGC
>CAITSG010000092.1 GCA_903894995.1 uncultured Burkholderiales bacterium
ACCGGCCATATCGGTGCCGAACAAGGTGTCGTAAATCATATAGCCGTGGTTGCGCGTGACAAAGGCCGTGGTCCAGACTGGATCAAGGATCGTCACATTGGCATGCGGCACCACCTTGAGGGTTTTACCTTGGGCCTGCACCCCCATCGGGACCAACAGGGCGGCGGCCAATGTGGCCATGGCGAACAGGGAACGACGCTTCATGATTTACTCCAGTCAAAAAGGGGACAACTTGCGTTGCAACAAACCACTATAAAACCAAATATGCAAATTTCTTATCAGGACATTACCCAATACGGTGCGCTTGACTTGTCTCGTGCGATACACACCAAGCAAGTGTCGTGCCGCGAAGTCATGCTCGCGACACTGGCTCAGGTAGACCGCCTCAACCCACAAAGCAACGCCGTGGTCAGTCGCGTTGCGCCAGACGTGTTGCTGCAGCAAGGGCAAGAACGCGATGCGCAATTGGCCCGTGGCGAATCGATGGGCTGGATGCATGGCATACCCCAGGCCATCAAGGACCTGTCCAATGTGGCCGGTTTGCGCACCAGTTTGGGCAGCCCGCTCATGAAAGACTTTGTGGCCACCGAAGACGGTCTGATGGCCCAGCGCATGAAAGCGGCCGGGGCCATCGTCATCGGCAAGACCAACACGCCAGAATTTGGCCTGGGCTCGCACACCTTCAACGAGGTGTTTGGCCCCACCCGCAACGCCTGGAACCCGAACAAAACGGCCGGCGGCAGCAGCGGCGGCGCGGCCGTGGCGCTGGCGCAACGCCTGCTGCCGGTGGCCGATGGCTCGGACTTCATGGGCAGCTTGCGCAACCCGGCAGGCTGGAACCATGTGTTTGGCATGCGCCCCTCGCAAGGGCGTGTGCCCATGTCGCCCGCGCAAGACGTCTTCATTGCCCAACTGGGCACCGAAGGCCCCATGGGCCGCCATGTGCGCGATGTGGCCATGCTGCTGTCGACACAAGCCGGGGCTCATCCGTCCAGCCCCTTGAGCCTGACCGATGACCCTGCCCTGTTTGCGGGGTCGCTGGACATGGACCCCAAGGGCCAGCGCGTCGGCTGGCTGGGCAACCTGCAAGCTTATCTGCCCATGGAAGAAGGCGTTTTGGATGTGTGCGAATCGGCGCTGAACAGCTTTTCGGGCATGGGCTGCACCGTGGACGAAGCGCGTCTGGGCATGCCGCCTGAGCAAATCTGGCAAGCCTGGTTGGTCTGGCGGCAGGCTTTGGTGGGGCCGCGCATCGCGCCTTTCCTGATCAACCCGGCCAACCGGGCGCACATCAAAGCCGAAGCCCTGTGGGAGCACGACCTGTCACTCAACCTGACAGGGGCCCAACTCATGGCCGCCAGCGCCAGCCGCACGCGCTTTTACATGAGCATGCTGCAGCTGTTTGAAAAATTCGACGTGTTGGCCATTCCGACGGCTCAGGTCTGGCCCTTTGATGTGTCGCTGCGCTGGCCACAAAGCATTGCGGGCCAAAGCATGGACACCTACCACCGCTGGATGGAGGTGGTGATTTATGCCACCTTTGCTGGGCTGCCCTCGATCAGCGTGCCTGCAGGCTTTGGGGCCAACGGCTTGCCCATGGGCCTGGCGCTGATTGGCAAACCACAAGGTGACTGGGATTTGCTGAAACTGGCCCACGCCTACGAAATGGCCAACCAGGACATGATCAACCAGCGGCCACCGGGTATTTGAATTCATGGACCCCGGGTCTTCGCCCGGGGTGACACCAAAACCTCAAACCGTCATCCCGGACCCGATCCGGAATCCATACCCCGTCACTGTCATCCCGGACTCGATCCGGGATCCATCAGTTCTGTGCCAAGGTCACTGCTCAAAACCACGGGCTGGATCAAGACTGCTGCCAAGGCAGGCCGCGAAAGCGCCAGCCGCCCTTGAGGCCCCGGTGCGCCTGCGCGTCCGGGTCGCCCTCAAAGCCTTCGAGGATGTTGTAGGCCTGCAAGCCCAACTCGGTGGCGCGCTGAGCGGCGGCAATGGAGCGCACACCGCTTCGGCACAGCAACACCAGCTTTTTGCCGTCTGCCCCCAAAGCTTGAATGCCTGCATCAAAGCCAGGGTTGATGTCCGTGGCAGGCCACTGCTTCCAAGCCAAGGCGTGTGCGCCGGGGACAAACCCCACCCAAGCCCGTTCAGCGTCGGATCTCACGTCCACGATTTCGGCTTCACCCGACTGCACCCAGGCCCAAGCTTGTTCGGGCGAGACATCGCCGGCATAAGCTGTCGCTGATTGAAGTGCTGGAAGAGCGGAAGGCAAGGGAACGGCTGTTGATGTCATGGGGTGTTCTTTCAAATAGGCAAAAGACTTGCCGTTTCAGGACTCAAGGCCCAAATCATAGCTTTTGGCAAGCACGCCAAAGTGTCCGTGACAGGACCGGTCGCAGCGGCTAAGATGCGGGTTTTGGTTGACGTTTACGTCAACGTCAACACCCTGCCTAAAAAACCGCCTGCTCCTGGAGACGCCCCATGACCGATCTGTCCGCCGAATTCAAGGCCCTGGCCGAATACCGCCCCACGAACAAGGTGCGTTTTGTCACCGCCGCATCGCTGTTTGACGGCCACGACGCGGCCATCAACATCATGCGCCGCATCCTGCAAAGCATGGGCGCCGAAGTCATCCACCTGGGCCACAACCGCTCGGTCGACGAGGTGGTGACCGCTGCCCTGCAAGAAGACGCGCAGGGCATCGCCATCAGCTCTTACCAAGGCGGGCACAACGAGTATTTCAGCTACATGGTGGACCTGCTCAAAGCACGCGGCGGCGAGCACATCCAGGTGTTTGGTGGCGGGGGCGGCGTGATCGTGCCCTCTGAGATTCGCGCCTTGGCCGAGCATGGCGTGCGCATTTTCAGCCCCGAAGACGGCCAAAAAATGGGCTTGGCCGGGATGATCGGCGAGATGGTCATGCGCTGCGACAAAGACATCAGCCCCTTGGCACCCAAAGATGTGGCCGCGATTCAGGGCCACGGCGAGATGAACTGGCGCGCCCTGGCGCAACTGATCACCGCTTTGGAAAACGGCAAAGCCGACGCCAGCGTGGTCGCAGCCGTGCGCGAACAAGCAACGCAAAAGAGAGTGCCCGTGCTGGGCATCACCGGCACCGGCGGTGCGGGCAAGTCATCGCTCACCGATGAATTGATCCGCCGCCTGCGCTTGGACCAAAACGACGCGCTGCGCGTGGCCGTGATCTCGATCGACCCGTCTCGCCGCAAGAGCGGTGGCGCCTTGCTGGGCGACCGCATCCGCATGAATGCGATTTCACCTTGGTCACAAGGCCCGCGCGTGTTCATGCGCTCACTGGCCACGCGTGACTTTGGCAGCGAAATTTCTGCCGCCCTGCCCGATGTGGTGGCCGCCTGCAAGGTGGCGGGCTTTGACTTGATTGTGGTCGAGACCTCGGGCATTGGCCAGGGTGACGCGGCCATCGTGCCGCATGTGGACGTGCCCATGTACGTGATGACGCCCGAATTTGGCGCGGCCAGCCAGCTCGAAAAAATCGACATGCTGGACTTTGCCGAGTTTGTGGCCATCAACAAGTTCGACCGCAAGGGGTCGTCTGACGCCCTGCGCGACGTGGCCAAGCAGGTGCAGCGCAACAAAGAAGCCTGGACCGTGCCCACCGAGCAAATGCCGGTGTTTGGCACCATGGCGGCCCGCTTCAACGATGATGGTGTGACGGCGCTGTACCAAGCCCTGAAGGCCCGATTGGCCGAGCTGGGCATGCGGACCACCGAAGGCCGTTTGCCCGTGGTCAGCGTGCGTTACAGCACCCACCAGAACCCTGTGGTGCCGTCTTCCCGCACCCGCTATTTGGCCGAGATCAGCGACACGGTGCGCGGCTACAAAAAACGCGCGATTGACCAATCGCGCTTGGCCCGCGAAATCCAGCAACTGCGCGCTGCGGCCCGCATGCTTGAAGTGGGCAAATCCGGTCGCGCAAAGGCCGCCGAAGCCGCGATAGACCTGGCCGTGGCCCGCGAAGAAACCCAAGACCCCCATGCCAAGAAGCTTCTTGCCCAGTGGCCCGATATGCAAAAAGCCTATGGAGGCGACGAGTACGTTGTCAAAATCCGCGACAAGGAAATCCGCACTGCGCTGACCACCAAAAGTCTGAGCGGCACCACCATTCGCAAAGTGGCCCTGCCCCAATACGAAGACGACGGCGAAGTACTGAAGTGGTTGATGCTGGACAACGTGCCCGGCAGTTACCCCTACACCGCAGGCACCTTTGCCTTCAAACGCGAAGGCGAAGACCCGACACGCATGTTCGCGGGTGAAGGCGATCCCTTCCGCACCAACCGCCGCTTCAAGCTGGTGTCAGAAGGCTTGCCCGCCAAGCGCCTGTCCACCGCGTTTGACTCGGTCACGCTGTACGGCAACGACCCCGACCTGCGTCCGGACATCTACGGCAAGATCGGCAATTCGGGCGTGAACGTGGCCACGCTCGACGATATGAAGGTGCTGTACTCGGGCTTTGACCTGTGCAACCCGACCACCAGCGTGTCGATGACGATCAACGGCCCCGCGCCTTCGATTTTGGCCATGTTCATGAACACGGCCATCGACCAGAACATCGATAAGTTCAAGGCCGACAACGGCCGTGAGCCCACCGAAACCGAAGCCGCCAAGATCAAGTCATGGGTACTGGCCAATGTGCGTGGCACGGTGCAGGCCGACA
>CAITSG010000093.1 GCA_903894995.1 uncultured Burkholderiales bacterium
CGCCATGCCGCCGTAGACAAAGCCGTGGGTGTCAACACCCCACAGGGCGCTGTGCAAGCGCGCATTCAACAGCAATTGCAAAAACAGTTCGACCCGAAAGGCGTGTTCGCCACCGGTCGCATGCACCCCCTCTGAGGCGAAACGTCATGCAAACCAACCTCGCCCCCGAATACCAAAACACCCCCGATGGCCTGGCGGCCGAAGCCATTTTGCGCAAGTGTGTGCACTGTGGTTTTTGCACCGCCACTTGCCCCACCTACCAACTGTTGGGCGACGAGCTCGACGGCCCGCGTGGCCGCATCTATTTAATGAAGGCGGTGCTCGAAGGCGAAACGCCCACCCGCAAAACCCAGATGCATCTGGACAGGTGCCTGACTTGCCGCAATTGCGAAAGCACTTGCCCCAGTGGTGTGCAGTACGGCCACTTGGTCGATATCGGCCGCAAGCTGGTGGACGCCAAAGTGGAGCGACCTGCCAGCGAAAAGATGCTGCGCTGGGCGCTGAAAGAAGGTCTGCCTTCGCCCCTGTTTGCCCCCGCCATGAAGATGGGCCAGATGGTGCGCGGCCTGCTGCCCGAAAGTCTGAAGGCCAAAGTGCCCGCGCCGCAAAACGCCGGTGCTTGGCCCACTCGCACGCATGCGCGCAAGGTGCTGATGCTGGCCGGTTGTGTGCAGCCGAGCATGAGCCCCAACATCAACACCGCCACCGCCCGCGTGCTCGATGCTGCAGGCATCCAGACCGTGACCGCCCCCAAGGCCGGTTGCTGCGGCGCACTCAAGTTCCACCTGAACGACCAAGGCGGGGGCAAGGACCACATGCGCGCCAACATCGACGCCTGGTGGCCGCTGGTCGAATCGGGCGAGGTCGAAGCCATCGTCATGAACGCCTCAGGCTGCGGCGTCATGGTCAAAGACTACGGCCATGTGCTCAAAGACGACTCAGCTTACGCCGACAAAGCCGCCCGGATTGGCGCTTTGACGCGCGACCTGAGCGAGCTGCTGCCCGAGCTGGTGCCGCTGCTCCAAGCCAAGATCAAACCCCAAGCCCTGCAAGCCGCAGGCCTGCAGGCTTACCACCCGCCCTGCACGCTGCAACACGGCCAGCAACTCAAAGGCGGCGTCGAAAAGCACTTGGGCGATCTGGGCTTCCAGATCAAGGTCACGGCCAACGAATCCCACCTGTGCTGCGGCTCGGCGGGCACTTACAGCGTACTCAACCCCGACCTGTCCAAACAACTGCGCGACCGCAAACTGGGCCACCTGAACGCGCTGGAGCCCCAAGGCGTGATCAGCGCCAACATCGGCTGCATCACCCACCTGCAAAGCGGCAGTGGCCTGCCGGTGCGGCATTGGGTGGAGTTGTTGGATGAGGCGCTGCTGGTCGGGTGACAATCCCATTGAGGTAAAACAAAATTGACATGATTTGATTTCATGGTAAATTTTGTTTCATGTCGAAGCCTGCTCACGCCACAGAAATTCTGCCTGCTGCGGTTGCCCGCGCCCTGAAAGACCTGGGTGAAAATTTAGCGCTGGCCCGCCAGCGCCGCAAAGAAAGCCAGCGTACCTGGGCCACTCGCTTGTCGGTCTCGGTGCCCACGCTCATCCGCATGGAAAAGGGCGACCCTTCGGTCGGCATGGGCGTCTACGCCACGGCCCTCTGGCTCATGGGCCGACATGCTGCCTTGCCTGAGATGGCGGCACCTGCACAAGACCTGAATGCGCTGGAGCAAGACATTGAAGCCGTGCGCCAGCGCAGCAAGCGCTTGTCGCGTAAACCGGAACCCTCACTGTGAGCCAGGCCTATGAACCCCAAGACAGCATGAGCCTGTGGTGCTTGGGTGATTCGCATGCGCCTCAGCGTATCGGTACCCTGAGCCTGCAAGACCAGCGCCGCAAAGTCGCCCTGACTTACGACCCCGTATGGATCGCCTCGCCAAAAGGCTTCGCCTTGAGCGAAGACCTGCCCTTGCGCACGGGGCTGATGTTGCCCGCCGAACGCGATACCGCAGCGGGTGCGGTGGACGATGCCCGGCCCGATCAATGGGGCGAGCGTGTCATCCGATTGATCGAGCGTCCTGCGCGTTTGTCTTTGCTGGAGTATTTGTACTTTGCTGGCGATGACCGCTTTGGGGCTTTGGGTGTCTCATTGCAAGCGCAAACCTATGCCCCCGCCACAACAGCGGCCATGCCCACGTTTGACGGACTGACCGACATGCATCAGGCGGTGCAGCGCGTCATGGCGGGCGATACCGTCAGCGAACAGCAGCGTCGCTTGCTGCAGCCTGGCGTGTCGATGGGCGGCGCACGGCCCAAGTCATTGATGCAAATCGATGGCGTGTCCTGGGTGGTCAAGTTTTCGGAAGGCGGTGAGCTGGACTCGCCACTGATCGAACACGCCAGCATGCAGCTGGCGCGGCGTTGCGGCATCCAAATGGCAGACACCTTGGCGCTGCCATTGCCGCAAGGCCACGCCGTGGCTGTCCGGCGCTTTGACCGCGCGGGCTCACAGCGCTTGCATGTCCAGTCCGCCTGCGTTGCATTGCGGGCCGCAGGTGAGG
Source organism: uncultured Burkholderiales bacterium (assembly GCA_903894995.1). Lineage (GTDB taxonomy): Bacteria > Pseudomonadota > Gammaproteobacteria > Burkholderiales > Burkholderiaceae_C > Limnohabitans_A. The sequence continues at coordinate 2,558 of CAITSG010000093.1, forward strand.
TCCTCGGCTACCCCGAACTGGCGCAGCTGATTCGCCGCTTGGGGCGGCCTGACCAAGTGCGAGCGCAGCAGCAAGAGTTGTTCAGGCGCATGGTCTTCAACATCCTGATCGACAACACCGACGACCATGAAAAGAACCACGCGCTGGTGCGTGGTGCGGACGGGTTTTATGAACTCTCCCCCGCTTTTGATGTGCTGCCCGCCGCGCAAGGCTTGGGCTACCAGCAAATGCGTGTGGGCGCTCTGGGTCACGAGGCCAGCCTGACCAATGCGATGTCAGAAGCGCGGGCCTTCGGGCTGACGGACGTGCAAGCCCAGCAGACCGTGGCCGAGATCGCCCGTCAGGTGGCGCATTGGAAAGCGGTGTTCAAAGGTCTGAATGTGAGAGATCAGGACATTGACCTGCTGGCGCAGTATCTGGATGGCGCGCATTTGCGTGAGCAGCGCCGTTTGGCGTTATGAACGGCTCAACGACCACTGCTCCCATATACCCATGAAATCCCGCGCAGAAGCGATACGCACGCTAGGTGCAACTGTGTGTGGGAACAAGGTCACCTCCAGTGCTTGGTTTTGGCGTTCAGACCAACAAGAATGATGAGGACCAACCAACTTTGAAAAGTAAACGTGTGACGTTCAAATTTCAAGGGTGAATAGAAAAATTCTGGCTCCTTGAGCGTATTCACCCGAAGTTCAAAGTCCTTGTCCCCCACCCGGCAAGGCCCGCGCCCGAGCACGCCAAAATGCCCACCCGGGTAGGATTCAACGCTGAGATGGCAGACCGCGCTTGCAAAGCGCAAACAAAGGACAAGACGATGGCGATACCTTGGTTGATGGCGCTCAAAGTGATTCCCTGGGGCGATGTGATCGAACACGCGCCTTCGGTGCTCAAAGCCGCACGCAAGCTGATGGACCGCCAACCCCCTCAGCCCCCCGGTCAAGCCGGCACCCCCGCCACGACCACGCCAGTCAGTGCGGTGCCCAGCTTGGGCGAGCTTAAAAACGCCTTGATCGCCGCGCAAGGCCAGATCGACCGCCAAGCCCAAACCCAGCGCGAGCTGACCGAAACCCTGGCCGAGTTGGCCGAACAAAATGCGCGCTTGGTCAGCGCCGTGGAAATGCTGCGATTGCGCACACGGGTGCTGGTGTGGGGCGGCGTGGCGATGTTGGTTTGGTTGGCGGTGCTGACGTGGAGGGGTTGAGCCGAGGAGCCGGAACGGGTTGGAGGCCCATCATGCAGAGCTGTTGCTCAAGTCTGAAAGACCAACGAGCACGGGGGTAATCCAGTCGTCTGATATCAAACCAACCTCAATTTGATATCAAACCAACATCAAACCAACATCAAGCCGCCAGTGCCGCTTCAATGTCCTTGGACATCTTCTCAGGTGCGTCCTGCGGCGCATAGCGCTTGATGACACGCCCGTCGCGTCCGACCAAAAACTTGGTGAAGTTCCATTTGATGGCCTTGCTCCCCAAAATGCCGGGGGCTTCGGCTGTGAGCCATTGGTACAGGGGGTGTGCACCGTCGCCATTGACCTTGACCTTGCTCATCATCTGAAAGCTCACGCCGTAGTTCTTCTGGCAGAAGTTGGCAATTTGCGCATCGTCGCCCGGGTCCTGACTGGCGAACTGGTTGCATGGGAAACCCAACACGGCCAGGCCTTGGTCGGCGTAGGTTTTGTGCAGCTTTTCCAGCCCGGTGAACTGGGGCGTGAAGCCGCAGGCGCTGGCGGTGTTGACGATCAGCATCACCTGGCCCTTGTAGCGCGACAGGGGCACGGTTTGGTTGTCGATGCTTTGGGCTTCGAGGTCGTACAGGCTCATGGTGTGTGTTCCGGGTTGTGTAGACAGTCCAACATCATGCCAGTGATGGCCTCTGCATGGGCAGGGCTGTCAGTGGGCCTTGTGCCTAGGCCCGACGATGGACAGCAACGCCGCCAGCAAGATCAAGGCCCCACCGATCAGGCTGCGGCTGTCCCAGCTGGAGGCGCCCAGCAAAACCGAGGATACGCTGGCAAACAGCACTTCCGACAGCATGACCAGCGCCGTGGTGTGGGCGGCCAGGCGGGCCGCGCCGTATTGCAGCGCCAGGTTGCCCAACAAAAACGAGATGCACAGCAAGGCCACCAGGGGCAGCCAGCTCCAGGCAGGGGCCGCGCCGATGGCCACCACCCCTGTGGCCAAACCGGCCATGGCCGTCAGCGTGGCCATGACCGCGCCGCCACCGAACATGGCCAGGGTGCGCGATGAGCTGGGGCTGTCTTTGAGTTTGAGCAGCAAGGCGTTGGTGACGGCAAACGTCAGGCCCCCCATCAGCGCCAGCCCATCGGCCAGGCTCTCGGGCACGGGCCAAGGCGTTTCGGGGGTTTTGAGCACGATGAACAAACCGGCCAGCGCCAGCACCAAGCGCAGCAAAGCCGTGGGGGTGGGTTTTTCACCCAGCATCCACCAGGCCACCAGCACCGACCAGGCCGGCATCAAATAAAACAGCAGCACCACGCGCACCACGTCGCCCACCGTGACGGCCCAGTTGAAGCCCACATTGGTCAGGCCCGAGGCCAGCAACAAAAGCCACAGCCCGGGGTGGCCGCGCCAGCTTTGCAGTTGCCCGCTGCGCCACAGCCACAAGGCGATGGACACGAAGACAAAGGCATAGACCAGCGCTGTGGCCCACAGCGGGTGCAGGCCTTGGGATTCAAGTTGTTTGAAGGGCCACCAGCACAC
>CAITSG010000094.1 GCA_903894995.1 uncultured Burkholderiales bacterium
CTCAGCGGCCGGTTTGGCGGGCGGTTTAGCGGACTCGGTGGCTTTTTTGCTTGTGGCCATGCGGCCTCCTTGTCAACAGCGTTCGCGGATCAGTTGCCGTCAAAAGCTTTGGACACGTCAGCGTGTGGACGTGGGATGACGTGGCAAGACACCACTTCACCGATCGCGCCTGCGGCTTCAGCACCGGCTTCGGTGGCGGCCTTGACGGCACCCACGTCGCCCGAAACGATGATGGCTACGAGACCGCCACCGACTTCTTTTTTGCCAACGATGTTGACGTTGGCGGCTTTGACCATGGCGTCAGCGGCAGCGAAAGCAGCAACATAACCTTTGGTTTCGATCATTCCGATGGCTTGTGACCATGGTGCTGCGCATCTTCTTGCGGGTCATTGCGCAAGGCCTGCAATCCAACAGCCCCGGTGCGGCCAATGCAGACAAGGCATCGCTGCACATCGGCGCAGTCGCCTTCATTCATCGGTTCGGCTCCAGCCTGAACGAGCATGTGGACTTCCACGTTTGCGTGGTCGATGGGGTGTTTGAGGAAGTGGCATGGGATGCCGATGTCCAAGCCGCAGCGCCAGGTGTCGTCTTCCACCCGGCCAGTGGCATTGATGGGGATACCGTGTTCCAAGTGCAGGCCACCTTGCGCCGACGCATCCTGCGCGCCTTTGTCGGGCGGGGTCTGCGGGAGAGTTTCGAGGCCAAGGAAATGCTGGGCTACCGCCACAGTGGCTTCTCGGTAGACACCAGCGTGTGCATAGCAGCGCACGACCGAGCAGGGCGAGACGAGCCAACAAACTGATATCGCGGTCGCTCAATCGAACGCCCAGGCCGACACGGAGGTCTGGCCGACAGCGCCCTTCCAGATTTTCTGCGCCGGTGCATCACTGCCCGCACCACTGGCCACCATAAGTGGCAGCAGATGCTCCTCCCGGGAATGAGACTGCCGGGCGGTGGGTGCTGTTGCCCATTGGGTGAGTTGGGTTTTGCGGTGGGCGCTATCTCCCTGCAAGGCGGTGTCCAGCCAGGCGTCGAATGCGTGCGACTCGGCGGCTGCATGGGGCGAGCCGCCGAGGTTGTGGTAGCTCATGCCGCTACCAACGATGAGTACGCCCTCATCGCGCAGGGATCGCAAGGCCTGGCCCATGGCGATGTGGGCGAGGGGGTCGAGCCCGGCTTGCAGCGACATGGCGACCACCGGGATGTCGGCTTGCGCAAACATGACCTTCAGTGGAATGAATACACCATGGTCCCAGCCATAGTCCGGGTCAACCTGCGCCTGGATGTCTGCGGCTTTCAGCAGCGCAGCACTTTGCGCGGCCAGGCCCGGTGCACCGGGGGCGTCATAGCGCAGGTTGTACATCTCCGGAGGGAAACCGTAGTAGTCGTACACCAGTTCGGGCTTGGGGTTGCCCGTTAATCGCACCACCGGCGACTCCCAATGGGCAGTTACCAGCAAAATGGCGGTGGGCGTGGCTGGCAGCGTCTGGTGCACCGTGGCGAGAAACTCCTGCATGGGCGCAAACATGCGCTGCATGGGTCCCTGCATGAAGAACGCCGGACCGCCCCCATGGGGGATGTAAATGGAAGGCTGACGTGGGGTAGTCATGGTGGTCACCGTGGCGTTATCGTTTGCCAAACCACATGCGTGACAGCAAACCATCCTTGCGAATCACCTGGTGGTAAA
>CAITSG010000095.1 GCA_903894995.1 uncultured Burkholderiales bacterium
TCGCCCGATGTGGTGGCGCGTTTGGTGGGTGACAAGCTCAGCCAAGCGCTGGGTCAGCCCGTGGTGGTGGAAAACCGCCCTGGCGCTGGCGGCATGATCGGCGCAGAGGCCGGCACCAACAGCGCCGCCGATGGCTACAGCCTGTTTTACAGCGTCAAGGCGGTGCACGCGATTGCCCCCAACGTGTACCAAAACCCCAAGTTCAACCCTGTGCGCGACTTCCGCGCCGTGAGCCAGTTGCTCTTGGTGCCCCATGTGCTGACCGCATCGCCGGGCACGCCTTACAACAACATGAAAGAGCTGTTGGAGTTTGCCAAACGCAACCCCGGCAAGATCAACTACGCCTCGCTGGGTGTGGGCTCGCAGCCGCATGTGGCCATGGAAGCTTGGGCACAGCGCCTGGGCATCAAGCTCAACCATGTGCCTTACAAAACCAACCCCTCGCCCGACGTGATGAGTGGTGTGGTCAGCCTGTCGATCGAGGCGTCCACCACCGCCATTCCCCTCATCAAGGGGGGCAAGGTCAAAGGCCTGGCCATTTCGGGGGCCGAGCGCATTGCCAACTTGCCCGATGTGCCCACCATGACCGAGTTTGGGTCCACGCTCGACGTGAACGGCCAAATTGGCAGTTCATGGCATGGCATCTTTGCGCCCAAAGCCACGCCTGACGACATCGTGGCCAAACTCAACACCGAGATCGTGAAAATTGTGAAGTTGCCCGAAATCCAGTCGCGCATGCGCGATTTGGGCCTGACCCCCACGGGCACATCGGCCGACGCGATGACCGCTGTGGCCACCGCAGACAATGTGTTCTGGGCCAAGCTGATCAAGGACTTTGACATCAAGGTGGAGTAAGGCTTGCGCACCGCACCACCCCCCAGCCCACCCACGGTGGGCATGCTTGGTCTGGGCATCATGGGTTCGGCCATGGCGGCCAATCTGGTTAAAGCCGGTTTTGAGGTGTATGGCTATGACCCGGTCGCTGCCTCACGCCGGGCCCTGAAAAAAGCTGGTGGCCACGCTTGCAAAAGCGTGGCCGAGGTGGCGCAACACAGCCCGCATTTGCTGCTGTCGCTGCCCAGCGAAGCGGCACTGGACCAGGTGTGCGCCGAGTTGCTGGCCACGGGCCTCAAAGGCCTGATTGCCGCAGAAACCAGCACCTTGCCCGAGGTGTGCAAGCTGCGCAACCGGGACGCCTTGGCCAAACAACGTATCACCTTGCTGGACTGTCCGCTGTCGGGCACAGGCGCACAGGCACTGACCCGCGACCTGGCGGTGTATGCCAGCGGCAACGCCAAGGCCATTCGCGCCATGCATGGGGTTTTTGAGGGCTTTGCCCGCGTGCGCTACGACGTGGGCGATTTTGGCAACGGCATGCGCATGAAGTTGGTGGCCAACTTGTTGGTGGCGATTCACAACGTGTCCTCGGCCGAGGCGATCTTGATGGGGGCTCGTGCGGGTCTGGACCCTGCCACCCTCGTCAAAGTGGTGGCCGATGGCGCAGGTGGCTCGCGCATGCTGCAGGTGCGCGGCCCCATGATGGTGGACCGGTCTTGGGACCAAGCCACCATGAAAGTGGGCATTTGGCAAAAGGACATGAAGCTGATTCAAGAACTTTTGCAAGCCACCGACACGCCCGCCCCGCTGTTTTCGGCCACCTTGCCCATTTACAACGCCGCCATGGCCATGGGGCACGCGCTGGACGACACCGCATCGGTCTATGACGTGCTGGAGCGCTGGACACAGGTGACGCCTGTGACACCAAAGAAAAAATAACACCCGAAGCCGCATTGGCTCTTGATCCGGCCCTGTGAAATTTGAAGAGCAAATCGCGACGGGGGCGTCGCTCCTACAGGGGAGTGATCTGCGGTTTGTAGGAGCCCCGCCTCGGGGCGATTCTGGGTGGTTTGCGGGGGTTTTCGCGACGGGGCGTCGCTCCTACAGGGGCATGACCTGCAGTTTGTAGGAGCCCCGCCTCGGGGCGATGGTTGGTGAAAGGCCTGGGACGGATTTTTTGTGGCAACTCACCCCTGTTGGCGATAGCGTGCGCACCGACAAGGCACAGCGGCATGGTGCAAGATGAACCCCATGTCCCCAATGCCCCCCATTCCAGCTTCGACCCTCATCAGTTTGTCTGTGGCCTTTGGCGTGGGGCTGTTGATTGGGGCCGAGCGTGAACGGCGCAAGGGCAGCGGACCCCACCGGCGGGCCGCCGGCATTCGCACCTTCACGGTCAGCAGTGTGTTGGGGGCCATGGCCATGCTGCTGGGTGGCATGGGTTTGTTGGGCTTGGTCACGGCCTTCGTGGCGGGGCTGATGCTGCTGGCCTACCGGCGCACCCACACCGATGATCCGGGCGTGACCACCGAAATGGCGCTGGTTTTGTGCTGCGTTTTGGGGGGCTTGGCCGTCACCGAACCGGCCTTGGCCGCGGGCATTGGTGCGGCCATGGCCTTGCTGCTGGCCAGCAAAGATCGCTTGCACCAATGGGTCAGCAGTTGGATGAGCGCGCAAGAATTGCACGATGTGTTGGTGTTTTTTGCCGTGGCACTGATCGCCTTGCCTTTGGCCCCCGACCGGTTCATGGGGCCGTTCGATGCCCTGAACCCCCACGCGCTCACGCTGTTGGTGCTGTTGATCATGGGCGTGAATGGGCTGGGCTATGTGGCTTTGCGCGCTTTGGGCCCGACCCGAGGCTTGCCACTGGCCGGGTTTGTGGGCGGGTTCATCTCCAGCACCGCCACCATCCACGCCATGGGCACACGCACACGCGATCAAACGGCGTCTTTGCACTCGGCGGTCACCGGGGCGGCACTGTCGAATGTGTCAACCGTCATTCAACTCGCCTTGTTGACCGGTCTGGTTGCACCCGATGTTTTGGTTTTTTTGGCTTGGCCGTTGGCGTTGGGCTTGGGCGCCACGGTGGTGTATGGCCTGGTTTTTTATGCCCTGTCGACAGCCGGAAACACCGACGAACAGTTGCCAACAGACCCCGGCCATGCCTTCGACTTGAAATCAGCGCTGGGCTTTACCGCTTTTTTGACAGGCATTTTGTTGGCGTCTGCGGGTTTGCATGACTGGCTGGGATCTCAGGCGCTGTGGCCTACAGCAGCAGTGACCGGCTTGGCCGATGCGCATGCGGGCGCGCTGTCGGTTTTGTCTTTGGTAGCAGGTCAAAAAATCACCGCCGAACAAGCGGCCTGGCCGGTGTTGATCGCCCTGTCGGCCAACACGGCGACCAAAGCCTTGGTGGCTTTTCAAAGTGGGGGCTGGCCTTTTGCGGTGCGCGTGGTGCCGGGCTTGCTGGCTCTGGTGGGGGCCGCGTGGATGGGGGTTTTGTGGGGGTAAAGGCCTGCCCCACCAGACCTTGGTTTCAAAACTCCCAAGCCCATCCAAGCTGGGCCAAGGGATGGCCATCACCCCGGCCAAGCGCGCCAGACAGTTTGACGCCGGGAGCCAGCTCGTAACGCAAACCCAGCGCACGCGTGGGGCGGCTGTGCTCTTGGCCAAAAACCTCTGCCGTGAGCGTCAGACTGGAAGCCAGGGGGTGCTCGTAACCCACGCCCCATGTGCCCACCGTCTGGCGAACACCAGGCGCTTTGAGGCGACTGCTTCCCAGATTCAGGTGCATGGCCTGCCCTTCTTCGGCACGCCAAGTGGCCAGCGCGTTGACCGCACTTTCGCGCTCGGTAGAGCGCTCTGGGGTGTCACCGGAGGTTAAACGTGTCCGACCAAAGTCGAGCGAAGCCCCCAAAGACCAACCCGTTTTGTTTTGAATGGGCACCCACTTGAAGCCCACACCCACGGCACTCAAGCGCGAGGCTGGGGAGCTGGCATGGTCGCGATCCCGCGCCAGCGCAACACCCACTTCAAGACTGGGCAGTGGACTGAAACCATACACCCCCTCGACGCCACGCTGCTGGGCATTTTTGCGCCAAGTGGCCTCCAGCTTCATGCCGCCTGGCTCCAGGGTGCCGGCGTCGTCCACCTGCATGGGCGATTCTGCAAAAGCGGGTGTTGACAACAACAGCATGGCGCTGCAAGTGAGCAAAAAGGGGCGTGCAAAAAGCTTGGACATGATGATTTTTTGGGGGTTAAAAACTTGGGATGGCTTGGCCGGTCTGCGTTGCAGGATCATTTTTTGACCCATCTCCAACAGATGAATCCAACCACAAATCTTAACGAAGTTGGCCTGCACTCCCGAGCCTGCTTTTGAAAGTCCTCACCTCTTCAAGACCTGGCCCCGGCACCAAGAGGGCCTAAAATCAACAACCGCTTCCTGCTCGCTGCGCGAGTCCGACCTTGATCGATTTTTCACCATGTTCACACCCCTGGGCCAAAGCGCCGCCACCGACTCCCCCTCCCCCCATTCGGTGCTGGCATTTGCCAACGCCTTGTGGCGCGTGCGCAGGCCCCGGCCTTTTGTGTTGGTGATCGAAGGCGAAGTGGGCCAAGAAGGCGCAGCGCCCAGCGACTATCTGCACGAGCAACTGCTCTTGCCCGAATGGCGTGAAGCCTTTTACCAACTGGTCGATGCCACCGGCCTGGTGGTCTGCCTGAATGTGCACACAGCGCACCCCACTTACCGCGACGTGCGCGGGCGCTCCAGCAAAGGGCGACTGAGCCAAGGCGAGTACTACCACCACGACGGCTGCACCGGCCCCGTCAAGCCGCGTTTTGTTGAGATTCGTTGCCCCATCCAACCGCAAACACGCGGCGTAGCCACCGCCGTGGCACCGCACCACGATGTGGTCAAAGCCATGGTGCAAGTGCTGCCCGCCGAATTGGCCGCCTCGCCTGCGCTGGCTGGCACTGACATGCGCCTGGACGCCATCACCCCAATGGACGATGCCGCGCTTGACCAGTTGCAAGGCCTCATCACGCGCACGGTGCGCAAAAAGCTCAACGCCGAAGGCGCACGCAGCTACTTCCGTCAAGTGGATGCCGCCGCCAACGCCTACTTTGAACCTTGGGCCTTGGGCGAAAGCCGCTTCATTGCCAATGCCAACAGTGGCGTGACCCTGCAACACCGCCGCGCCTACCAAGCCCCGCACACCGGCGGCGTGGCCAACGGCCATTTGGTCAAACGCTGGACGAACGAAGAGCTGTTGCTGCCCGGTCAGGTGCCTGACCCGGCATTCATGGCCGCCCTGTGCAGCGAAGAAGCCGAAGAGGGTCAAAGCGGCGAATCGGCTGAGGCTTGCTACCTCGCACCCCATTGACCCGTCTGCCCAAGCCACTCTAATGTGGCGCGCGTGACGCCTTGAAGGCAGATCTGCGCAGCGCGTGTTGTTCACCCTTTCATTCCATCCCCCCATGCGCATCCTCCACACCTCCGACTGGCACTTGGGCCAGCACTTCATGGGCAAGAGCCGCCAGGCCGAGCACCAGGCCTTGATCGATTGGTTGCTGGTACAAGTCGATGCGCACCAGGTCGACGCGGTGCTGATTGCGGGCGATATTTTTGATGCCGCTGCCCCACCCAGCCATGCGCGTGAGTTGTACAGCGACATGGTGGCCCGCTTGCACCGCGCCGGGGTGGCCCTGTTGCTGCTGGGCGGCAACCACGACTCGGTGGCCACTTTGGGCGAAAACCGTGCTTTGTTGGCGGTGCTGGACACCCATGTTGTGGCCGCCGTGACCGAGCCGGCTCAACACGTTTTGGTGCTGCCCCAACGCGATGGCGAGGCGGGCTGCATCGTCTGTGCCGTGCCCTTCCTGCGCCCGCGCGATGTGGTGCAAAGCCAGGCCGGACAAAGTGCGCAAGACAAGCAGTTGGCCCTGCAAAAGGGCATTGAAGCCTTTTACCAAAGCGTGTTCGAGGCTGGCCTTGCACAGCAGGCCGAGTTGCAGCAGCAACTGGGGCGGCGCGTTCCCGTGATCGCCACCGGGCACCTCACCACCGTGGGCGCCAGCAGCAACGAATCGGTGCGGGAAATTTATGTGGGCTCGCTGGAAGCTTTTCCCACCGCTGCGTTTCCGCCTGCCGACTACATCGCTTTGGGCCACATCCACAAGCCCCAAAAAGTCGGTGGACTTGAACACATTCGCTACTGCGGCTCGCCGATTCCGCTGGGTTTTGACGAAGCCCCACAGCACAAAGAAATGCTGTTGGTGGACCTGGACACCCAGGGTTTGGCCCGCGTCACGCCCTTGCAGGTGCCCCGGTTTCAGCAACTGCTGATCGTGACCGGCAATTTGGCCCAGCTGGCCGAGAAACTGCCCCAAGTGGCCGCCCAAGGCTGCCCCGAAAAACCCGTGTGGCTGGAGGTGACCGTGGCCGATGACGATTACTTGTCCGACCTGCCCGCCCGCATCGGCCACCTCACGCAGGGCTTGCCGGTGGAGCTGTTGCGGGTGCGCAGGCAGCGCGGCAACACCCCGGCCGCCATGCCCAGCCAAGCGCTGGAAACCCTGGACGAACTGAACCCCGAAGAGGTGTTCGCCAGGCGCTTGGCGCTGGAGGACTTGCCCGCCGAGCTGCACACGGCCCTGAGCCAGCGCTTTGCCAATGTGCTCAGCCGCATCCATGAGGAGGCGGCATGAAAATCCTCAAGCTGCGCCTGAAAAACCTGAACTCGCTCAAGGGCGAATGGGCGATTGACTTCACCGTGGCCCCGTTCACCGACAGCAGCCTGTTTGCCATCACCGGCCCCACCGGCGCGGGCAAATCCACCTTGCTCGATGCGATTTGCCTGGCGCTGTACCACGAAACGCCGCGCCTCAAAAGCGTCTCCAAGTCGGCCAACGACATCATGACGCGCCACACGGCCGACTGTTTGGCCGAGGTGGAGTTTGAGGTGAAAGGTGCTGTGTACCGGGCTTTTTGGAGCCAACGGCGGGCCCGCGACAAACCGGACGGCGAACTGCAAAACCCCAAGGTCGAACTGTCGAGTGTGGACCCTGAGACCGGCTTGGGCACCATCTTGAGCGGACAGAGCCACGACAAAATCAAGCGCGTGGCCGACATCACGGGCCTGGACTTTGGGCGATTCACGCGCTCGATGCTCTTGGCCCAAGGCGGCTTTGCGGCCTTTTTGAACGCCAGCGCCAACGAGCGGGCCGAATTGCTCGAAGAGCTGACCGGCACCGACATTTATGGCCAGATTTCAAGCCGGGTGTTTGAGCAAGCGAGGCTAGCCAAGCAGCAGCTGGAGCAACTGCAAGCGCGTGCCGACGGCGTGGCCCTTCTGCCCCAAGACACGCGCGCGACCATGCAGGCTGAGATGGCGCAATGGACCTTGGCCTTGGCCGACTTGCAAACGGCATGGGACACGGCACAAAACCAGCACCAATGGCACCAGCAACTGGCGCACAGCAGCCAAGACGTGCAAGCAGCACAAACCGCAGAGCAAAGCGCCCAAGCGGCGTGGCAAGACGCCGCCCCCGACTTGCAGCGCTTGGCCCAAAGCGAACCAGCCCAAGCAATGCAGGGGCCACACGCTGCACACCAGCAAGCCCGCGAGGCGCTGGCCCAGACCGAAACCCTGCTGGTGCATTTGCAAGCGCAACGCGACAGCGACTTGAAAGCGCAGCTGGGCCAACACCACCGCGCCAAAACCTTGGCCGAACGCATGGCGCAGGCCGCGCAAAACCGCTTGGCCAAGCTGCAAGCCGAGCTCCAGCGCCACTTGGACGCGTGCGCGCAGCACCCACAACACGCACAACTGGGTGAGCAGCTGGGCAGCTGGCGTCAGCAGTTTGAACAAATCAACTCGCGCCACACCCAAGCCCAAGCCCAGCAAAGCAAGCTCAAGGCCCTACAAACGCAGGACCAGCAACGCAGCGCAGAATTGGCCGAGCTAAACCAACGGGTGAACAGCGCCAGCCAGGCGCAAACCGATTCGGCCTTGGCAAAACAACAGGCACAGACGGCGCAAGACCTGCGTTTGAGTGGTCGGCCGCTGTCTGCACTGCGCGAGCAGTGGAAAAGCGCTCAAGCCCAAGAAAGCGTGGCCCGGCACATCGTGCAGCTGGCCGCGCAAGGCCGCGAGATGGCGCAGCAGCAATCGGACTTGACCCATCGCTTGCAAGTCACTGCCGCCGCCACCCAAGACCATGAAACGCAGCTCTTGGTGTTGCGCCAGCAGCACGCGGCCCTGAAAGAACAAGTCGCGGACAAACAAACACTGCTGACGCAAGAGCGCCTGATCCGAAGCCTGGACCAGCACCGCCAGGCCTTGCAAGCCGGACAAGCTTGCCCGCTTTGCGGCGCCCTGGAGCACCCGGCCATCACCGCCTACCAAGGCCTGGACATCACGGCCACAGAAGTGGCCCTGCAAGAAAAACAGGCGGCTCTGGAGAAGTTGATCACCCAAGGCCAAGCTTTGGCCGCCCAATTGCAAACCCACAAAGCCGACCATCAGGCCCACCTGCGCCAGCAAAAACAAACCGCAGAACACTTGGCGCAATGGCAACGGGCTTGGGAGACCGCCCTTGGGCAGGCCAGCGCGCTGACCACGACCTCGGCCCCACTGGCCCCCGACGCTTGGCAAAACCCCGCCGAACTGGAAGCCCGGCAACAAAGTGCTGCCGATTTTTCGGCGCAATTGAGCTTGGCGCTGCAAGCGGCCGAATCGGGTGAACAAACTCTGCAACAGGCCATGGCAACGCATGCCCAAAGCGTTCAGGCCCTGCAAGCGGCCGAGCACCAACTCAAGCTGCTCCAGCAGGCGGCGCAAGCGGCACAAGCCAGCCAAACCCAGCTGCACGCCGACATCGCCGCCACGCAAGCCGAAATGGACCGGACAAGCACACAACTGCAAGCCGAACTCATTGCCGCTGGCTACGCCCTGCCCACGGATGCTGCACCTTGGCTGAGCGAACGCAACGCCGAATGGCAGCGCTGGCAAGAAACACAGCAACGCATTCAGACGCTGCGCCCCAGCATCACGGGGCAACAGGCGCACAGTGAAGCCGCACAGCAACAGGCCTTGGTATGGGCGCAGCGCAGCGAAGCCTTGCACAGCCAAGCCACAGACTTGGGCAACACGCTGACGGACGAGGTCAAAGCGCGCCTGTCAACCATGCAAGAAGACGACCTGCCCGCTGCTTTTGCGGCCAGCACACAAGCCATTGAACGCCTCACACAGGCCTTGGCCGAAACAGAAGGCCGCCAAGCCCAATCACAAGCCACCTGGCAGCAGCAAAGCCTGGCACTGGCGGCGGCCCAGCAAACCTGGCTGAGCGCTTTGCAGGCCAGCCCCTTTGCCGATCCAGCCGAGTTTGAGGCCGCCTTGCTGCCCAGCACGATGCGTCAAAGACTGACGGCCCTGAAAGACCAACTCAAGCAAGCACTGCAAAGCGCAGACGCTTTGCTGCAAGCGGCTCTGGCCAAACAAACCGAGTTGCAAGCCCAAACGCTCACCCTGCCAAGCCCGCCAGAAGTCCAAGCCCAATTGGACACGCTGCAGGCCGAACGCACCCGCCACAACGAAATGATCGGTGCCCACCGCGCCCTGCTGGTCCAAGACGAGCAACTGCGGGGCAGCCAGCAAGCCTTGTGGGCGCAAATCCAGCAACAAACCACCGAGTCAGACCTGTGGCAACGTCTGGACGGGCTGATCGGCTCGGCCAGGGGCGACAAGTTCCGCAAATTCGCCCAAGGCCTGACCCTGGACCACTTGCTGCAACTGGCCAACCAACATCTGGTTCGTTTGCATGGGCGCTATCTGCTTCGGCGCAAAAAATTGGGCGAACTGGAGCTGGACATCGTGGATGCGTGGCAAGGCGATGTGGCACGCGACACGCGCACCTTGTCGGGTGGCGAAAGTTTTCTGGTCAGTTTGGCGCTCGCATTGGCCCTGTCTGACCTAGTGAGCCACAAAACCTCCATCGACTCGCTCTTTCTGGACGAAGGCTTTGGCACCCTGGATGGCGATACCCTCGAAATCGCCCTGAGCGCTTTGGACGCCCTGAATGCCAGCGGCAAGATGATCGGCATCATCAGCCACGTCGAGGCCTTGAAAGAACGCATTCCGGTGCAGATCAGGGTCGACAAAGGCGGCGGCTTGGGGCATTCGCGCTTGATGCCAACACAGGCCGCCTTCAGAACCAGCTGAACAGGGCCATGCCCTGACAGCGCCCTATCCGGGCTTCTCGATCACTAAGGCAGTGGCTTAACCCCCTTTGTGGCTTTGCACTTCGGCAACGAAAGTGACAGCTGTGCAGCCAGCACATGCATAGAGTTCAGCTCAGTTCAAACCATCGAAAGAGCCTCCATGTCGTCCGCCTCAAGCACCACACAAGCCCTTGCCAACGCCCAAGATGACCCCA
>CAITSG010000096.1 GCA_903894995.1 uncultured Burkholderiales bacterium
GTCGCCAAACACTGGCGCAGCCAGCGCCAGCAATTCGGGCAGGCCCGATGCAACGTCCTTTTCAATCAGCATGCGGATCACGCCCAAAGCATGGCGGCGCAGCGCGAACGGGTCTTTGTCACCGGTAGGCACGTTGCCGATGCCGAACATGCCGACCAGGGTTTCGAGCTTGTCGGCCAGAGCGACCACCAAGCCCACTTGGTTGCGGGGCAAGTCGTCACCGGCAAAGCGGGGTTTGTAGTGGTCCTCAATGGCTTCGGCCACATTGCTGCTCAGGCCATCGTGGCGTGCGTAGTAGCCGCCCATGATGCCCTGCAACTCGGGGAACTCGCCCACCATGTCGGTCAGCAAATCGGTCTTGGCCAAGCGTGCGGCCTGCTCGGCTTGCTTGGCCAGAAGATCGCCGCCGACTTGCTGGCCGATGGCTTTGGCGATGGCGCAGACACGCGCCATGCGCTCGCCTTGCGTGCCTAACTTGTTGTGGTAAACCACTTTGGACAAGCCTTCAACGCGCGATTCCAATGTTTTCTTACGGTCCTGGTCAAAGAAGAATTTGGCATCGGCCAAGCGTGGGCGCACCACGCGCTCGTTGCCGCCGATCACCAAAGAAGAGTCGTCGGGTGTGATGTTGCTCACCACCAAGAAACGGTTCGTCAGCTTGCCCGATGCATCGATCAAGGGAAAGTATTTCTGGTTGGCCTTCATCGTGAGGATCAGGCACTCTTGTGGTACACCTAAGAACTCGGTCTCGAACTGACAGGTCAACACATTGGGGCGCTCGACCAGGGCGGTCACTTCGTCCAGCAGGGCTTCGTCTTCGATCGGCTGGCAACCACCCCCCACTTTGGCAGCGGCTGCTTGCAGCTGACGCATGATCTCGGCACGGCGCTCAGCGAAGCTGGCGATGACCGAGCCCTCGTTCTTCAAAGCATCGGCGTATTGGTCTGCGTGCTGCAAGATCACGGGCGAGACCTTGGCCTCAAAGCGGTGGCCTTGTGTGCTGTTGCCGGCCGTCAGACCCAGCGCCTTGACCGGCACCACAGTGGAACCATGCAAGGCGATCAAGCTGTGCGCGGGGCGCACAAAGTTCACGCTGCTCCAGCCCGGTAATTCGCAATCGGTTTCCAGCTGGTACTGCATGACTTTGGGTATCGGCAGCTTGGACAGCGCTTCCTCCAGCGCCTTTTGCAGGCCCGCTTGCAGCGAAGTGCCTTTGACGATGCTGTCGTAAAACAAGGCGTCCGCTTTGCCGTCCAGTGCGCGCTTGAGGGAGGACACGGCAGCAGCCGGGTCGCTCACGTCAGCGCCCAGCGCTTGCAGTTTTTTGAGCAAAGCGGGTGTGGCATTGCCAGCCGCATCCAGGCCCACGGCCACGGGCATCAGTTTTTGTTGCACGGCTTTGTCGGCACCTTGCGCCAGGACACCTGTCACATGCGCAGCCAGGCGGCGCGGCGATGCAAAAGCGGTCACCACCGCATCGGCCACAGCCAGGCCTTGGGCCTTGAGTTGTTCAGCCAGCACGCCAGAGAAAGCAGCGCCGAGTTTGTTGAGCACCTTCGGCGGCAGCTCTTCCACAAACAGTTCTACCAGCAAATTTTGTGTCGTCATGTCGTTCTTCCTCACGCGGCTTTCTTGGGCATTTGGGCAACCCATTCTCGCGGGGCCATCGGAAAGTTCAGACGTTCGCGGCTCTCGTAATAACTTTGGGCCACGCTGCGGGCCAGGTTGCGGATGCGGCCGATGTAGGCGGCACGCTCGGTCACGCTGATCGCGCCACGCGCGTCCAGCAGGTTGAAGGTGTGGGCAGCCTTGAGCACTTGCTCGTAAGCAGGCAGTGCCAGCTGTGCGCCCATCAGGTGCTGAGCTTGCTTTTCGTGCGCGCCAAAGGCGGTGAACAAGAATTCGGCATCGCTGTGCTCGAAGTTGTAGGTCGATTGCTCAACTTCGTTTTGCTTGTACACGTCACCGTAGGTCAAGCCATCGGTCCATTGCAGGTTGTAGACGTTGTCCACGCCTTGCAGGTACATAGCCAAGCGTTCCAAGCCATAGGTGATCTCGCCGGTGATCGGCTTGCAGTCGATGCCGCCAACCTGCTGGAAGTAGGTGAACTGCGTGACCTCCATGCCGTTGAGCCAGACCTCCCAGCCCAGACCCCAAGCGCCCAGCGTCGGGTTTTCCCAATCGTCTTCAACGAAGCGGATGTCGTTTTTCTTCAGATCAAAGCCCAGCGCTTCAAGACTGCCCAAGTACAGCTCCAAAATGTTGCTAGGGGCTGGCTTCAAAACCACCTGAAACTGGTAGTAGTGCTGAAGGCGGTTGGGGTTTTCGCCGTAGCGCCCATCTTTGGGGCGGCGGCTGGGCTGCACATAAGCGGCTTTCCATGGTTCTGGGCCAATGGCGCGCAAAAACGTGGCCGTGTGGCTGGTGCCCGCCCCGACTTCCATGTCGTAGGGCTGGAGCAAGGCGCAGCCTTGGGCGTCCCAGTACTGCTGGAGTTTCAAAATGATTTGCTGGAAGGTCAACATGGCCTGAGCCGCCAGCAGCGAGCTGGCTGAGTTTGGATGGACGCAAACTTGCGCTAACCCTCGATTTTACGGTGCTTTACCGAGCAGCTCTATGGGCCTGAGGGCCAAACTCATGCAGCCTAGAACACCGCACCATTTTGACGACGTCGCCAAAAACCCAAAGCCAGCGTGCCGCCACAGAGCACCCAAAGAGGCCATAAACCCAGCCTGCTGGTCCATCGGACATAGGGCGTCAGTCCATGCCGCCCATCAAAAGTGCCCGACAGACTGCCCCGGGTAAACCGTGGCAATTGCTGAACCACCCGCCCTTGGTGGTCGATGATCGCCGTGGCCCCGGTGTTGGTGGCCCTGAGCATCGGGCGGCCCAGCTCCATGGCCCTCATGCGCGAAATATTCAGATGTTGATCGACGGCCAAAGTATCGCCAAACCAAGCAATATTGCTAACGTTTACCAAGGCGGTGGGGGCACCCTGCGGATCGTTGAAGCGGATGGCCAATTCTTCACCAAATAGATCCTCGTAACAGATGTTGATGGCCAAGCGCTGCCCATGCCAAAGCAGTGATGCCTGATCCCAACCGCCAGACCGGAAGTTTCCCAATGGAATATTCATCATGCGGATAAACCACACAAAACCGGGCGGCATGAACTCACCAAAAGGCACCAGATGCGCCTTGTCATAGCGGTAAGCCTCAGCCGTTGATGACCCCAGAGCCACGACCGAATTGGTGTATCCGTCTGCCTGATTGCCCAAAGGAACACCGACCAATGCCGTGCCGCCCGAGCGTGAAAAATGTTGCGTCAACTCAGCCCAGTACCCAGGCGGCAATTGACCAGGAAGCAAAGGAATGGCGGTCTCTGGGGCCACCACCAGAGGTTCACGCGTGCTGCGCAACTGGGTGTCGTACCACTTGAGGGCATCAGGCACCCCACTGGCTGCTTGAAATTTATCAGTCTGTGAAATATTGGCCTGCAGTAATTCGACCCGATTTGTGCCTGCCGATGTGGTGAATGACGGCGAGAACACTTGCAATGCCCAAGTGACAAGCCCAAAAGCGGCCAAGGGTTTAAGGGCATGCAAGCGCCAACCGGCCAAGGCCAGTCGCATGGCCAACCACGCGGCAAGCGCCCCGATGCCATAAACGCCTGTCCAGGGGGCCCAAGTTGCCAGAAAACCATCGACATGTGCATAACCCACTGCACCCCATGGAAAACCAGTGAGCCAGCGCCCACGGGCCAATTCGGCCAAAGTCCACAGCGCAGCAAACAGGGCACTGGCCAGGCCGGGGCGCTGAACGCTCAAGCCGTGAGCGACAAAAACCCACAGTGCCGATGCGACTGCATAGTAAACCGCCAAGGCAGCAGCCAGCGCTACCACGGCCAAGGCAGCCAAGGGCGACGGCAGGCCCCCCACTTGGTGCATCGACACATACAACCACCAAAAACACCCCGCCAACCAAGCTGCGGCGAACACGCCGCCCTGCCATGCTGCGCGTTTGAGCGTTGCTCGGCCTTTCTCGGGTTTTTGAACCACTCCAGCCAATCCACTGCACAACAAGATCATGCTCAGGATTTGAAGCCACCCTTGGGCCTGCCCACTGCCAGGCATGGCCACTGAAGCCGCTTGTGCAGCGCCCGCCATGGCGAGCCACAACGTTTGAAACTTCTGTGCGTGTGGCTGCTTGATGTTCATGTCGACATCTTTGAACTTTTGTCAATTGACAAAGGCGAAACCTTGAACCATCGCACCGCACCTGCTCGGGTGTGCAAAACGACAAACTGAAGCCCTGCCAAAACGTATTTTTCACCGCGTCGCGGCACATGGCCCATTTCATGTGAAATCAAACCACCCAAGGTGTCAAAGTCTGGGGCGTCATGGTCCTCGCGTGCGCTGGCCAAATCCACGCCAAATGCCTCACTCACCCGTCCAAGTGAAGCGTCACCACTGATGCGAAAACTTTGATCGGGCATGGCCAAGATATCCCCTTGGTCATCCGCAATGTCAAACTCGTCCTCGATTTCACCGACGATTTGTTCAAGCACATCCTCGATGGTGATCAAACCGGCTGTTCGACCAAATTCGTCAATCACGATGGCCAAGTGGTTGCGGTTATTTTTAAATTGGCGCAACAAATCATTCAAGCCCTTGCTTTCAGGCACAAACACAGCGGGCCTTAACAAAGCACGAATCGTCAATTCCTCAGACCGTTGCAGTTTCAGCAAATCCTTGGCCAACAAGATACCAATGATGTTTTCCGTCTCGCCTTCAAACACTGGAAAACGAGAATGCGCCGTTTCTATGACATGGTTCATCAACTGATCAAAGGGATCCTCGATGTTGAGCAGGTCCATCCGTGGAGCCGCCACCATCACATCCCCAGCAGTCATGTCGGCCATGCGTATAACCCCCTCCAACATCAAGCGGCTTTCAGCATTGATGATGTGGTTGTCCTCAGCCTCGGCCAATGACTGGATCAACTCATCAGCAGAATCGGGGCCGGGATGTATGAATTCAGCGAGTTTTTGCAAAAAACCGCGCTTGTCTTCACGCTCAGGGTGGGGTGCAATGGCACGCGGTGGTAAGGGGTCTGACACAGTCAAAATGAGCAGGATGTGCTGTTATTGAAAGGACTCAAGGATAGCGGATTCGAATAACAAGCACTGAACCCCAAAGGGCTCACACCTTATGCCGGGCCTCACGCACACCCTGTCTGATTTCTTGTACCGTGGCCAACCATTGTCTGAACTGTTTTGCTTGTAACTTAAGTTGGTAGTCCACTTTTGCCATCTGCTCTTGAAGCAAACCGCTCAACTGGCTGTCCAAATCGGCTTGCGTCAATCCAAGATACGCCTCACTTTCACTGCCGTCACGCTCTACAGTGGCACCAGCATGGCGTGCAATTTTGAGCATGGCTGAGTTTTCACTCAATGCATGAATGAACAGCATGCTCACTCCTTGATTGCGCGCATGCATCACTGCATGCTCAAACAATTTCCCACCCAAGCCCTTGCCCCGCTGATGCGATGCCACCGAGACGCCAAACTCTGCGCAGGTGGCCCACTGCGGATCAATGGAGTAGGCCAAATGTGCCATGGCAACCAACTCCAAGCGGCGATTGAAAACCCCAAAAATTTCATCCCGCTCGAAATCAAGGCCCTGCACGTAACGTCCAATTTGCTCAGCAGTGGCCGCGTAGCCAAACCTCAAATAACGATCTTGCGCCGTCAAGCCACACAGGTGCCGTTCAATGCGCGCCTTGTGGCGAGTAGACAAGGATCGAATGGGCACCCAGCTCTTTGTTTTTCTAGCGATGGCATCGTTGTGGCCGGCATTCAAGCCCTCTTCCAAACGCAGTCTTCCCCACAGGCTCAGAAGATGTGCCTTCGTGCGAGACCAGAACTTGAGAAGAGGACAGGGCATGTGGGTTCAAACCTAGGGTTTACGATGATTTTGCACCGAATTCCTTTTCATCACCGAATTTTGGTTTTGTCGCATGGGAGACCTGATTGTTCACTCACTCGGGATTTGCCCCATCTCCGCTGTAACCGCATGTGGCGACAATGACAGACTATCAGGAGAGAAGTCCATGGAACGTATCTGGCTCAAAAACTACCCACCCGGCGTCCCCCACGACATTGACACAGAGCAGTACAAAAGCTTGACTGACTTGCTTGAAACTGCTTTTCGCGTTCACGGTCACAGTCCCTTTTCTGTGTGCATGAACCGCACGATGAGTTACTCAGCATTGGATGAGTTATCCAGTGATTTGGGCGCTTGGCTCCAAAACAAAGGCCTGCTGCCAGGGGCGAGAGTGGCCATCATGTTGCCCAACTTGCCTCAGTTTGCAGTCACCATGGCCGCCGTTTTGCGCGCAGGCTACACCTGCGTCAATGTCAATCCCCTTTACACCGCTCGTGAACTGGAGCACCAACTCAAAGATTCTGGTGCAACAAGCATTGTCATTCTTGAAAATTTCGCATCGACTTTGCAGCAAGTGATTGAGCAAACACCGATACAACACGTTGTTTTGGCGTCCATCGGCGATTTGCTGGGGCCTTGGTATGGCCGATGGATGAGTTTTGCAGTCAGGCACTTGGCAAAAATGGTCCCCGAGTTCGAACTGCCACTGAGTGAAAAGCGAACCGTCACATCATTCAAAAAAGCCATTGACCAAGGTCGCAGACTTAAGCTTCGCCCGACACCCCAGACTTTGGATGACACGGCATTTTTGCAGTACACGGGCGGAACGACGGGTCTCTCTAAAGGAGCCGTCCTCACGCACCGCAATGTGGTCGCTGCCATTTTGCAAGCCGAAGCGTGGTTTTCTCCGGCCTTGACCGATATTCCCGATCTTCGAAAAGTCAACAGCGTGGCAGCTCTTCCGCTTTATCATATTTTTGCGCTGACCCTGTGCCTGTTGGCCATGCGTCAAGGCTCTATGTTGACCTTGATTCCCAATCCCCGTGATTTCGGAAAATTCATCGAAGTCCTGAAACAGCGTCCATTTCATGTTTTGCCTGGCGTCAACACCTTGTTCAATGCCTTGATGCAACACCCGATGTTCAAGACCCTTGACTTTTCATCACTCAAGCTTACCCAAGCAGGTGGCATGGCAGCCTCTGAGGGCACGGCGCGCAATTGGCAATCTGCCACGGGCAGCGCCATGATCGAGGGCTGGGGAATGAGTGAGACATGTGCCATTGGGACCAACAACCCAGTCACACAAAAGGCATTCAGCGGCAACATTGGTCTGCCACTTCCAAGTATTGACATCGCCATCAAGGACGATGAAGGCATCAGTTTGCCCATCGGCTCATCTGGAGAAATTTGTATTCGCGGTCCCAACGTGATGACGGGTTATTTCAACCAAGCTGCTGAAAATGCCAAAACCTTCACAGCAGATGGTTTCATGCGCACGGGTGATGTAGGCATCATGGATGAACATGGTTTTACGCGCATCGTTGACCGCAAGAAAGACATGATCATCGTCAGCGGCTTCAATGTTTTCCCCAGTGAACTCGAAAATGTGATTTCAACTTGCCCCGGCGTTGTCGAGTGCGCGGCCGTCGGTATTCCAGATGCCA
>CAITSG010000097.1 GCA_903894995.1 uncultured Burkholderiales bacterium
CATGACCGCCATCCACTACACCGTTGAAGCCGCCGACCTGCACGCCCATTTGTTTCGGGTGACGCTCACCATCACTGAACCCGCAGAGCAGCAAACCGTGTCGCTGCCGGTGTGGATTCCGGGCAGTTATCTGGTGCGCGAGTTTTCCAAAAACCTGCAAAACCTGAGCGCCAAACAAGGCCGGCAAAACGTGCCCCTACAGCAGCAAGACAAGTGCAGCTGGGCCATCGCTTGCAAGAGCGAGCTGCCCCTGGTGCTGACTTACGAGGTCTATGCTTTTGACAACTCGGTGCGCACCGCCTGGCTGGACAGCCAGCGCGGCTTTTTCAATGGCACCAGCCTTTGCCTGCGGGTGCACGGGCAAGAACACGCGCCGCACCAGCTGCAGCTGCAAGCTGTGAAGAGCCAACCCAGTTGGCAGGCCGCCACGGGCCTGGCACCGCTCAAAACCGACAAAAAAGGCTTTGGCCTTTACCAAGCAGAGAATTACGACGAACTGGTGGACTGCCCAGTGGAACTGGGCGCGTTCTGGAGCGGCAGCTTCAACGCCTGCGGCGTGCCGCACCGCTTTGTGGTGGCGGGGGCTCTGTCCTCCTTTGACGGTGACCGGTTGTTGGCCGATACGCAAAAAATTTGCGAAGCCGCCATTCAGTTTTGGCATGGATCAGGCAAAGTGGCGGGCAAGATGGCGGGCAAAACAGTGGGCAAAAAAACGCCGCACAAGAACTACCTGTTCATGCTCAACGCCGTGCACGACGGCTATGGCGGGCTGGAGCATCGAAACAGCACCGCGTTGATTTGCAAGCGCGATGATTTGCCGCGCCACAACGGCCTGTCCGCCAGCCCGCGCAAGCCAGAGGGCTACACCACGCTGCTGGGCCTGATCAGCCACGAGTATTTTCACACCTGGAACGTCAAGCAACTGCGCCCCGATGCCTTTGCCCGCTACGACTACACACAAGAAAATTACACGCAGCTGCTGTGGTTCTTTGAAGGCTTCACCAGCTATTACGACGACATCTTGCTGCGCCGCGCAGGGCTGATCGACGACGCCACATACATCGAGCTGCTGGGCAAGACCATCGCGCAGGTGCAGCAAACGCCGGGCCGCCATGTGCAAAGCGTGGCGCAGTCCAGCTTTGACGCCTGGGTCAAGTACTACCGCCAGGACGAAAACACCATCAACGCCACCGTGAGTTATTACACCAAGGGCGCGCTGGTGGCGCTGTGCCTGGACCTGACGCTGCGCCACGAATTCAAAACCGAAGGCCACTCGCTCGACACCGTGATGCGCGGCCTGTGGAAACGCTGCAAGGCCGGACCCATGCGCGAGCAGGACTTGCTGGACGAATTGCAGGCCGTGACCGGCCGCAGCTGGGCGAGCGAGATCCAGCGCTGGGCGCACAGCACGCAAGAGCTGCCGCTGCGCGAGCTGCTCACAGGGCATGGCATCAGCGTGGAGGCCGAGACCTCGGGCATGGCGCAGCGCTTGGGCTTGCGCGTGGTTGAGGCCGCAGGCAGTGTGCAGGTCAAAGTGGTGCTGCGCGGCAGCGCGGGCGAAGCGGCGGGCTTGGCTGCGGGTGATGAATGGTTGGGCCTGGAGGTGGGCGCCAAGGGGCAAGGCGGCAGCTGGCGCCTGGGCAAACTTGACGAACTGCCCGCTCTGTTGGGCAAAGAGCGCCAATTGACGGCCCTGGTCTCCCGCGACAAACGCCTGCTGCGCTTGCCGCTCACGGTGCCTGCGCAGGCCAGCGGCTGGAAGCTGAGCCTGCCCAAGGACCGCCCGGCCGATCAGTGGCCTGCGGTCTGATTCACTTGCCGCGCAAGTCCACCACGCGTTTGGCCTTGCCCTGGCTGCGCTCCACGCCGCCTTCGGCCTTGAGCTCGATGGCCACGCTCGAACCGATGTAAACCTTGATTTCGTGCTGCAGCTGTTTGGCCGCAGCGCGGGCTTCTTCGCTTTCAGGTGACACGCCGGGCTTGGTCTCGATCAGCACTTTGAGGTCGTCCATCGGGCCTTCGCGGGTGAGCACGCATTGGTAGTGCGGGGCCAACTCGTCACGCTTCAAGATCAGCTCTTCGATCTGGCTGGGGAACACGTTCACGCCCCGGATGATCATCATGTCGTCGCTGCGGCCGGTGATCTTTTCCATGCGGCGCATGCTGCGGGCGGTGCCGGGCAGCAGGCGCGTCAGGTCGCGCGTGCGGTAGCGGATGATGGGCAGCGCTTCTTTGGTCAGGCTGGTAAAGACCAACTCGCCCATTTCGCCATCGGCCACCGGCTCGCCCGTCTCGGGGTGGATGATTTCGGGGTAGAAGTGGTCTTCCCAGATGGTCGGGCCGTCTTTGGTCTCGATGCATTCGCTGGCCACACCCGGCCCCATCACTTCAGACAGGCCATAGATGTCGACCGCGTCGATGTTCATGCGCTTTTCAATCGCAGCGCGCATGTCGTTGGTCCAGGGCTCAGCGCCAAAGATGCCGATGCGCAGCGAGCTGGTTTTGGGGTCGATGCCTTGGCGCTGGAACTCGTCGGCAATCGCCAGCATGTAACTGGGCGTGACCATGATGATGTTGGACTTGAAGTCCTGAATCAGTTGCACCTGGCGCTCGGTCTGACCGCCGCCAAAAGGCACGACCGTCA
>CAITSG010000098.1 GCA_903894995.1 uncultured Burkholderiales bacterium
ATCGCGAATTTTTTGTTGGCGTCCACCTTTGTTGTTGATGCGTTTTGTGAAATCCCCCGTCTCAGCGAGCGTGCATTTTTGTTAAAGCATTCCTAAAAATTGACATTGTTTGAAAAACGTCAATAATTTCTGACATGCAAACATCTGAAAAGATCAGGCAAACCATCGCAGACAAGCCCCCAGGGGCCGTCTTCTCCAGTGCTGACTTTTTGTCGCTGGGGAGTCGCGCAGCCGTTGACCAGACGCTCTTTCGGATGATGAAGGCAGGGCTCATCGAGCGGGTCGCCAGAGGGCTGTATGTCACAGCGGGCCAGCGTGTGGACGCACAATCCATTGCCCATGCAATGGCACAAAAAACGGGGGAAAAAGTAGGGCTTGCGCCAGCCGCAGGCGCAGGCGCAGAAGATCTGCTGGTGGTGCCCACTTCGGGTATGTCGCGCAGCGTCAAGGCCGCTGGGCACACCGTGCAATTTCGCCGCATGAGTCAAAGGAAAATCCAGCTTGCGTCCAGCCACAAGGGCAGGATCTTGCTAGAGCTGTGGACCCGGGGATTGCAAAACCTCACAACGCTGGACATCCAGCGTGCCACGGGTGACTGGGCAGAAGGGGACATGGACAACTACGCAGCGCTGATCCCCGTGTGGCTGCGCACCATCATTCACCAAGCCAACGCGACACGCAAGTCCGTCAAGATCGGTTTATCGGGCGCTTATGACTGGTCAAACCCCAACATCAAGGACGATGTGTTGATCGGCCATGTGCTCGAAAAGCACAAGTTCGAGGATGTGGCTCGGTTGTGCTTTTACTACGGCGTTCCCAAGGTCAAACGCGTATTCAAGCGGCGTGCATTTGAGCCCATGACCAGCGCCAGCGTGACCCGAATGCTGGGCAACATCAGCAAAGGCTTGCGAACAGCAAAGACACAAGCCATTCAGGATGACCTGATTGACGGTGCCAAGGTCACGTTTCACTCCCGCAATGAAAGCGACCGACCCAAGGCGCAGATTGAGTACTTAAAGACCGCCCCCAAGGTGACGGTTTCTGAAGGGGGCTTTGATGTGCTGAGCGTTGAAGGGCTTCTTGTCATGAAAAGCCTCGTCGTCTATGACCGCGTGAAGTCTCGTGATCTCTACGATTTGATGGTCCTCACCAGAGACCATGGCTACAGACTCGACGACATTCTTTTGGCCATCAACAGCTATCAGCCCATCAGAAACAAAGACCCCGAACATTTCAAGAGCGTGGTCACAGGCGTGATCCCACTCGACAAAAATGATGAAGGTTTTGCCAGCATCCAGCTGAATGTGAAGATGGCTGACATTTACAAGTACTTCAAGAAGCTGATCAACGACTACGAAATCAGGGCCGTCCAGCAAATGCGGCCAAGCTCTTGAAGCACGCAAGGCTGTTTTATCGATAACGGGCTTGGTGAATAAACGTCGGGGCTTTCGCGGCTTTCGCCTGCAGGTGTGTGCGCAACTCATGCTTGCTTACAAAAGTCTTGAAACGCCCCGCATCGATGGCGGCAATGCCCTCTTGGGCGGCGTGTCGTAACGCAGCAAGCCGGTCGGCTTCATCGGCTTGACCTTGAACCAGCTTGTGGATGCGAAGATTTTTCATGGTGCAGATTGTGGCTTGGGTTTGGGAACGACAAAACGCCTATTCCTCAGACGGCGCAATCAAAGCCACCAAGCCCATGCTCATGGCCTCCAGATCGAGCACTGGGTGGACATTGCGCAGGTCGAGTCCCCCAAGGAAACACTTTGAATAGAAAAAAATTTCCCATGCGTAATTTTTTGTACTAAATTATTCTTTAAAGCTCCCGCAGGATACACATCCACAACTTTCATGGCAGTGATCAGTAACTGGATCGTAGTTACAATTCCAAGCTGCCTTGGCTTAACAAATGGCACAAGCTGACAAAATCATTGAAAAGATCAAGGCAAAGCCAACCCCAAGCAACATCAAGTGGGATGAGTTGGTTGCAGTCTTGAAGCATCTTGGC
Organism: uncultured Burkholderiales bacterium; assembly: GCA_903894995.1. GTDB lineage: Bacteria > Pseudomonadota > Gammaproteobacteria > Burkholderiales > Burkholderiaceae_C > Limnohabitans_A. The sequence goes on from CAITSG010000098.1 coordinate 2,006, forward strand.
TACAAGGTGATCATGAACAGTGGGTCGCGAAGAAAGTTTCATCACGCAGAGAAAGACAACGTGATCAGCTTGCACAAACCCCACCCGGGTAACGAGGTGAAGCCTTGTTACATCAGGGAAGTTCGCGAGACGTTAGAAGAAATTGGCCTGATCTAGGCGGAGAGATACACATGACAACACTGGAATACAAAGGGTACCAAGGCTCTGCTGAAGTAGACGCCGAGACGGATGTTCTTGTCGGCAAAATTCTTTTCATCACCGATTTGGTGACGTATGAAGCAAAGACAGTGCAATCACTCCGTAAAGAGTTTCAAGCTGCTGTAGATGACTATCTTGAAACCTGCCTGCAACTTGGGCGCGATCCTCAGCAACCATTCAGTGGCGTTTTTAATGTCCGTGTTGGCCCCGCTTTACACAGAGGTGCCGCTATCAGAGCGCAAAAGGATGGCGTGAAGTTGAATGCAGTCATGGTGAATGCATTAGAGCGATATTTGACAGACACTCCGGCCAAACATTCGCACACCCATGACCACACGGTCGCTGTGAAGATCGTGTCGCTGTCACAAGTCAAGTGCCTTGAGCCACGCACTTACAACACGCAGCAGCCGCAGCAATTTGAAATGCACACACATGCCACCCATTGAGCAACCCCTTTCGCTTGATCTGAAGTCTTTGACGGAGGTCTTGATCCGTCATTTCGACATTCATGAAGGCACCTATCAACTGAACCTGGGATTCAGGATTGGTGTTGGTGGCTTCGCCATGGATGGCGACCCCGAAGGCAACCCTTTGCCCGGCGCGATGGTGGGCGTTGAGAGCGTGTCTTTGGCAAGGATTTCCGAAGGGATGAGTGCGCCTAACGCAGTAGATGCAGCGTTGGTTAATCCGCCTTCAAAACCCAAAGCAAAAGCACGCGTCAAGAAAGTCAACTGACTGTCAAGCCAGCTGCAGCGGCATAGCAGCAATGGCCCATGTCCCGGCGGCCCACTACCCGACCGCTACCGCAGCACTTGGGTGGCAACGCTGTGAAGGCCGCATCACTCAGACGGCGCAATCAAAGCCACCAGACCCATGCTCATGGCCTCCAGATCGTGCTCAGGAAAACCGTGCTGATCGAACAGCGCGTTCATGCCTGCAAAGGCCTGGTTCAAAAAGCCGGGCAGCAGCGCCGGATCGATGAGCACCGCGCCACGGCCGGGAAACTCCACGCCGCAGCAGCACGAACCCAAAATCTTGATGCTGTCGTCCACCTGGTTCAAAAAGAAACCCCAGTAAGGCCACTGGGCGGCCAGCCGCTTGAGGAAGTGGCGCACCTCGGGAATGTCCACCAGCTCACGCGGGTCATGGTTGTAGCCGTCCACCACCAGACTCATCTGCCCCCGGTAGAGCCAAGCGTCTTCACGCGTGGCGGTGAACACCTTGAGTGAATCCAGCACTGAAGCCAGATCTTGTTGCTCCACCTGCCGCCTGGAAATCAACAGGACAACAGGGTCGGTCACGCCTTTGCGCAGGTCAAGTCGGGGTGGGGTCATGGGCGGGTATTTTGAATCCATTTGCAACAAGAGCACTTAACTTTTTAACGCACAACAACCATCGAGACGCCACAATGGACTTGGCCATGCCAACCCTGTCATGCCATCCAAACCAGAAAAGAATATACTTTGATATAGACCATCAGTAAGGAGGCTCATCATGTCTCAAACCGCCAAACTCTTCATCAACGGACGCAGCCAAGCAGTGCGGCTACCGGCCGCCTACCGCTTCGACACCCAGGAAGTGTTCATCCGCAAAGACCCGCTCACAGGCGATGTCATCCTTTCGCGACGGCCCGACGACTGGAACGGCTTCTTGGCCGCCACAGAAACCGCGCACGCACCCGAAGACTTTTTGAGCGCCGCCGAGCGACTCACACAGGGCCACACAGACACCGAAGAGCGCGATCCATTTGAATCGATGCCCGGCCCCATCGGACACTGAGCCCACACATGACACGTCTTTACCTGCTTGACACCAACACGGTCAGCTACCTCATCAAACGCCACCCGCAAGTCACGCAGCACTTGCTAGCGGTGCCCATGCACAGCGTTTGCATATCGGCCATCACTGCGGGCGAACTGGCGTTTGGACTGGCCAAGCGCCCTGAAGCCGTGGCACTGAAGGCTGCTGTGAACGAGTTTTTGCGCCGCGTAGAAGTGCTGCCTTGGGACGCAGCCGTTGCACAAACCTATGGCGCACTGCGCGCTCAGATGCAAAGCAAAGGCAAACCGCTGGCCGCCTTGGACATGCAAATTGCAGCGCATGCGGTGCATGTCAACGCGTCACTGATCACCAGTGACCATGCGTTTTTGCACATCGATCAACTTCTGGTGGAAGACTGGATCGAGGCTTAACAACCCACCGTCACCCTAAGTAGTCCGTCACGCTTACAAACATGCAGGCCAGAAGCTACTGCTTGGTTCGCGTGACCTTGCGCAACTCCCTATGAAAAAATGCTCGCAATTTTACTGTGCGTATATACATGTACTGTATTTTTATACACAATGGATGGATCAATTCGCAAATCGGTGCATGCAGCGACTGCGGATACAACACGAAACTGCTGCACAACTCAAAAGACCACTGGAGGTAGCATGAACAAGCCAAATCGTATCCCTGCAATACCGGGCAAAAGCCGCTTCGCTTTGGAGCGCTGGTTTAACAAGTTGCATCTGGAGGGCCTGCTTTTTCATCCTGATGACCAGCCCGAGGACATTGTTTCAATTGCGACTGGTGAACAGGTATTCGCGCCCCAAGAGTGCCAAAAATTGCGCGATGGCATTCAAATCTTATTTGAGAGCCATGGTGATTTGGTCTATGAAGTAGCTCTCAACTATTTCCAGAAGTCCATGGAAGTCAAGCAAGCAGGTGTCCATTAAAGAAACTGTGCTGTGCGAAATTTTCCCGTTCTTGCCTGCATACTCACAAAGTTGCTGATTTCATTACCACCACGCATAGAGCGGAATGATGGCAGCTATTCTGGGGATCCTTCATCTGCCATTTCCAGTCGAATAATTTACAAAAACCAAAATTGATCACTGCGTTGAAGACCTCCACCACGAGCAGGTGATGGATTCTTTCGCAGGAAAACAAGTCGCATTTCTGACAATCAATACATCAGTAGACTTGCGGGCCATACCCAAGAAATGACATACAAAATCATCGATCTTTTTGCCGGACCAGGCGGTCTCGGAGAGGGCTTTGCGGCATACAAGAATGGATCCATTTTTGACATTGCACTGTCCGCTGAAATGGAATCCAGTGCTTACAAAACACTCACCTTGCGCAGCTTCTTTCGCAAAATACGTGGGGACCAGAAAGCCCTGAATGCCTATTACAGTTTCTGCGAATCAGCCGATTCACCGCGTCCGGGCGATCTTTTTCCACTCGCTTGGAAAGCTGCCGAAGAAGAGGCACATCAACTGACTCTAGGCGATCCAACAGACAACCAAAAACTAGATGTCCTCCTACATCAAGCAAAGCTGCATGAAGATAGAACTGTGCTAATCGGCGGCCCTCCCTGTCAGGCTTACTCGCTTGTGGGGCGTGCCCGCAACATGGGCAAGCAGGACTATGTTGCCGAAGACGATCACAGACACTTTCTGTACAAAGAATATCTTCGAATCCTGAATCGCAGCCGTCCAGCTGTATTTGTGATGGAAAATGTGAAAGGAATTCTTTCAGCAAAGGTTGGGGGAAAACTGGTTTTTCATGACATCCTTCGCGACTTGACAGATCCCGGCAAAGCGCTTGGCAAAAGAAGCGGCGCGCGGTACGCCATTCACTCACTTGTTTCACCTGCGAAATTTGAGTACGGAGATGATCCCGAGGATCTCGATGCCAGTGAATTCATTATCAAAGCGGAAAAATTTGGAATACCACAGGCAAGACATCGCGTGATTTTGCTAGGCGTGCGAGAGGACCTTGGCTACGACGGAACAAAGTTCTTACGGGAATCTGATCAGCTTTGTGTTGAGGATGCCTTTTTAGGAATGCCACTTTTGCGCAGCAAACTCAGTACAAACGACAGCGATACAAGCTGGTGTGAAGCGGTACTTGGCAACGCCAATAGGCTCTACAAAGATGCCCGTGAGCAGCGCATGGGCACATTGGCTGAAGAACTTAAAGCGGGCATGCTTCGTATGAACGGGAGTCTCGCAACAGGAGCGCTCAGATTTCCCCGCCGCAACTCCTCCCATGGACAAACAAGATTTCATAAGTGGGTGCAGGATCCTAGGCTCAACGTTTGGCTGAACCATGAGACACGGTCACACATGTCCAGTGACCTTGCCCGCTACTATTTTTCCGCTGTTTACGGTCAAACCTTTAACCGTTCACCCAAGGGCCATCATGATTTTTCACTCAAAGGTCTTGCCCCTGACCATGCCAACTGGGAATCAGGCAAGTTCGCTGACCGATTTCGGGTACAGCTACAAAAGGCACCGAGTACGACTGTGACTAGCCACATCGCCAAAGACGGCCACTATTTCATTCATCCTGACCCCCGGCAATGTCGCAGCCTCACGGTTAGAGAGGCAGCAAGATTGCAGACGTTCCCAGACAACTATTTCTTCCAAGGAAATCGTACACAGCAATACCACCAAGTAGGCAATGCTGTGCCGTCGTTACTTGCCAACCAGATTGCTCATGTTGTTAACTTGATAGTTTCAGACACGTAAATAAAGAATGTTGAACGAAGCGACACTCAGCGCTTAACGTTCCAATCAGCATCTAGAACTCAATTTGCACAAGTGCCAAGTGCGACCATTGCCTGAGACATGCGCGGCTAACTACCTTGGTAGCCCGCCTGCTCTAGACGTTTGCGAATCAGGAGAATTGCCACTGCTTGCTTGGTAGTTGGTACCCGACCTGATGTGCCAGCCAGCATCAAAAGTTGGTCTTCCTTTGGGGTCAGCTCCTTGCACTTAATTCCCCAATCTCGAAGCTTTCGCCAATTCGAGTAATTGTAGTTAACCACCTCAGTGATTGCTGCAATGTCAGTGTCAATACGTGCAACCCCAACGGCGTCCTCCAAGCGATGTTGCACCTCTATCAGAGACACAAGCTCTGCTGCAAACGCCGGCTGCAGCTGAGCCGGCTTCTGCTGTGCACGCTGCCAAGCCAGTTCTTTCTTGCACCATTCCGTGATATTTTCAATCCCATGTTCAGGGGATGTAATCACTTCATACATGGTTTTCGCAATCACTTTCAGCTGGTCGGTTAGTGCTGGTGAAATCGCCTGCGCCCGCCAGATGGATTGAAGGTTCAAAACCCTTCCCGCCCCCTGCTCTGATATAACTTGGACCAGCTTCGCAATAGTGAATGTAATGATGTTTGCTCGGTAGCCACCGTCGTACCAATCAGTCTGTGTTGGAATGAGTTGCTCCAGATCGCGGAAAACAATCGCATGTGCAACTACTGCCTTGAAAAACTCATCGTTGAACTGGAGTTGATTGTTAAGCCATTCAGCAACAATAAATCGGCTGTAGATATCAAAGTTCTTCTGTGCACCTTTACTGACCTCATGTGGCAGCTGTCGCCAAGAATTTTCAATTTTGGCCAAATCTGTCTTTGTGATGAGCTGGCGTCTAGGATTATCGGCTTCAAATCGAAGCTTTTCAGACGGACTCATCTTTGTCGTCTCGATGCGATACTGGCCTTTTGCGCGTTCGTAGAACCAAGTCGTTGGCCTCTGGGATCCCGCCTTTGGTGGTGCCTTGATCCGTCTCGACAACTCTTCCATCTTTCGATGAAAAGCGTGATTGGAGAAGAGGTCCGAGTCGGCCACCTTGGTTTGCCTGTTTGCAAACTCAGCGATTTTGGGAATCATCTCATCTGATCTTGATGCATCTACAACAGAAAGCTTCATTGGGACAAAGATCCCACCAAGCTCTGCTCCGTCTTTTCGACGTGCATGTGCCAAAGATGCAGTGGTCTGGCCGCCATTCACGATTTGCAGGTCAGTTGCAGAAATAAGCCTCATGCCATCAGGCGTGAGCATGGTTTCGACCGAAGTCGCAGTAGCTGCGATTCCGTTGTTGAAGGCAAAGAACATCTCGGGGCTACGCAGGGTGGTTTCACGAATAGCCTTGTTCACCTTCACCGCCTTCCCTAAGAAGCTTCTGACATTTCCTTCAAGAAGACGGCTACCATATTCCTCGTACATGCGAGCGAGGGCATCGCCGGGAAGAACACAAAGATAGCCGTTGTATTCAGACTGATTCAGGCTGGCTTTAAGACACGGGATACCATCATCGACTAGGCTTTTGAAGTTGACGGTCAAGACCTCACGCCCTGAACTCGATGTGAATGCGTCATGGAAACGGGCAATGTCCCAGATATGGAACTCGGCAGGGATTCCACCGATAGGCTCTTCTGGCCAGCTTCGGATATGGTCGCTCATGAGCGCATCAGTCGCCAGATAGATCCGTAACCTCGTGATATTTGCCCTATGTAGATGCATTAGAGCAGATAGATCTGTGGCGGGATCTTCGTCTGCTGGAAGGTGATCATCGTTACCTGACAATGCTTCGTCGACAAATGCAATAACCCTCCCAAAGATGGTCTTTGCCATCGTCTGCGTAAGAGTGACCGGAAGCTTGTCCCCTTTGAACTCGACAATGACCAGTCGTAAGGAGCCATCCACCTCATCGAAGGCATATCCGTCTATTCCGAGACTCCTGCGCCTAGTTCCCATGCCACGGTATGGACTGGCCACGAAATCAGTCAGTTCCTCAGCATCTTCCAACAATTCTCCCGCAACAACGCCGAATCCAGCCTCGGGGTCTCGGCCGCCGAATTCTTCTATCGAGCGCTTAATTACTCCATCACGGAATGATGCCAAGTTCTCTTCCATCTCTACCTCTCCATGTATGTCGACGTTGCCAGAAGCGATTCATTCGAAAAACTAGCATGTCCGGTTTAGCAGGAACTAAGTCCCACGATAATTCATCAATAATAGAATAAAACAGAGGAGAGGTTGTACTGTGTGCACTGACATCAATGTAGTCATTCACGCCCTAAAGCGCGAAGACTTGAGCCTCTCAGATGGCAAGGGACCAATTGCACCCCCGCCTTGGGCCGACTGGCTTGTCTGGCTTGGTCAGTGGATGAGGATCCAGAGCACTCTTGAAGGCCGGCGAATTGCCGTCGTGCGCTTGCCGAATAGAAGGCTCTCCGCTGCATTCACGGCCTTGGGCGCCGCCTTCGCATCAGCACGGCTCTATGACGACTCTCTCGACTGGGAAGGGTTGAAAAATCTCGCACCCGGCTGCAAGGTATTCTGGCGGGAATATGCGTCGGGCAAGCCCATGCGTTGGTCAGGGTCTGTCGTCGGCGTTACACAGATCGCAGGGGGCGACTTTCTGGAAGTTGTCATGGAGGGAAAGAGGAAGGCTCATCAGGGCAACCGCCTTTTCGCCAAGTCTGCAGCGCTGTCCCATGGAATAACCCTCGGTTCGGTGAGCGCCACCTCTGATGCCCGACTGACTGGTGCAGAGCGTGTCTTCGAGGCGGCACTGAAAGATGCGCCCAAGGGCTGGCATCGGTCGCCCACAATCGAATGCACTGTCATCACGGAGAGAACATCCTTTCTGGGAGATCTTGAAGGTCTGGTCATCCGCGTTGCTGAAACAGCCCAGGCCGAATGCTCAGACATTCTGGCAATAGCCGACCCGGGGGGGCGGACACATGGCAAGACAAGGGTGGCTCCCGCCCGGAGCGATGGTGTCCTCGATGAGCCCGAGGGGGGGCTGACAATTCTCGACGGTGCCGCCGCATTGCGGCGCATGAGCGATACCACCGCTAGGAGCGTCGTGGTCCTGCTTGATCAGGCGGAATACGACGAGGAAGTAGCGCAGCTGCTCCAGACCTACTTGGACCATGCCGTCGATGCCGGCATCCACCCGCCGTCGGGAGGGGTCATGCCCCCTCCCGACGGCGTTCAACCCTTCATCTTCGGTCTGCAACTGCAAGCTGGGTTAACCACATGACGCGCCCCATGAATGCGAACGGCAACCAGCTAATTCGACCATACCAGACGGAGTCGGACGTGCCTTGTGCTGCCGTCGCACCGGTGTCTGTCCTGGATCTGGTGTCCGCTTGCCATGCAAATGTGGCCGGATCCAGACCGAGAAAGGTGGTCATCGAATTTCAGCCGATGCAGCACATTGCCAGGGTCTGCTCATCGATATTCTCAAGTGTTGACCGAGAAGATCCACTTCAACGCGAAGCGGCACGAGACGCATGGCTGGTGAAGTCTTCGCTCGCGCTCACAGCACTGCCATTCGATGATCCACGCTTGGGCGTGGACGAGCTCCTGGACAGGCTACAGCACGCGTCCGTGAGCATCCCGGGCATCCGCACTGCAGTGGATGACTTGGCCAGAGCGGTCGGGCAGCTAGTTTCGGGAGCAGCCAATCCGAAACGGGACGCCCTGCTTACACTGCTTCACGAGTCAATGCGCAGCGACCTTCCTCTGGCTGTTCTCGCCAACGTCTGCGGCTCACCGACTCCTGGGTGGCCAGCATCCATTGATCCGGAATCAGACTTCGGTCTTGCGGCGTTGAAGCTCATCCGACGGAGGCGACAGACAAGGGATTCACTGTTCGCACGATTGATCATCCCCGGAAATCCCTGGTTCGCGCCGAGGAGCCTTCTCTTCGACCTGCTTTATGGTGGACGGACGTCGGATGTTGTCGTGGTCGGCTATCGATCAGAACACCCTTCTTTGCCTGTCCCAAAGGAACTTCCAAAGAGCCACTTCTTCCAGCTAACTACTGAGAATCCTCGACAGACGCAGGAGCCAGAAGAGCTTAGCGAAGGTGCCCAGGCCGACGACAAATGGGCCCACGAATCGCTCTGGGCGTCCATCCACGCCCAGCACGGTGACCTGACCCCGATCTCGGACAGCGATGTCACAGTAGATGCAAAGTTCGTCCTGTTCGCGGACGGAAGCGGCACTTTTCTGCCTGCATATGGACGAGTCGTGGAGGTCTCGGATCTGTTCGAAACGGGCGACAAATTCGATATCACGGAAGACAAGCTTCCCCGAACCCCGGTTAGAGATCTGAATGAGGGTGACCTCGTAATGCTCAGGCTGTCTGGAAGCGGCGACTATCTAGACGATGTTGCTGATACCCTGATGCGGCAGGCCGGCGAAGCAGGATTGCGCCGAAGTGCCCTCCAATGGAAGGAACGGCTTGAGCAGGCAATCAAGCGCCATGGGGAAGGTGTGGTGGCAATGAACATGCGAGGTCTTGGCGTCAGGCTCCGATCACCCCAGTACCTTTGGGAATGGGCGGGGGATGCCGTGATGGCACCTCATGATCGTCAGACATTCCTGCATCTGATTGCCACCACTTGGCAGTTGGAGGGCTTGGGCGTTGATGATGTATCCGAAATCTATGCAAATGCACGGTGGGATGAGATGGAGCGCCTGAAGGCATACCATCACAAAGCAGGGGCTGTCATTCGCGCGGCATTGCTCGCCCGGGTCCGTGAACTCGTTGCCGAGCGTCGTCACATAGAGACGGTCGAGTCGATTGAATTGCCGGGCGCAGCAGCCGGCCGGATGGGACTGCTTCGAGTTGCTGCCATCGACACCAAGTCAAGACGGGTTCCGACGTCGACATTGTTCCATCTGACCAAGGTAAAGGTGACTCCATGGCAAGGATGATTCCCCCTCAGGTCGCCGCTGATGCACCTAGGGGCGAAAGGCAGCTGTTTTCCAAGTTGCGGGATGATCCCATGACCAAGGATTGGCTGGTACTTCACTCCTTCGATATACGTCGCCATGTAGTTAGGGCTGAAGGTGAAGCCGACATGCTGATCATTGCGCCTAGCCTGGGCGTTCTCTGCATCGAAGTCAAGGGCTGCAATGTTGTCAGAGAGGGAGGGCTCTGGAAGTACTCCTATGACCCACCGAAGACAACCACCGTTGGCCCATTCCGTCAGGCGAGCCAGGCTGCGCACTCGATTCGGCAGTACCTATCGCACAAGGATCCGTCGCTCGGATCCATCCTGTTCCACTCCGCAGTCCTCTTCACGGAAATCGACTTTGCAGACAAGTCGCTCGAGTGGGAGCCCTGGCAGATAATCGGAAGAACCGACTTTTTCCGACAGCCAATCTCGTCACTCGTCAAACGAGCACTCGAGTCTGCTCATTCCCAGTGTCGGGCCCGCAGGCCGATGCCAGCTTGGTACGGCAACCATAGCCGCCCCACCGTCCGGCAGATTGAATCCATGCTCCGGCTCCTTCGACCCGACTTCGAATACGTTGCTTCCACCCGAAATGACGTGGAACTCGCCGAGGAAGCCATACGCAAATTCACGGAGGAGCAGTTCGACGCACTGGATCACCTCGAGGACAATCGCAGAGTCATCTTCAAGGGTCCAGCCGGCACCGGTAAGACGTTTCTCGCGATTGAGGCTGCGCGACGGGCCGTGCTCGATGGTCGCAGCGTCGCCCTGTTGTGTTTCAACGGTCTTCTAGCCACGTGGCTGAGGCGAGAGACTGCCGCGATCGGAGATGAGGCAAAGGCAAGATCCATCCCCTTCTATGCCGGGAACCTCTCTGGGCTCATGCGCCAAGTTGCGGATGCCGATGTCCCGACAACTGCCGACAGGAGGTTCTGGGAAATCGAGCTGCCAGAGCGTGCCGTAGATGCATTGCTGGACGACGGTCGCGAAAAACCGACCTTCGATCTGCTGCTCGTGGATGAAGCGCAGGACCTGCTGTCCGACCCATTTCTTGACGTCATGGAGCTGCTGCTTAGCGGCGGTCTTGCAAGCGGTCGCTGGGCGATGTTCGGCGACTTCGAACGACAGGCGATCTACGCCGACAACAGAGCAAACTCCGGACTTGAGCTACTGCAGAGTCGCGCCGCGGACAACATTTCGACGTACCGGCTGCGCATCAATTGCCGGAATGCCACGAGGATCGCGGAGGCAGTGACGATCACCTGCGGGTTATCGCCTGGCTACAGCAGGATCCTCAACACCACAGATTCGGCAGACGTCGAACCAGTCTTCTACCGAAGCACGTCCCATCAGGCAGAACTCCTGCTCGCGACCATCGCAAAGCTCCTGAAATCCTTTGCTCCAGCAGAGATCGTCATTCTGTCCATGCGTTCCGACGCATCTTCATGCGTCGCCCTACTGGACCGAGAACAGGACCGCTGGCAATTCAATTCCTATCGCGAAATGCCTGAGGGCGGGGCGTCGGTCAGATACGTCAGTGTCCATGCATTCAAGGGGCTGGAAGCACCAGCCATCATCCTTACGGACATCGAAGGCGTCGATGACGAACAGGCCAAGGCACTTCTCTACGTCGGCATGTCCCGAGCAAGGGTTCGACTCCATGTTCTCATGCATGAGCGCCTGCGCTCAAGATACGACGCAATGGTAGATGCAGGCCTCAAGGCAGCACTTAAGAGGAATTCCTGATGTCATCACTCGACAAGAACCTTGCCAACAGAGAGCAGATGCTCACACGCCTCCGGGCTGAGATCGTGGGGCCGGATCCAGCCGGCAAGCCAGTATCGCTGGCTGACAAGCAGACCATGACTTGGGAAGAGTATCGGATTCCACGGATGCAGGCGGACGGGCAGGAAATCGTCTGGCAGGACCCGCCAACCAAGCGGTTTGGTGCAGGCATTCTCTTCCCGCTTGGCGCCACTGAAGAAACTGTGGTCAATGCGACAGAGGGTGAGGAGACAATGCCTGACAATGTGCCGGAGGAGCCCCTCCCGGGCCTGCCGGCCGACAAAGCGCCATCGTCATTCGGCTCTCCGGCAGACGATCAGGAAGAGGAAGACGTCACTCTAGCCAATGCGTTCCGTCCTTCCGCTATAGGCGTCAGCTTCCTGGCCGACCTTGCGTCAGAAACCGAGGGGATCTCCATCGAGCTTGTGAACGTTGGGCGGGTCGGGCTTGAGAAAACCATCGAACAACCATGTGGCGTGTATGCGCCACTGACTCTCCAGCTGGGCGGCGGTATCGGCAAGCAACCGATAGCGCGCAAGGTGTGGCTACGAAAGCCGGTGGTTGACGACCATGGCAAGGTGCCAGTCATTCACTTGGCGACAGCAGATTTGCTCAACGCACGTCATCCGTTGCGGTGCTTGATCGGGCCTGCAGCACTCGGTCTGGAACTGGTCGTCGTTTCACGCACTTGGCATTCAGCGCCGAGCAGTATGCACAGGCTACTGACCGTTTCGATTGCCAACAAGAAGCAGGCAAATGAAGCTGAGTTAGAAACTCAGTGCCTCTTCCAGGCTGGAATCCGGGTCAGCGGTCGGAGCAGCAGACAATGGATCGATCCGTATCCGGACAGTCTGGTCGCTGATTTCCAGAATTCGGATCCGATGGCGGATGAGAACGTCAACCGTGTCCTTTATAGGGAGAACCGGACCTTTGCCATCGGCCACGGCTGTGGTGCTGATTGGATCAGCGGGCGCCCGAAACGGGTCGAGGCGGTATGGTCGGACGTCCTGCCGGTTTTCGAGACGCCTGCAACGAGCGCCGATCTCCAGATCAGAGGTCCAGAAGGCAGACTGCAGCCCCTGCGCGTCAGCATGCGATTGCTGGCGGGTCTTCAGCCCAATGACGACGGATTGGCCGACGTCGACCACCTGCTGAAGGAGTATCACGACTGGATTGCCTCACTTGAATCGAAGGTTGCAACGATTGCAGAACCGTATCGGCCCACTGCAACTGAACTTCTAGCCAAATGCCTTCTATGCGCCAATCGGATTGCGGATGGTCTGTCGATTCTGCGGCAGTCTGACTCCGAGGGCGATGTGGCACGCAAGGCTTTCAGGCTGGCAAACCAGGCAATGCTTGTTGCCCAGCTACGGGCCCGACAGGAATTAAGACTGCCTGGGCACGACTCTAGCGGGAGACTGACTTGGTCACGTCCGGTTGCGGACCTGGACCCATCGGTACCAAACGAGAGGCAAGGCTATTGGCGGCCGTTTCAGATTGCCTTCCTGCTAATGTCGTTGCGGGGAATCTGTGATCCGTCTCACCGCGACCGGACTGAAGTCGACCTCATCTGGTTTCCGACTGGCGGAGGCAAGACCGAGGCATATCTGGGACTAACCGCATTTACGGTCTTTTTCAATGCGCTCACAGGAGTTTCCAACGGCGGTGTCGATGTGCTTATGAGGTACACGCTGCGGCTGCTGACCGCTCAACAGTTCCAGCGCGCTGCCACTCTCTTCTGCGCAATGGAACAGTTGAGGCGCAGGGATGCAGTCGCTCTAGGAGATCGGCCTTTCCGCATCGGGCTGTGGGTAGGCAGTTCCGCCACGCCAAACAAGCGGGACGACGCAGTTGCCAAGCTGCAGAAGCTGCGGCGCGATCCCGATGCAGAAAATCCCTACGTCTTGCTCAGATGTCCGTGGTGCGCGGCGAAGTTTGGCCCTCACGAAGACACCCCCTCCACAGCACAGCGCGGGAAAGGCAGAGGTGGTCGGCAGGCAGCAGGTGTCCAAGTGTATGGCTATGAGAGGGAACGCGGCCCTTCCGGAGACACTGTCGTATTCCGATGCCGCGACGCCGCCTGTGAATTCGGTGGCCTGCCCGGGCCTGGAAAGCCTCCACTGCCGATTGTTGTCATTGACGAGGATCTGCTTGATTCGCCACCCAATCTCCTGATCGGGACAGTGGACAAGTTCGCGATGCTGGCTTGGTCACCTGCGGCACGGAGCATCTTCGGACTGGATGAATCGGGCCGTCATCGTGGTGTCCCGCCCACCTTGATCATCCAAGACGAGCTGCACCTTATCTCTGGGCCACTGGGTTCGATGGTGGGTGCCTACGAAACCGTCATAGAAGCACTGTGCATTGATCCGCTCGGCGGAATGATCCTTCCGAAGATAGTTGCATCGACTGCAACTATCAGCCGTGCCCGCGAACAAATTGTCGGTCTGTATGCCCGGTCAGGGGTCATGCTTTTTCCACCCTCAGGGCTCGATGCTGCCGATTCATTCTTTGCTCGTGAAGCATGCGATGAGCAAGGAAGACCAAAGCCCGGGAGACTCTATGCGGGGGTGCTTGCCCCCGCACACACATCACTCCAAACATCGGAAGCCAGAGTTTTCGCAACCCTGATGCAACATGCCTCCCTTCTAGAGGGCGATGCACGCGATCTAGATCCATGGTGGACCCTGCTCGTATTCTTTAACTCCTTGCGGGAACTGGGTGGTGCTGCGACACTTTTCACCGCTGACACACGTGAATATCTCAAGGTAATCCTGAACCGCCATGGTCTCGATTACTCAAGAATCCGCCAGCTATTTCACGTCGAGGAGTTGACCAGCCGCATTCGCGGCGATCACATTCCACGCCTGTTGGAGCACCTAGAAGTGTCCGTCACGGTCCGTGAAGGGAAAGGCGCGTTAGTCCCCAGCCCGGCACCCATTGATGCGTGCCTAGCGTCCAACATCATCGAAGTGGGTGTGGACGTCCCGCGGCTGTCTCTAATGGCGATCGTGGGGCAACCCAAGACAACATCTCAGTACATCCAAGTCTCCAGTCGCGTCGGCCGGGATCTGGAGCGCCCAGGACTGGTGGTCGTGATCTATGGCCAAACGAAACCCCGGGACCGAAGCCACTACGAACGATTTCGGTCATACCACCAGCGACTCTACGCCCAGGTCGAGCCGACCAGCGTCACCCCGTTCAGTCCACCGGCGGTCGATCGGGCCCTGCATGGTCTGGTCGTTGCTTTGGTTCGGCAACTCGGTCACCGTGGCCGCGAGGCAGATACACCGGACCCCTTTCCGCTCGCGCATGGCACTGAGCTTAGGCTTCGGATCGAGGAGATCATTCGCGATCGTGTAAAAATCGTCGCGCCTGATGAGGAGACGTCCGTGATGGACAGGCTCAGGCTTCGACTAGACCAGTGGAAGGCTTGGAATCCGGCCGAGTATGGGGATTTCTCAAGATCGCCAGAACACCCGCCTCTGATGCATCCTGCAGGCAGAACGGAACTTGCCCAGTGGGATGGGCGCAGCTGGGCAACGATGTCTTCACTCCGTAATGTCGATGCGAGCTGCGAGGCAGATCTCACGATGCAGTACAACAACACACCAGGGGAAAACCCATGACCCGCCCCATCAGACGATCGCAGGCCGTGTCACCGTTCGGTGTAGGTGCCATGGTGGACTTCCCGGGGCCTGTCTCCCTGATCCATGCCGGTCTGGACGCATGGCCCTTCGATGATAGAAACCCGGACCATCGTGAATTCCGGGTGGACGATGAACCGAGACTCGCCAAACGCCTCGGTGTCGATTTCTTCGTCCAGCCTCCAGACTACCGGCAGGTCGAAGGTGGCGGCACGGGAAGCGCCGTCAACCTCGGGCTAAAGCTGCCTTTCCTTCGATTCCCGCTGTGGCACTCGTGTCCTCGCTGCGGTCGCATGTTCGAGGCAAAGTATCACCACCGATCCGCACCGGAGTGTCAAGGTCCAATTGGAAGCGGTGCAGAAAAAGGCCGGAGTCATTCTAAGAGGCGCGCTATCCAGGTCCGTTTTGTCAGTGCCTGCCAGTCGGGTCACCTGCGCGATTTCCCCTGGATCGAGTGGCTGGGTCTTGATCGTTCCGAGTGGGACGGGATCAGGACTGACCGCTGGCTGCGTCTCATTTCCACAGGTTCTGCGTCAATTGCTGGCGTGGTGATCGTTGCCGAGCGCCAGGACGGCACAGGAATTGTCGAAGTCGCTCGCAAGTCGCTCGCAGGCGCGTTCAGCGTCGAACCCAATGGCACAACGGCCCTCACCTCCATGAAGATCATGTGCGACGGCCAGAACCCTGCGCTCGGCCTTGGCGATGGCGGCAACGACCCTACCGACCCCTGCGGTCAGAACCTGAGGGCGGTGCTTCGGGGGGCAAGCAATCTCTACTTCGGCGATGTCCGAAGCTCGATCTATGTTCCGGATATTGAAGACAACGGTCTACCCCAGCCGGTGCTTGATTTACTCGACGATCACACATTCAAGCAGGAACTCCTCAACGGGGCACTATCAGCAGAAAACGGAACTCTGGGGCCAAAGGCAGCAGGCGTTATCCTGCGTCGACGCCATCCGGAGTCTGATGTGAAGCCGGAGGTGCTCGCTACGGCGGTCAACACGCACATCCTGCACGAGATTCTGACCCACCCACGACTAACTGCCAGTGCCCTGGTTCAAAAGGTTAAGGTGGCAGCTGACGGAAAGGTTTCTTCCAAGATTCTCTCCGATCTCATTAGGACCGCGAATCCAGACTGGTCCATCGATCCGGAACTACTGGTGGAATCCGTGACCACTTGGCTCAAGCGTCGTGAAGGTTTCGAATCGGAGGGCGATCCGCAACTCACTGAGGACGTCTCGGACAACACTTATCGCGCAGAAGAATATCGCGCCTTCTGCCGGGATGGCCAGGACGGACGTCCAAAAGTGAATCTGCTGGTGCGAAGCAAACCTATTGAAGATTACACCGACCTAGTGCGCAGAAACTTCTCCCGTATTGCGCTGCTCGACAAGTTGCGGGAAACGCGGGCCTTTGTCGGTTTCAGCAGGATATACGCCAGCTCAAACATGCCGCCTGCCCAGCGCTGGAAGCTCATCTCGAGGACTCAATGCAACTGGCTTCCAGCCGCTGTCGTCCGTGGCGAGGGCATCTTTCTCAGGTTTGACGAAGAACGTCTTGCCCAGTGGGACAGAGAATTCGGAGCGCTGCACAGGGAGCGGCTACGCCAAGTCAATCGGAACCTCCAGGCGCAGGCATCGAGACGACAGATACACGTCGATGATGCATCTCCTGTTCTCGTTCTGATGCACACATTCGCACATGTGCTGATCAGCCAGCTAGTGTTCGACTGCGGCTATGGCTCATCCTCGCTGCGTGAACGGATCTACTTTTCTGATACTCAACCGCAGATGACCGGAATTCTGATTTACACCGCCGCAGGCGATTCGGAAGGCACAATGGGCGGACTCGTTCGAATGGGTGAGCCAGAACAGCTCGACCGCACCATTGCCAGGGCACTCGATCGGGCTAGCTGGTGTTCAAGTGACCCTGTCTGCATCGAGAGCACCGGTCAAGGTCCGGACAACTGCAATCTAGCCGCATGCCATTCCTGCGCTTTGTTGCCAGAGACCTCATGTGAGATGCAGAATCGGCTACTGGATCGAGGCATGCTGATCGGGGACTTGAACCGGCCGGAAATCGGCTTTTTCTCGTAGCACGAAACTGATAAAGACATGTACACGGCAAACATTGACGTTCCGCACGAGAGTACCGAAACCGGATAATTTCGGAATGATCAAAGAAATCAGATTGCAGAGATGGCGGTTTTCCGATACCTGCTCGCCGCTATATGCAGGAGTTTAGGGAGTCCGCTAGTGAAACTGACGTACCACATAGCCGTCATCGTATCTACTCTAGTCTGAAGCGGGACTCTCCATTCTGATCAAAGGAGTTGATCACTCTCCGTCGTGCGGGCTCGATCACGGGCAACGTGGTGGCTATCGAGCGGCAAGACGACAGCGGCGACAACCAATACCTGCTGCGGGTGGTCACCAAGGGCCGCGATGGCCAATACATTCTGAAAGCCAACAATCCGGACTACGACGACCTGACGGCCACCGACGACATGCGCACGCTCGCGCGCCTGCGCAACATCATCGATCCACTGGATCTGGCGCTTGGTGAGCCTTTCATGCGCGAAGACATTCCGGCGCTGTTTGGCGAGGCCTACAACCCCGGCAATTGGAAT
Organism: uncultured Burkholderiales bacterium; assembly: GCA_903894995.1. Classification (GTDB taxonomy): domain Bacteria; phylum Pseudomonadota; class Gammaproteobacteria; order Burkholderiales; family Burkholderiaceae_C; genus Limnohabitans_A. The sequence continues at coordinate 19,802 of CAITSG010000098.1, forward strand.
GTCGGCCATGTGGTGCTGGCCCAGAAAAAGGCGCACATCTTGCTGGTCACGCTCAACAAACAAGGCCGGGCTGACGAGCACAAGTACATGGACCACTGGATCGATGACACGCACTTTCACTGGCAAAGCCAAAACGCCACCGACCCGACCAGCAAACGCGGCGACGAAATCATCCGCCACGCCGCTTTAGGCATCGACATCCACCTCTTTGTGCGCGACACCAAGCTGGCTGTGGGCAAAGCCGCACCGTTTGTCACTTTTCGGCATAAAGGAGCCAGCTGTTTTCGGCATATAGGAGCCAGCTGCAAGCGCTCAAACTGACATCTTTCGGGTTTGGATTTTGCCCTTATTTGGCGTCTTTTGGTGGGTTTGAATTCTTGCTTTTTGTCACCGCCGTGGTCGGCATCTGGCGCGGCGTTCTGTACGACTGCCCATCCAGCGTCAGGCAGTACGCGTTGTGCCTGAGCCGGTCCAGCGTGGCCGAGGCCAGCAGCGGGTTGCTCGGGAAGGCCTGATCCCACTCAGTGAAGTCCAGATTGCTGGTGATGATGGTCGCCGTGCGCTCGTAGCGCTCGGCTATCAGCTCATGCAAGTCCTCATCCGCTGGTGACCTCAGGGGTTTGAGTCCAAAGTCATCAATGATCAGCACCGGGATGCGGCTGAGCGATTGCAGTTTGCGCTCGTACGCATTGGTGGCCCTCGCCGCGTGCAGCGTCTGCGTCAGGGCCGAGCAGCTGGTGAACAGCACATCCGTTCCCTGGCGCACCGCGCAGTGACCCAGCGCCTGGGCTAAGTGGCTTTTGCCGGTGCCGCTGGGCCCCACGATCAGCACGGGCGAGCACTCGCGCACGTAGCGCCCCGTGGCCAGATCGTGCACCAGGGCCCGGTTGAGGTGGGGCAGCCGCTCAAAGTCAAACTGCTCCAGCGTCTTGGTGGACCTGAATTGGGCTTTGCGCAAGCGCATGCCAAAGCTGTTTTGCTCACGGCGGGCGACCTCATCGCCCATCAAGATGGCCAAGAACTCGGTGTAGGCCAGCTTGGACTCGATGGCCTGGCGGTTTCTTGCCTCCAGCGAGTCCAGGATGCCAGACAGGCGCAGCTGCTTCAAATGGGGAACCAGTTCGGGGATGGGGTTCATGGGATGCTCTCCTTTGGGGGTTAATGCAGCAGGTCTTGCTGCGGGTGGTGGGGATGGGTGTGGGAATGGGTGCGGGCATCAGGGTCGGCAAACAGGCTGGCGGCATCACGCACAAACCGGGTCTTGGTGTAGACCGCAGTGGTGCTGGTCTGGGGCATCGGCAGCTGATCGGCGTTGGTGCTCAGGATGGTCTTGACGGTGCGGTAATAAGGACTGCCGTGGGCCATGGCGCGGTGGCAGGCCGCCTCCAATCGGCTGTGCCCATAGGTCTTGGTCAAGCCGATAACGCCTTGTGCGGCGCGCAAGCGCTCCACAATCTTGTCGCTGAGCAACCAGTCGATGACCTGCTGGCAGTGGGGTCCGACCTCACTGGCTTGCTCTTCCAGCCACTGGCGGTCACGGGCAAAGAACCACTGCGCCTGGGGTGGCAAGTGGTCGGGGGTGGTCACGCGCTGGCCCTTGCGCTGTCCGCGCGGGTGGGTGGCCACCAGCACATGGCCCTCGTACAAGGCCACACAACCGTCGTTGGCGCGCAGCCACAGCGCCTTGCCCACCAGGGCAAACGGGGCCGAATACATCACATGCTCGAACTTGACGTGGCAGTCCCGGTGCGGGGTGACGGGGTGCCAAACCCCCAAGTCCGGTACTTGCGTAGGCAGGGGTTTCAAAAACGGCTGCTCCAGCGCAAACAGCACCAGGGGCTGCTGGCGTGTGGTGCCGTGGGTACGCAGTCCCGCCTCGTGCAGCACCCAGGTCTTGGCTTGGGCGTTCAGCTCGGCCAGATCGCGGAACTCACGGGTGGCCAGGAAGTTGCCTTTGACGTATTTGACGCCGGACTCGACGATGCCTTTCTTTTGCGGGTCATGGGGCGGGCACGGGTCAATCTTGAAGTCATAGCCTTCGGCGCACTCGGCATACGAGCGCTGGACCTGGGGATCAAAGCGGCAGGCCTTGATGATGGCGCACTTGGCGTTGTCGATGATGACGCGCTCGGGCACCCCGTTGAACCACTCAAAGGCGCGGCGGTGGCAGCCCAGCCAAGTGGCCACGGTCTGATCCCAGACGAACTCTAAGTACTGGTGGCGGGAGTGGCACAGCGTCATGACAAAGGCCCAAGTGCGGCGCATCTGGCCATCGGGGTGCATCAAGAAAGGGCCAGCGCCAAAATCGACCTGGGCTGCCTCGCCGGGCTTGAAGGACAGGCGCACAGTCAGATCGGTGCGGGGCAACTCCTGTGCGATGTCCTGCATGAGGCGATAGACGGACGAGTAACTGCCTTGGAACTGGTGCTCGCGCACGAGGGCGGCGTGGATGGCCTTGCCCTCAACGCCAGCGGCCATCCAGCGGGTGACCGCCTCGCGCCAAGGCTGGGCTTTGGAGACGGTGCTGGCGGCGCGCTTGGACTTTGTGGCCAGGCTTTGGGCGATGGTGGGCACATCGGGCAGTGACGCGGAGGGCTCAAGCCAGCCCATGCTGAGCGCCAGAGCGCGAAACTGGGCGACTTTGACGCGGCCCATGAGGCCCAGGCGTGCAACCTCGCGGTCACGGTCGCCCGCGCGCAGGCGAATGAGGACGTTTCGGAATTCATGCATCTCGATCTTTCTGCGGCCCATCCATCGCTCCTGAACAAAAGGTTCAGAAGGTAGCGACGATGGGCCGGGTTCGAGATGTCTGTTGAGCGCAGGCGGCTGGCTCCTATATGCCGAAATTCAGCTGGCCTGTAAGTGCCGAAAACGCACTGGCTCCTATATGCCGAAAACGGGGTGGCTCCTAAATGCCGAAAACGGATTGGACTCTATATGGTGAAAAGTG
>CAITSG010000099.1 GCA_903894995.1 uncultured Burkholderiales bacterium
GCCACCAATGACCAAGGCCACATCATCACCCCCCAACTGCCAGCTGGTCAGGCGTGTCGCCAAGGCCTGGGTGGTCAGGTGGGTGCCGCGCTCGTCAAGCACCACAATGCGGGTGCCGCGTGGAATGGCCGCTTCAATGCGTTGGCGCTCGGCCGCGTACAAGGCGGGCAGGGTTTTGGAGCTTCGGGGTTCGGTTTTCACGGCTTTGAGCTCGACCTTGAGCTCAGGCGGAAAACGTTTGGCGTAGTCGTCCCAGGCGGTTTGCGCCCAGTCAGGCACGCGCAGGCCGACCGCCACGATCAGCAGCTTCATGCAGGATCAATCGGCTTTGCGACGGGTCGCAGCTTGCACGGTCTTGCGCGCTGGGGCCTTTTTGGCAGCGGTTTTAGCAGCGGATTTAACTGCGGTTTTAGCAGCAGGTTTGGCGGCGGGTTTGGCTGCAGGCTTGGCCGTAGGTTTGCCAACCGTCTTCACGGTGGGCTTGCTGGACTTGGTGGCGGGTTTGGTCGCAGTTTTTGATGGTGTTTTCGCTGCCGTTTTTACAGCGTTAGGTGTCGCCGTTTTGGCCGTTTTCTTGGCTGTCGTTTTTGATGCCGGCGTGGCTGATGGGGCCGCTGGTTTGAGCGCTTTGAGCGGGGCTTTCAAGGCCGGCTTGGTTTTAGCCGCAGTTTTGCTTGTGGCCGTTTTGGCCGTAGTGGTTTTGGTCGCGCCCGTTTTGGCGCTGGCTTTTTTGGCGACCGAGTTCTTGATGTGGCCTTTCACCTCAGCCGTGGCCGCTGGCTTGGGCGCCCCGAACTTCAGCCGAACAGGGGTGCCGCCCCAGATTTCTTCCAGGTTGTAATAAGTGCGGATGGTAGGCTGCATGATGTGCACCACAGCTGGACCACAGTCCACAATGATCCACTCCCCGTTGTCTTCGCCTTCCATTCGGGGCTTGCCGAAACCGGCTTCGCGCACTTTGTCACGCACGCTGGCGGCCAGCGCTTTGGTCTGACGGTTGGAAGTGCCTGAGGCAATGATGACTCGCTCAAACAAAGAGGACAAATGTTCAGTGTCAAATACCTGAATTTCCTGGGCCTTGACGTCCTCCAAGGCGTCCACGATGGCCCTCTGGAGTTTTTGAATGTCTTTTTTGGCTGCGTTTTCGGTCATCAATGGGGCCTGTATAGGTGGTGTTCGTTTATGTAGCGCTCGACGGCGGGGCTGATCAAACCTGTCATGGCTTGCTCTGTGGCCGCCAGAACACGGATGGCCGTGGCACTGTGAGGCATCAGCGGCATGTCCAGAGAAAGAATGCGCGCTTGCAGCGTGTCAAAAAGGTGGTTTGAGGGTGCGGGCTTTTGTGGGTCTTCACCCCATGCACGCACGGCCTTATCACGGCTTGCGGCACAGATTATAGCGATGCGCCCAATTTCATCGATTTGGTGCCAGGAAGGCAGCGATCGACGCTGATCATCACCGATTAATAAAAACAATTGCGCCAGAGGCCACTGGGTTTGCAGTTCATGCAAAGTGTCCACCGTGTAACTGGGGCCAGTCCGGCCGATTTCACGGTCATCCACCAGCACGTTAGGCAAATGAGCGAAGGCCAAACGGGTCATGGCCAAGCGGTGGACAGACGGTGTCAAATCGCGGGGTTTGTGCCAAGCCTTTCCCGTTGGCAACACATGCACCAGGTCCAACCGGAGCTGTTCAATGGCCGCCTCGACCAAGGCCACATGGGCTCGATGAGGGGGATCAAACGCACCTCCAAAGACACCTGCTCGCAAAACACCTTCGGCCATGGGCCTGCCGGTCTCGGTTCCCGGGGCTTGAGGACCCGGAAGGGGTTGCGTAGGCATCAAGGGAGTCAAACCCAGTCCTTGGGCACGAGAAAGTGGCTAAGTAAAAGGGCTTCTGGTGTGCCAGGTTCGTCTTGGCGTTGGTACGACCAACGCACCTCGGGGGGCATGGACAGCAAGATCGATTCGGTTCGACCGCCGGACTGCAGTCCAAAATGGGTGCCACGATCCCACACCAGGTTGAACTCCACGTAGCGGCCACGGCGGTAAAGTTGAAAGTCACGCTCACGTTCACCATAGGCCAAGTCTTTGCGCCGCTGCACGATGGGCATGTAAGCGCTGAGCAAAGCGTTGCCCACGCTTTGCATCATGGCAAAGCTTTGGTCCATGCCCAGCTCTGAAAAATCATCAAAGAAAATGCCACCTACGCCGCGCTGTTCTTGGCGGTGTTTGTTGCAAAAATAATCGTCGCACCAGGTCTTGAAACGCGGATGCAAGGCTTCACCAAATGGCGACAAGGCGTCTTTGCAGGTCTGATGAAAATGCACAGCATCTTCGTCAAAGCCGTAATAAGGGGTCAGGTCCATGCCGCCCCCAAACCAGGCCACAGGGGCCCTACCCTCGGGCTTGGCTGCAATCATCCGAACGTTCATGTGCACGGTGGGCACATAGGGGTTGCGGGGATGGAACACCAAAGACAGGCCCATGGCCTCAAATGCAGAACCCGCCAATTCGGGGCGATGCTGCGTGGCCGAAGGCGGCAGTTGTGGCCCCGTGACATGAGAAAAACCGCAACCGGCCCGCTCAAAAATAGGGCCACCCTCCAAAATTTGGGTGATGCCATTGCCCTGAAGCTTTTCGCCGGGATCTTTTTTCCAAACATCGATCAAAAAAGGCGTGCCATCCAGATCGGTCAAAGCCCCGGTGATGCGAGACTGCAAGTCCATCAGGTAATTTTTGGCCGTGTCGAGTTCAAAACTTGTGCTCATGGTGTGTGAAGACTTTTTAAAAATTCAGGAATTTGCAACTTTGAGAGGTGGTGTCGATTCTGCATCGGCAGGCGAGCGCCACGGCATGATGGGTCCCATGAGGTCTTCATGGAACCCTTTGACACCTTCGAACACACGGGCTATGTGGATGTAATCAGCCTCAAGCTGACCGGTCAAGTGGTAGAAGTCAACCACGCTGAAGCAGCGCTGCTCCCAATCGAGCTTGACCAAGGCCAAGGGCACATTTGCACCCAAAGCCAGCTGGTAAAAACCACTTCGCCAACCCGGGGTGAGACTGCGCGTGCCCTCTGGGGCCAAGGCCAACCAAAGCAGTTGTTCATGTTGTTTGTGCTGCTCAAACACATGCACCATTTGTCCCACCACACCTTTGGGCGAGCTGCGGTCGATGGGAATGCCTCCCACCCAACGCATCCAAGAGCCCAGCAGTGGCCATTTGAACAAGGCGTCTTTGCCCCAAAAGTGGGCTTGAATGCCCAAGGCCCATTTGGCGAGCATGCCTATTGGAAAATCCCAGTTGCTGGTGTGTGGATAAACAATGGCGACCCCCTGAAGTGCAGGAAACCCCTCAAAGTCCAAACGCCACCCCAGTAATTTCAGGACCCAACTGGCCAAACGGGAACCCTGAAATTGCACTGGGTGAGGGATCGAATCAGGCATGAAGAAAAATGCTTCAGTTTTTGAGGGCTCGATGACCAATGTCTCGGCGCATTTGCTGCCCATCAAAGGTGATCGCAAGGGCTGTTTGGTAGGCCTTTTGCTGCGCCAGCTTGACCGAATCGGCCAGCGCAGTGACACACAGGACGCGTCCTCCTGAGGTCAAAACTCGACCGTCTTCTTCTGCCGTGCCTGCATGAAAAACCATGGCCTCCTCATTGTCCTTGGGCAGACCACTGATGACATCGCCTTTGCGCGGATTCAGCGGATAGCCATCTGCAGCAATGACCACGCCCAAAGCCACGCGACGGTCCCACGCCATGTCAAAGGTGTCAAGACCTTGAGATGTGGCCGCCAACAAAACTTCAAAAAAATCAGATTTCATGCGCATCAAAATAGGTTGGGTTTCAGGGTCACCCATGCGGCAATTGAACTCCAGCGTTTTGACACGTCCCTCCGGGTCAATCATCAGCCCTGCATACAAAAAGCCCGTGTAATTGATGCCGTCCTTGTCCATGCCGCGAATGGTGGGCAAGATGACTTCACGCATAGCGCGAGCATGTACCCCGGCGGTCACCACAGGCGCAGGCGAGTAAGCCCCCATCCCGCCGGTGTTGGGACCTTCATCACCGTCGAGCAGGCGTTTGTGGTCTTGGCTCGTGGCCAAAGCCGCCACGTTTTTGCCATCACACAAGACCATGAAACTGGCCTCTTCGCCAGTCAAAAATTCTTCAATCACCACCCGCGCGCCACCCGCGTTATGGGCCACACCCAAGGTGTTGTCCAGCAGCATGAAATCAATGGCTTCGTGGGCTTGCGCCAAAGTCATGGCCACGACCACCCCTTTACCCGCAGCCAAGCCATCGGCTTTGACCACAATGGGTGCCCCCTTGCTGTCCACATAGGCATGGGCCAGGCTGGCGTCGGTGAACGTTTCAAATTCAGCCGTTGGAATGCCGTGACGGTGCATGAAGGCCTTTGAAAAAGCCTTGGAGCTTTCCAATTGAGCCGCTGCTTGGGTGGGGCCAAAAATGCGCAAAGCGTGCGCCCGAAAATCGTCCACGATCCCCGCGGCCAGTGGGGCCTCGGGGCCGACCAGCGTCAGACCGATTCCTTGGTCGATCGACCACTGGCGCAGTTGTTGCACATCCGTGATCGGCACATTGATCAGCTGACTGTCTTTGGCTGTTCCACCATTGCCAGGTGCCACAAAGACCTGCTGAATTTTGGGCGACTGGGCCAGTTTCCACGCCATGGCGTGTTCACGTCCACCACCGCCGACAACCAATACTTTCATCAAACTTCCTTAATCTTCAAATTCTGCATTGTGGTAAACGTTTTGCACATCGTCCAAATCTTCCAATATATCCAATAATTTTTGCATTTTGGCAGCATCTTCGCCTGACAATGTGATGGCATTTTCGGGACGCATGGTCACCTCCGCCATGTCCGCCACCAGTCCCGCCGCTTCCAAAGCGTTTTTCACTGATTCAAAGTCTGCATAGGCGGTCAAGACCTCAATGGCCCCCTCTTCATCGGTGATCACATCCTCGGCACCCGCCTCCAAGGCCACTTCCATGACCCTGTCTTCGTTCGTGCCGGGGGCGAAAATCAGCTGGCCGCAGTGCTTGAACTGAAAGGCCACCGACCCCTCGGTGCCCAAATTACCACCGTGCTTGTTCAATGCATGCCGCACTTCGGCCACCGTGCGCACCCGGTTGTCGGTCATGGTGTCCAAAATGATGGCGGCCCCGCCGATGCCATAACCCTCATAGCGGATTTCCTCGTAGCTGACACCTTCAAGATTGCCAGTGGCCTTGTCCACGTTGCGTTTGATGGTGTCGGCCGGCATGTTGGCTGCTTTGGCCTTTTCAATGGCCAGACGCAAACGTGGATTGGCGCTGACATCACCACCACCGGTACGCGCTGCCACCATGATTTCCCGAACCACACGGGTCCAGATGCGCTGGCGTTTTTCGTCTTGACGCCCCTTGCGGTGCTGAATATTTGCCCATTTACTGTGGCCAGCCATCGGGAATTCCTTGAATGTTGATTTAATCTAGAGCTAGGATTTTACTTTTCACAAGCAGGAGATTTTTGAAAATGGCCGAACCCATGTTGATTGCACAAAACGCTCAAGCTCAATGCCACTTGTTGCCCGGTCTGTCAAACCGTCACGGCTTGATCACAGGCGCAACCGGAACTGGCAAAACAGTGACATTGCAAACCCTTGCAGAAAATTTTTCTCGTCTGGGTGTGCCGGTCTTCATGGCCGATGTCAAGGGCGATCTCACAGGCATCAGCCAACCGGGCAAGATCGGTGAGAAACTGACCGCCATTCTCAAAGACCGCGGCATTCCCATTCCCACGCCAAAGGCTTGCCCAACCGCTTTGTGGGACGTTTTTGGCGAGAGCGGACACCCGGTGCGCGCCACCGTGTCAGACATGGGCCCCCTGTTGTTGACGCGCATGTTGGGGCTCAACGACACACAGTCCGGGGTGCTCAATCTGGTGTTCAAAATTGCCGATGACAACGGTTTGCTGCTGCTGGACATGAAAGACTTGCGTGCCATGTTGCAGTTTGTGGGTGAAAACGCCAAACAATTCACCACCGAATACGGCAACATCAGTGCCGCCAGCATCGGCGCCATTCAACGCGGCTTGTTACAAATCGAAAGCCAAGGTGGTGACAAATTCTTTGGCGAGCCCATGCTCAACATTGAAGACTTCATGCAAACCGATGCCCAGGGCTTGGGGTTTGTGAACATCCTTGCCGCAGACAAGTTGATGAACTCACCTCGTTTGTATGCCACTTTCTTGCTCTGGATGTTGTCAGAGTTGTTTGAAGTGTTGCCCGAAATTGGCGACCCGGAAAAGCCCAAACTGGTGTTTTTCTTTGATGAAGCACACTTGCTTTTCAAGGACGCCCCTGCTGCATTGGTTGAACGCATAGAGCTTGTTGTGCGATTGGTGCGATCCAAAGGCGTAGGGGTCTATTTCGTCACTCAAAACCCTTTGGACATTCCCGACAGCGTTTTGGGCCAACTGGGCAATCGGGTTCAACACGCATTGCGTGCCTTTACACCCAGAGATCAAAAAGCCGTGGCGGCCACCGCGCAAACCATGCGACCCAAGAGTGGGCTGAACATTGAGGCGGCCATCACGGAACTGGGGGTGGGCGAAGCTTTGGTGAGCCTTCTGGATGCCAAAGGGCGGCCCACCGAAACTGAACGTGTGTTTGTCATGCCACCGGCCAGCCAGTTGGGACCCATCACCCCGGAACAACGCCAAGTCCTGCTCCAAAGTTCATTGGTGGCAGGTATCTATGAACAGGCGCTCGACCGGGAATCCGCTTTTGAAAAAATCAAAGGTCAAAGTGCCTCGACCCCCAACAGTGCTTCAAACCCGACCCGAACGGGCGAACAATCCCAAGGCGCTGAAAAAGAGTCCGGCGGCTTCATGGCGGGCATGTCTGACATTCTTTTCGGCAGCTCTGGGCCTCGGGGTGGGCAGCGAGATGGCGTTGCTCAATTGGTGGTGAAAAGCGCTGTTCGAACCGTCGGTTCAGCCATTGGCCGTGAAATTGTCCGTGGCGTCCTCGGCGGCCTGTTGGGTGGCAGCAGGCGCAGATAAGGGCCTGCATCCGGATCAACTCCGATTTAAAAAAAGGCCCATTGGGGCCTTTTTTTTGCATAGCCAGCCTGGAAGCTGGCAAGGCAGTGCAAGGGTTAACTTGCCGTTGCCTCTTCAGGCTCAGCAGGCTCTGACCTCGATGCACGGCCTTCCTTTTTAGGATTGGCAGAGATGTCCAGAAGCACCTCGTCCTTGGCATCAATGTCTACAGTCAAACGACCACCGTCGGTCAAACGCCCAAACAGCAACTCATCGGCCAAAGCTTTTCGAATCGTGTCCTGAATCAAACGCTGCATCGGGCGAGCCCCCATCAAAGGATCGAAGCCTTTTTTGCCCAAGAACTTGCGCAGGGCATCGGTGAAGGTGACCTCGACTTTCTTCTCGGCCAGTTGGGTCTCCAATTGCAGCAAGAACTTGTCCACCACACGCAAGATGATTTGTTCATCCAGCGGTTTAAAGCTGACCATGGCGTCCAGACGGTTGCGGAACTCAGGCGTGAAGAAGCGCTTGATGTCGGCCATTTCGTCCCCAGCCGCACGCGGGTTGGTAAAGCCAATGGTCGCCTTGTTCATGGTTTCGGCCCCTGCGTTGGTGGTCATGATGATGATCACGTTGCGGAAGTCGGCCTTGCGCCCATTGTTGTCAGTCAGCGTGCCATGGTCCATGACCTGCAGCAGCACGTTGAAGATGTCCGGGTGCGCTTTTTCAATCTCGTCGAGCAAGAGCACGCAGTGGGGCTTCTTGGTCACGGCCTCGGTCAACAATCCGCCTTGGTCAAAGCCCACATAGCCGGGCGGCGCACCGATCAAGCGGCTCACTGCATGGCGTTCCATGTACTCAGACATGTCAAAGCGAATGAGCTCAATGCCCATGATGTAGGCCAGTTGCTTGGCTGCTTCGGTCTTGCCGACGCCAGTGGGGCCCGAGAACAGGAATGATCCAATGGGTTTGTCGGTCTTGCCCAAACCAGAGCGGGCCATCTTGACAGCGGAGGCCAAGACCTCGAGCGCTTTGTCCTGCCCAAACACCACCGACTTGAGGTCGCGCTCAATGGTCTGCAACTTGCTGCGGTCGTCGTTGGACACATTGGCCGGCGGAATGCGTGCGATTTTGGCAACGATGTCTTCGATCTCGGTTTTGCCAATGGTCTTTTTGCGCTTGGACGCCACCTGAATACGCTGAGCGGCCCCCGCCTCATCGATCACATCAATCGCCTTGTCGGGCAACTGACGATCGTTGATGAACTTGGCCGACAGCTCGGCGGCTGCCTGCAAGGCGGCAATGGTGTACTTGACACTGTGGTGGTCTTCAAACCGGCTCTTGAGGCCTTTGAGAATGTCCACCGTCTCGGACACCGTGGGCTCAACCACATCCACTTTCTGAAAACGCCGTGACAGGGCCGCGTCTTTTTCAAAAATGCCACGGTACTCGGTGAAGGTGGTGGCTCCAATGCATTTGAGCTGACCACTGGACAGGGCTGGTTTGAGCAGGTTGGAAGCGTCGAGCGTCCCCCCTGAGGCAGCACCAGCGCCAATCAAGGTGTGGATTTCGTCAATGAAAAGAATCGCGTGTGGTTTGTCCTTGAGCGACTTGAGAACGCCCTTGAGGCGTTGCTCGAAATCACCACGGTATTTGGTTCCCGCCAACAAAGCACCCATGTCCAGCGAGTAAACCTGTGCTTCAGCCAGGATTTCCGGGACAGTACCTTGGGTGATGCGCCAAGCCAAACCCTCGGCGATGGCTGTTTTACCCACACCGGCTTCACCCACCAAAAGAGGATTGTTTTTGCGACGGCGGCACAAAATTTGAATGGTTCGCTCCACCTCGTACTCTCGACCGATCAAGGGGTCAATTTTTCCCTCTTTGGCCGCTTGGTTCAGGTTGTTGGTGAACTGCTCGAGTGGCGAAGCTTTCTCGTTTCTCTCGCCTCCCGTGGATTCTTCGGCCTCGGAATTGGAGGGTGCATCCGATTTGGCCGCTTCCGGAGGATCGGTTTTGCGGATACCGTGGGCGATGAAGTTGACCACATCCAAGCGCGTGATGCCCTGCTGGTGCAGGTAATACACCGCATGGGAATCCTTTTCTCCAAAGATGGCCACGAGGACATTGGCCCCGGTCACTTCTTTTTTGCCATTGCCGGTTGATTGCACATGCATGATGGCACGTTGAATGACCCGCTGAAACCCAAGTGTTGGCTGGGTGTCCACCTCTTCGGTTCCGGCCACTTGAGGGGTGTTGTCCTTGATGAAGTTGCCCAATGCTTTGCGCAAATCATCGATATTGGCTGCACAGGCACGCAAAACTTCTGCTGCACTGGGGTTGTCGAGCAATGCCAAGAGCAAATGTTCGACCGTGATGAATTCGTGGCGTTGCTGCCGAGCCTCAACAAAGGCCATGTGCAGACTGACTTCCAATTCTTGGGCAATCATGTGATTTCCTTATGCCTTGCTGAGAGATTGATTCGGGATTGGTGAAAATGAAATATGGGGAACATGCACAGTTATTCAATGGGCTCGCTGACACATTGCAGGGGGTGCCCTGCATGTTTGGCCGCTTCTAAAACTTGATCGACTTTGGTTGCGGCCACATCGCGTGAATAAATCCCGCAAATGCCTTTTCCATCCAAATGGATTTTGAGCATGATCTGAGTAGCAGCTTCGCGATCTTTGCTGAAAAACTCCTGAATCACCATCACCACAAACTCCATGGGTGTGTAGTCGTCGTTGAGCATCGCCACCTGATACATCTGGGGCGGTTCAATTTTTTGGGCGCGCCGCTCAAGCACCACCGAATCACCACCATCGGGCGTTCGGGGTGTCAAGGTCGGCAGCGTGGGGTTCACATTTTTTTTCGTTGCCATGAATTCATTCTATCGAGGCTTTCAAGTCCTTTAAGGTCAAGGCTTGAAAAGTCTTGTCAATGAAAACCCCAAGAGCAGCTCCGGGAAAACCTTACATTGACAAAACTGGTGGTAATTAATCAAACTGATAGCCATAAAAGCACAAGGAGACATCGCATGCCTACAGGCACGGTCAAATGGTTCAACGATGCCAAAGGTTTTGGCTTTATCCAGCCTGATGGGGGTGGGCCTGATGCTTTTGCTCATTTTTCGGCCATTCAAGCCGAAGGATTCAAGAGTTTGAAAGAAGGAGCGAGGGTCAGATTTTCCTTGACCGAAGGTGCCAAAGGCATGATGGCCATGGACATCAACACCGACACTTCTTCTGCAGCACCTGTTGACAGCGCAAGCTTGGACAATCTGCACACAGAGCCGTGACTGCTTTATCCTCTGCGCTTGGCCAACAACGGCCAGTCACATTGATCTACCATGAAGTTCACCTCTTTGTTTGCTCCCGTTTTGGCTTGCTTTCAACGCCAATTCCCTCTCAAACACCATTTCAAACCCCTGTGCCGAAGTTCATCTGTCCTTCTGCTGGGTACGGCCTTGTCCTTGAATGCCATGTCCCAGCAAGCACCCCAATTGCAATTGCCCCGAACCAAGCTCAACGCTGGCATGCACATGCTCGATGTTCAGTTGGCTCAAACACCCGAACAACGCCAAACTGGCCTGATGTGGCGCAAGGACATGCCCCAACACGAGGGCATGCTATTTGTCTTTGAACAAGCCACAACCCAGTGCTTTTGGATGCGCAACACGCTGATTCCCCTGTCAGCAGCTTTTTTGTCCGACGACGGGACCATCGTGAACATCGCTGAGATGAAACCCCAAAGCGATGATTCGCATTGCTCAGAAAAGCCCGTCCGCTTTGTCTTGGAAATGAACGCAGGTTGGTTTGCCAAGCGGCAACTCAGGGCAGGTTATCAACTGAGCGGCACTGTTTTCAAGCGCTGAGCAAGCTGGTTAAATGTTCAAACGCCCCAAACCAAGTCTGCATTTTCAGCCATGCACCGTTTGAGGGTTTGAAGCATGGGAGCGGCACGTTGGCTGAAAAGCACCGCCTCCACCAACGGACCATCATCTGGATTGTCCGAGCCAGAAGTTGTTTCTTGAACCCGGTCTTTTGCCAAGGCGTCATGGGCCGATTCCTGCGCCAAGGCGGACTCTAGTTTTGCGATCGTGGCAGGCAGATCTTTCGCCAACACAATGCCCTTGACCGGATCATCGCCCAACATCATTTTCAGCAAAACGCGTGCGTCGGGCTCCAACATGATGAGATCACTGGTGGCTTTGGACTTGAACTTGAACAACATAGACGGCTCCGTGAGGTGAACATTCAGCGACCTACCGTCTCCACGCCCTCGTCGTCAACGGCATCGCCCTGAATCAAGGCCTTGAGTTTATGGCTGGCATGGAACGTTGCGACACGACGTGCATCAATAGGAATCAATTCTCCTGTGCGTGGATTTCGCCCAGGGCGCGCTGCTTTGGTGCGAATTTGAAAATTGCCAAAGCCAGAAATCTTGACATCGTGACCCGATATCAAGCTGTCCACCACCAGATCAAAAAAAGCATCGACCATGTCCTTGGACTCGCGCTTGTTCAAACCGATTTGTTCAAACAACAAATCGGACAGCTGAGCCTTGGTCAGGGCGGGCGTCTCCAATGTTTCAAAGCTGATTTGCATGACCGTGTTCCGTAGAGGTTTGACAGCGCATCAGCTGCGCAGCCGTGCTGACAAATCTGAGGCCAGCTGCGCCATCACGGTCTGCATGACCGTCTCGATTTGAACATCGGTCAAGGTGGATTCCTCGCTTTGCAAGCTCAATCGAACCGCCAGACTCTTTTCGCTTGCAGCCAGGCCGCCAGTCGATTCGGCTTTGGGGCGGTAAATGTCAAACAACACCGCGTCTCGCAGCAAACCCTGGGTGGGTGCTGCGTGGATGGCCGACATCAGCTGTGCATGGGTGACCTGCTCGCTCACGATCACTGCCAAGTCTCGCTCCACTGACTGGTGTTTGGCCACCGCTTGCGCCACAGGAACTTTTCGGTCGATGACGGCGTCAAGCGACAACTCAAACACCACCGGTGCGCTGCTCAACGCCCAAGCCTGACGCCAACGGGGATGCAACTCGCCCACATGGCCGATGACAGCACCATCCAGCAGCACTTGGGCAGAGCGGCCCGGGTGCAAGGCAGGGTGTTCTGCAGCCACAAATTCGGCTTGACGCGGGGCCAGCAGCTTTTCCACATCGGCCTTGACATCGTAAAAATCGACATGGCGGGCCTTGCCCTGCCAGCCCAAAGGCTCCTGTGGGCCCCATGCCATGCCCGCCACACGGATAGGCTGGTCAAAGCCTTCAACCGTTGTATCCGTGCTTTGCACGGCCGAATTGCGCAAAAACACCCGCCCGAGCTCGAACACACGCACGCGGTCGGCCTTGCGGTCGGCGTTGAATTTGACCACCTGCAGCAGTGAACCGATCAGGCTCGAGCGCATCACGCTCATCTGGCTGGCAATCGGGTTGAGCAGACGGATCGGGTTGGCATTGCCCGCCAGATCGCGCTCCCAGCTGTCTTCCACAAAGCTGTAGTTGATGGTTTCCTGGTAAGCCAGGCCCGCAATGGCGCGGCGCACAGCAGATGGGCTGCGCTCGGTCTCTGGGCGCACCTTGGCAGTGATGGGAGCCAGAGGCGGGTTGGTTGGCAGCTTGTTGTAACCCACCATGCGAGCCACTTCTTCGATCAGGTCTTCTTCAATCTGCAGGTCAAAGCGGAAGCTGGGCGGCGTCACGGTGACGGTGCCCTCGCCTTCGGCCACTTGCAGACCTAGGCCGCGAAGCGCATCAGCGCATTGCTGCTGTGTCAATGGCATGCCGATGACCTTGACCGCACGGGCCACCCGCAGCGTGACGGGCTTGATGGCTGGAATGTTCAGAATCTGGTCGTCGATGGGGCCGACTTGCGTCTCGGGCGAGCCGCAAATGTCCAGCACCAACTGGGTGATGCGCTCGATGTGTTCGACCGTCAGTTGCGGGTCCACGCCACGCTCAAAGCGGTGACCGGCATCGGTCGAGAAGTTGAAGCGGCGCGAACGGCCTGCGATCGAGGTAGGCCACCAAAAGGCGGCTTCGATGTAGATGTTTTGGGTGTCGTCGGACACGGCGGTGGCGTCGCCACCCATGATGCCCGCCAGCGATTCGACCTGGCTGTCATCGGCGATCACGCCCACCTTCTCGTCCACGGTCACGGTGTTGCCGTTCAGCAGTTTGAGCGTCTCGCCCGCCTGACCCCAGCGCACTTGCAAGCCGCCGTGGATTTTGTCGAGGTCAAAAATATGCGAGGGACGACCGAACTCGAACATCACGTAATTGGAAATGTCCACCAGCGGGCTCACGCTGCGTTGGCCGCAACGCGCCAAGCGGTCGACCATCCACTGCGGAGTTTGCGCCTTCGTGTTCACGCCCTTGACCACACGGCCGCTGAAGCGTCCGCACAGTTCACTGGCCAATACTTTCACAGCCAGCTTGTCGCTGATCTGGGAAGACACAGCCGGGAAAGCTGGGGCCTTCAAAGGCGCGCCGGTCAAGGCCGACACCTCGCGGGCGATGCCGTACACACTCAAGCAATGCGCCAAATTGGGCGTGAGCTTGAGCGTCATCAGCGTGTCGTCCAAATTCAAATACTGGCGAATGTCTTGGCCCAAAGGCGCGTCTGCAGGCAACTCCAACAAGCCGCCATGGTCGTCAGCGATCTTCAGTTCTTTGGCAGAACACAACATGCCCTGGCTTTCCACGCCGCGCAGTTTGCCCACTTTGATCAAGAAAGGTTTGCCGTCATCACCCGGCGGCAATTCGGCCCCCACCATGGCGCAAGGCACACGAATACCCACTCGGGCATTGGGTGCACCACAAACGATGTTCAGCAAAGCGCCCTGCCCCACGTCCACCTGGCACACACGCAGGCGGTCGGCGTTGGGGTGTTGAATGGCTTCTTTGATTTCGCCGACCACAATCTTTGTGAAAGGCGGGGCCACGGGCTCGAGTTCTTCCACTTCGAGGCCAGCCATGGTCAAGGTGTCGGCCAGTTGCTGGGTCGTCAAAGTCGGGTTGCAGAACTCGCGCAACCAAGATTCGGGAAATTGCATGACTCGTGTCTCGTGTATCGGACTTGGGAGGGAATTACTGGAACTGGCTCAAGAAGCGCACATCGCCGTCAAAGAACAGGCGCAGGTCGTTCACGCCGTAGCGCAGCATGGTGAAGCGGTCCATGCCCATGCCAAAGGCGAAGCCGATGAAGCGTTCGGGGTCCAGGCCCATGTTGCGCACCACGTTCGGATGCACTTGGCCGGAGCCGCCCACTTCGAGCCAGCGACCCGCCAGAGGGCCTGCTTGGAACTGAATGTCGATCTCGGCGCTTGGCTCGGTGAAGGGGAAAAAACTGGGACGAAAGCGCAGCACCAAGTCATCGCTTTCAAAGAAGGTGCGGCAAAAATCGGTGACCACCACTTTGAGGTCCTTGAAGCTCACGTTTTCGCCAATCCACAGGCCTTCGCACTGGTGGAACATGGGTGAATGGGTGGCATCGCTGTCCACACGGTAGGTGCGGCCTGGCGCAATGACGCGGATTTCGGGCATGGCCTGACCGGCATCAATTTGGTTGCGGTAGCGCTTGACATGTTGCACCGCATGGCGGATTTGCATCGGGCTGGTGTGCGTGCGCAGCAGATGACCACCTTCCACATAGAAGGTGTCGTGCATGGACCGGGCGGGGTGGTCTTCAGGCGTGTTGAGCGCAGTAAAGTTGAACCAGTCGGTTTCGATCTCGGGGCCTTGGGCCACTTCGAAGCCCATAGAGCCAAAAATGTTCTCGACCCGCTCGAGCGTCAGCGACACGGGATGCAAGCCACCCACATTGCCGCTGCGCCCTGGCAGCGTCACATCGAGTGCTTCTGCTTTGAGCTGCGCTTGCAACTCGGCATCGGCCAGCGCTTGGCGTTGCGCGTTGAGCGCAGCCTCGATCGCTTGCTTGGCGATGTTGATGGCGGCGCCCCGGGTTTTTTTGTCTTCCACGCTCAAAGCGGCCATGCCCTTCATCAGCTCGGTGATGCGACCAGCTTTGCCCAAAAATTGGGCCTTGGCGTTTTCAAGATCAGCAGGTGTCAGTGCCTGCACAAAACTCTGGCGGGCGGATTCGACCAGGGTGTCCAGCTCGTTCATGATGGGAATTTCGTAGATGACAAAATAAAAAAGGGATTGAAGCTTTTGTGAGCCTCAATCCCTTTGATCGAGTGCGTGGCACGGACCCGAGGGCCCATGCCACTCATGGACTCAAGCTGCGGCCAATTTGGCTTTGACTTGGTTCACGATGCCAGCAAAAGCGGCCTTGTCGTGCACGGCAATATCCGCCAGCATCTTACGGTCGATTTCGATAGCAGCCTTTTTCAGGCCATTGGCGAACTGGCTGTAGGTCAGACCGCATTCACGCGAAGCGGCGTTGATACGGGCAATCCACAACTGACGGAACACACGCTTTTTGGTGCGGCGGTCACGGTAGGCGTATTGGCCAGCCTTCATCACCGCCTGTTTGGCGATGCGGAAGACATTGCCGCGGCGACCGCGGAAACCTTTTGCAAGGGCCAAAACTTTCTTGTGACGGGCGCGTGCCGTTACACCACGTTTAACGCGAGGCATATTTATTCTCCTTGTTCGTCAGTAATTACAGGCCAGCCATGGGCAGCATCTGAGCGATGTGACCCATATTGGTCTCATGCACAGCCACTGCACCGCGAAGGTGACGCTTGTTTTTGGTGGTCTTCTTGGTCAGGATGTGACGTTTGAAGGCTTGGCCGCGTTTAACGGTTCCACCGGGACGAACACGGAAGCGCTTTTTAGCGCTGCTTTTGGTCTTCATCTTGGGCATTTGAATGCTCCTTTAATTGTGCTCGTGAGGCGTCTGCAAAAAATTTGCAGCCTTGTTGGCCCCGAGCCACTTTTAACAAAAGTCACCCGAAAGTGACTTCCGACCCGACCCACCTGACGGCAGGTCAAATTCTTTTTTACGCCGACTCCACTGACGATGGTGCGTCGGCGGGTTTACCGCTGGTCGGTTTTTTGCGGCCCGGTGCAATCATCATGATCATCTGACGGCCTTCCAACTTGGGAAACTGCTCCACGGTGATCGAATCGGCCAACTCGTCGCGAATGCGGTTCAACAAGTCGATGCCCAACTCTTGGTGTGTGATCTCGCGGCCACGGAAACGCAACGTGATCTTACATTTGTCACCGTCTGCCAAAAATCGGCGGATGTTACGCATTTTGATGTTGTAGTCACCGTCGTCCGTGCCCGGGCGGAACTTGACTTCTTTGATGTCAATCACCGTTTGCTTGGCTTTGGCTTCTGCCGCTCGCTTTTGCTCTTGGTACTTGAACTTGCCGTAGTCCATCAAACGGCAAACAGGTGGATTGGCGGTGGCGGCAATTTCAACCAGATCCACATCCATTTCACCTGCAAGTCGCAAGGCTTCACCCAAGGACAAAATGCCCATGGGCTCATTTTCAGGGCCGGAAACACGTACCTCTGGGGCCATGATTTCACGGTTCAAACGGTGTTTACGTTCTTCGCGGTGGCGACGATCACGAAATTCGGTAGCGATGACTCAATCCTTTACGGAACAAAACTGCGACATGCAGCCCATCCATCTTTGTGCCCACGGGCCAAAGCTTGCGGCGAAACTCACCTTCAGGCTTTAGAAGCGATGTCGGCAGCAATGAGTTCAATGAACGCATCGATCGACATCACACCGAGGTCTTTGTTACCTCGGGCGCGCACTGCGACGGTACCCGCTGCCTTTTCTTTGTCACCTGCGACAAGTATAAAGGGCAGCTTTTGCAACGAATGCTCTCGTATTTTATACGTGATTTTCTCGTTACGAAGGTCCAATTCAATCCTAAGGCCTTGATTTGACACTGACTTTTGCAGTTTTGCGGCAATTTCGCGACAGTAATCAGACTGTGCATCGGTGATGTTGAGCACCGACACTTGAACAGGGGCCAACCAAGTGGGCAAGGCACCCGCATGCTGTTCGACCAAAATACCAATGAATCGCTCCATGCTGCCCACAATGGCACGGTGCAAAATCACAGGACGTTGGCGCGTCCCATCTTCTGCCACGTATTCGGCATCCAGGCGCTCTGACAAATTGAAGTCCACCTGAATCGTGCCGCACTGCCACTCCCGGCCAATCGCGTCTTTCAGGGTGTATTCAATCTTGGGGCCATAAAAAGCACCATCGCCTTCTGAAATCACAAACTCACATCCCGAGTGTCGCAAGCTGTCCATCAGCGCTTGTTCAGCCTTGTCCCACAACTCATCCGAGCCAATGCGAGCGGCTGGACGTGTGGAGACCTTGAACAAAATATCGGTGAAACCGAAATCGGCGTAGACCTTTTTGAGCACCTTGGTGAAGGTGTCGCACTCGGGCAGGATTTGGTTTTCCGTACAAAAAATGTGCCCGTCGTCTTGCGTGAAGCCCCGCACGCGCATGATGCCGTGCAGGCCACCAGAGGGCTCGTTGCGGTGGCACTGGCCAAACTCACCGTAACGCAAGGGCAAGTCACGGTAGCTCTTGATGCCTTGCTTGAAGATCAAGATGTGACCCGGGCAGTTCATCGGTTTCAAAGCGTAATCGCGCTTTTCCGATTCGGTGGTGAACATGTTGTCGCGGTACTTGTCCCAATGACCGGTTTTTTCCCACAGGGATTTGTCCAGAATCTGGGGACCTTTGACTTCTTGGTAGCCACTGTCACGGTAAACCTGGCGCATGTACTGCTCCACGGTTTGCCAGACGGTCCAGCCTTTGGGGTGCCAGAACACCAAGCCAGGGGCATGCTCGTCAATGTGGAACAAATCCAACTCGCGCCCGAGTTTGCGGTGGTCGCGCTTTTCGGCCTCTTCCAAGCGGGTCAGGTACAACTGCAGGTCGTCTTTGCTGGCCCAAGCCGTGCCGTACACCCGTTGCAGCATTTCATTTTTGCTGTCGCCGCGCCAATAGGCACCCGCGACCTTCATGAGTTTGAAATGCTTGAGCTTGCCCGTGCTGGGGACGTGCGGGCCACGGCACAGGTCTTCAAAAGCCCCTTCGCGGTACAAACTCACTTCTTGGTCAGCGGGAATGCTGGCGATGATTTCGGCTTTGTAGTGCTCGCCCATGGCTTTGAAATGCGCCACGGCCTCATCGCGAGGCAAAACACGGCGCACCACAGGCTCGTCCTTGTTGGCCAATTCGGTCATGCGCTTTTCAATGGCCACCAAGTCTTCAGGCGTGAAGGAACGGCTGTGCGAAAAGTCGTAATAAAAACCGTTGTCAATGACAGGGCCGATGGTGACTTGCGCCTCAGGAAACAAATCCTTGACGGCATAGGCCAACAAGTGGGCCGTTGAGTGGCGAATCAGCTCCAAGCCTTCGGGGTCTTTGGCGGTGACGATGGCCAAATTGGCATTGGCCGACATGCTGAAACTGGTGTCCACCAGTTGGCCATTGACTTTGCCGCCCAAAGCCGCTTTGGCCAGGCCAGCGCCAATAGAGAAAGCGACTTCGGCTACGGTGACCGGGCCTGGAAACTCGCGCAATGAACCGTCGGGGAGCGTGATCTGAACCATGAAATTCAATACAAAAAGCCGGACATTGACCGTGCTGGATTAAAAAAGTAATCAAACTTGATTTTCCCACAAAAACACCGCTCAAATGTAGGCTCCGAAGCAGGTCAGCACCCAGCGAGTGCGCGGCATCCACATCGGATAAACACCGGACAAACACCAAGGATTTCGTCAGGAAGCTGAGGACATGCTTGGTTTAAGATAGTGGTCTCACTTTTCATCTTGTAAAAAAAGTACCACGATGACCATGCCTACAACCCGCTCCAAAATCATTTACACCTTGACGGATGAAGCCCCCTTGTTGGCGACAGCATCCTTTTTGCCCATCATTCGCACCTTCACTCAGCCCGCAGGCATTGAAATTGAAACCAGCGACATTTCTGTAGCTGGCCGCATTTTGGGCGAATTTTCAGACCTGCTTCCCCCTGATCAAAAAGCCCCCGACAACCTGTCGATGCTGGGCAAGTTGACGCTCTTGCCCAGCACCAACATCATCAAACTGCCCAACATCAGCGCCTCGGTTGGTCAGTTGGTTTTGGCCATCAAAGAACTTCAAGGCAAGGGCTATGCCCTGCCCGACTACCCCGAAAACCCCAAAACCGACGAAGAAAAAGCCATCAAGGCCCGCTATTCCAAGTGCACCGGCTCGGCTGTGAATCCTGTGCTGCGCGAAGGCAACTCGGACCGCCGCGCCCCACGCGCTGTGAAAGAGTTCGCCCGCAAAAACCCCCACAGCATGGCCGAGTGGAGCCAAGCTTCGCGCTCGCACGTCTCGCACATGCATGCTGGCGACTTCTACCATGGCGAAAAATCCATGACCTTGGACCGCCCCCGCGAAGTGAGGATGGAACTGATCACCCAAAGCGGCAAAACCATCATCCTCAAGCCCAAAGTTGCCCTGCTCGACCGCGAAGTCATCGACAGCATGTTCATGAGCAAAAAAGCTTTGTACGAGTTCTACGAAAAAGAAATCGAAGACGCGCGCAAAACCGGTGTGATGTTCTCGCTGCACGTCAAGGCCACCATGATGAAGGTATCGCACCCCATCGTGTTTGGCCACTGCGTCAAGATTTTCTACAAAGAAGCCTTTGAAAAGCACGAGGCCCTGTTCAAAGAACTGGGTGTGAACGTGAACAACGGCATGGCCGATCTGTACGGCAAGATCACCAGCTTGCCCCAGTCCAAGCAAGACGAAATCAAACGCGACCTGCACGCCTGCCATGAGCACCGACCTGAATTGGCCATGGTGGATTCGGCCAAGGGCATCACCAACTTCCACTCGCCCAACGACATCATCGTAGACGCCTCCATGCCCGCCATGATCCGCAACGGCGGCAAGATGTGGGACGCCAACGGCCGCCTGAAAGACGTCAAGGCCGTGATGCCCGAGTCGACTTTTGCCCGCATCTACCAAGAGATGATCAACTTCTGCAAATGGCACGGCGCCTTCGACCCCAAGACCATGGGCACGGTGCCCAACGTGGGCCTGATGGCCCAGCAAGCTGAAGAATACGGCTCGCACGACAAGACTTTCGAAATCTCCGAAGACGGCGTGGCCAACATCACCGACATCAACACCGGCGAGGTGCTCTTGTCCGAAAACGTGGAAGCCGGTGACATCTGGCGCATGTGCCAAGTCAAAGACGCCGCAATCCGCGACTGGGTCAAACTGGCCGTCACCCGTGCCCGCAACTCCGGCATGCCCGTGGTGTTTTGGCTCGACCAGTACCGCCCCCACGAAGCCCAGCTGATCACCAAAGTCAAGATGTACCTGCACGAGCACAACACGGCCGGTCTGGAAATCCAGATCATGAGCCAAGTGCGCGCCATGCGTTACACCCTGGAGCGCGTTGTGCGCGGCCTGGACACCATCAGCGCCACTGGCAACATCCTGCGCGACTACCTGACCGACCTGTTCCCGATCATGGAACTGGGCACCTCGGCCAAGATGCTGTCGGTCGTGCCTTTGATGGCCGGCGGCGGCATGTACGAAACCGGCGCAGGCGGCTCTGCCCCCAAGCATGTGCAACAGCTGGTGGAAGAAAACCACCTGCGTTGGGACTCCTTGGGTGAATTTTTGGCGCTGGCCGTGTCGCTGGAAGACCTGGGCATCAAAACCAGCAACAACAAATCGAAAATTTTGGCCAAAACCCTGGACGCTGCCACTGGAAAACTGCTGGACAACAACAAGAACCCCTCGCCCAAAACAGGCCAGTTGGACAACCGTGGCAGCCAGTTTTATCTGGCCATGTACTGGGCGCAAGAGTTGGCAGCGCAAACGGACGACCTGGAACTCCAGGCCAAGTTCACGCCGCTGGCCCACACACTGACCGAGCAAGAAATGACCATCGTGGGTGAGCTCAATGCGGTTCAGGGACACCCGGTTGACATTGGTGGCTACTACTTCCCATCACAGGAAAAACTCCAAGCCGTCATGTGCCCCAGCCCCACCTTCAATGCGGCTCTGGCTGCAGCGGCTGCCCATTGATCAGGCCCGATGAAGTTTGCAAGAACGGATTTTTTTGTGGGAGCGGCGCCCTCGCCGCGATGAGCCTCGCAGACCACCAAGAATCGCCCCGAGGGCGGGGCTCCTACAAAATGCCGGCCATCCCCCTGTAGGAGCGACGCCCCCGTCGCGATAAGCCTCGCAGACCACCAAGAATCGCCCCGAGGGCGGGGCTCCTACAAAAATGCAGGGCATTCCCTTGTAGGAGCGACGCCCCCGTCGCGATGAGCCTCGCAAACTACCAAGAATCGCCCCGAGGGCGGTGCTCCTACAAAATGCCGGGCACTCAACAAGGTGCGCGAAAATTTGGGCATGAGGCCAGCAAACAGGGTTTGACGATTCGGTCGGCCACAAGAATAGAAGCAAGGCGTCAGCCCATGGGCGTTCTGGTCAAGCGTGATGTGGAGGAATGGCTGACGGGCATAAAAAAACCCGGTCAATCGATGATTGACCGGGTTTTTTTGATCCTACCGAATTTGGTAGGCGCGACTAGATTCGAACTAGCGACCCCCACCATGTCAAGGTGGTGCTCTAACCAACTGAGCTACGCGCCTGTTGAAGCCTTCAATTATAGCGCTAAAAAATGCTTTTTGAGACACCCAGAAAAGAACGCATTAAAACGTGTCACTTCATCGTCTTTTGGCGGCTCTGATTCCTTTGACGGCACGCACACTGACCAAAACTTTGCTCAAGCTGAGCGCATCACCCACTTCGACCGTGAACGTCATCCAAGCCGTGCCCTTGACGGACTGGGTTTGCACACCAATCACGTTCATCTTTTCTTTGGCAAAGACTTCCGAGATGTCACGCAGCAATCCCTGCCGGTCAAAGGCCTCAACGGCCACATCCACCGGGTAGACGGGTCCGTCTGCGCCTTTGCGCTCACCCCAGCGCACGTCGATCACGCGCTCGCCGTTGCGTGACGCCAATTCGCGAAAGTTGCTGCAGTCCAGGCGGTGAATGCTCACGCCTTTGCCTCGGGTCACAAAGCCGCCGATGACGTCGGGGGGGGCGGGTTTGCAGCAGCGCGACAGCTGCGTGAGCAAAGAATCCACCCCCACCACCAACACGCCCGAGGGCGATTTGCGGGCCACAGCACCTTTGAACTTCTTTTGCAAGTACTCGTCAGGCTCCAGCGCAGGCTCTGGGGGATTGAGCAAGACCTCGATATTGCGCAGCGAGTATTCGTCTTTGCCCACCACCTCAAACAGGTGATCGGCTGTTTTGAAACCCAACTGGCTGGCCAAATCATCCAAGCGAATGGCCGTGCGCCCCAAGCGTTGCAAGGCTTTTTCGACCGATTCGCGGCCACGGGCGATGGTTTCCTGGCTGACCTGGGCGTTGAACCAGGCTCGCACCTTGGCCCGCGCCCTCGGACTGGCCAAAAACCCCAGCTCAGGGTTGAGCCAGTCGCGCGAAGGCCCGCCTTCTTTGATGGCGATGATGTCCACCGTTTGGCCATTGGCCAAAGGGGTCGACAGCGGCACCATGACCCCATCGACTTTGGCGCCCCGACAACGGTGCCCCAAATGGGTGTGAACTGTGTAGGCAAAGTCGATGGCGGTGGCGCCTTGTGGCAGTTCGACCACCGCAGCGTCGGGCGTCAGCACATAGATTCGGTCTTCAAACAAAGCGCTGCCGGAGGCTTTTTCTTGCGCCGCACCCGACAAATCGCGCTCCCAAGCCAGCAACTGGCGCAGCACGGCGATTTTGTTGTCGTAAGCGCTGTTGGCCGACACCCCGGCATAGCCTTTGGCTCCGGCTTCTTTGTAAGCCCAGTGGGCGGCCACGCCATGCTCGGCGTGCTCGTGCATGGCTTGGGTGCGAATTTGAACCTCAATCGGTCCACCGTCTGTGTCGCGCACCACGGTGTGCAGCGACTGGTAGCCATTGGCTTTGGGTTTGGCGATGTAGTCGTCAAATTCCTGGGCAATCGGTGCAAAGTGCTCGTGCACCCAACTGAGCACCTGGTAACAATCGGCCACTTGGGGCACCACCACGCGCAAGGCCCGAATGTCAAACACCCGGTCAAAGGCCAGCGATTTGCCACGCATTTTGCGCACGATGCTGTAGATGTGTTTGGGCCGTCCATCGACTTGGGCGGTGATGCCCTGCCCGGCCAAAGCTTGCTGCAGGCGTTCGCGCAGGGCCAGCATGTAACGCTCGCGCTCGGTGCGTTTTTCGTCAAGCAGGCGGGCAATGTCTTTGTAAGTGACCGGCTCTAAAAACCGGAAAGACAGGTCTTCCATCTCCCACTTGATCTGCCAAATGCCCAGGCGGTTGGCCAATGGGGCAAACACCTGCAAGGACTCGCTGGCCAAGGTGGGCGGCACGGGCAGTTTGGTGGCCGCGTAATGGCGCAAGGTCTGCAAGCGCGAGGCCAGGCGCAGCATGACGACCCGCAGGTCGCGGCTGAAGGCCAGCAGCATTTTGCGCACGTTTTCGGTCTGCACCTGCGGGCTCAAGGGCGTGTTGTCGGCCCCATGAAGATGAGATTCAGCGGCACGCGACAGGCGTTGCACATGCACCAGGTGATTGGTCTGTATGGCCAATTGCGCCAAATGCGGCCCAAATGCTTTGGCAATCACCTCTTCGGGCTTGTTCAGGTGGGGACACGTATAGACCAAATAAGCAGCCGCTTGCATGGCCACCGAGCCGCCGATGTCCGACAAGATGGCGGCCATGGCATCGGCATGGGCGAGGATGTTTTCACCCGTGTCAAGCCATCCACCCGAAATCAAGGGCTCGGCAAAAGCACGGGCTTTGGCCAGGGTTTCGCCCTGTTCGGCCTCTGCGGTGGCCAACATGACGGGGGGCAACTCGGCAGCCTGGACCACGGGGAGCGATGGCGCGACAACAGTCGAGGCCGGGGCATGCATGCGCCCGGGCGGGGACATGGGGCTGGCTGAGTGGCTGATGGTGGGGCCGACCATGGGCTCAATCGCTCAACAAGAAAGAGGCCAGAGCCCGAATTTGGTCTTCTCCAGTCAGAGTGGGTGCGTGGCCAAAACCGGGCCATGTTTCCAGGCGAGCGTGTGGACCGCGCCGGGTCATCTCGAGGGCCGTCTCGGGGGTCAACAAATCGGAATCCTGGCCTCGGATGAGCAGGGTTGGGGCTTGAACTTGGTCGTACAAAGCCCACAAAGTGGCCTCGCCTGCGGCGGCGATTTCCGGGGTCATGGCCCGCAAGGGCACGCCGAGGGCCGGGTCGTAATGCAAGGTCAGCCCATCTGGGGTGCCGGGTCGGGTCATGTGCGCAGACATTTCTCGCCAGACCTCGGGCAAGACTGGGCCAAAGCCTTGCGACAGCGTCCAAAGCACAGCGGCGGCTTCGTCCAGATCGCGGTATTGGTCGTATTGGCCCACATAGCTTTGCATGCGTTGCACCGATGACCAGGTGATGGCCGGCCCCACATCGTTCAACACCAATCGGCGAATGGGAGCTGGCAAAGGCAAACCGGGCTGGCCACACAACACCAAACCAATCAGCCCCCCCATGCTGGTGCCCACCCAGTCCAGGCTTTGCATGGGCACGGACCCCAGTTGCGCCTGCACCTGGCCCAGCATGGCCAGCATGTCGGCCGCATATTGGGGGATTTGGTACAGCGCAGGGTTGTTCAACCACTCGCTTTGGCCGCGCCCGGCCACATCGGGGCAAATGACTTGCAGGGCTTCGGTGCTTTGGGCCACCAAGGCTTGCGCCAAGCGGTCGAAATCGCGCCCCTGACGTGTCAGGCCGTGGGCGCACACCAAAACTCGTTGCGCTTGCGGCTTGCCCCAGCGCCAATAGGCCATGCGGTGATGGCCTTCGGGGTGCGGGCAATCGACAAATTCAAGCTCGGGCTGTTGGTTAAGAGAATGGTGTGTATTGGTCATGACAATCGGAAACAATCTGGCAGCGTTGCAATTCAAATTGGGCTTGGGCAGCGCCATAATGGACTGTTGAACATCCTAATTCATCTTTCTCATCTTTCGGAGTAGTCATCATGTTGCAAGGTAAAACAGCGTTGGTCACCGGTTCCACCAGCGGCATCGGTTTGGGCATTGCCAAGGCTTTGGCCAAACAAGGCGCCAACATCGTGCTCAACGGCTTTGGCGACACCGAAGGCCCCAAGGCCGAAATTGCTGCCCTGGGTGTCCAAGTGGCCTACCACGGCGCCGACATGAGCCAAGCCTCTGAGATCGAAGCCATGATGAAGTTTGCCGCCGACACCTTTGGTCGAGTGGACATTTTGGTCAACAACGCCGGCATTCAGCATGTGGCCAAGATCGAAGACTTTCCGGTGGAGCGATGGGACGCCATCATCGCCATCAACCTGACCAGCGCCTTCCACGCCACCCGACTGGCTCTGCCCGCCATGAAAGCGGCCAACTGGGGCCGCATCATCAACGTGGCTTCGGTTCATGGTCTGGTGGGTTCCGCAGAAAAATCGGCTTATGTCGCCGCCAAACACGGTGTGGTGGGTTTGACCAAAGTCACCGCCCTCGAAAACGCCACCACTGGCGTGACCTGCAACGCCATTTGCCCCGGCTGGGTGCTGACCCCGCTGGTGCAAAAACAGGTGGACGCCAAAGCAGCCGCCATGGGTTTGTCCAACGAAGAGGCCAAAAAAGTCTTGCTCCAAGAAAAAGAGCCCTCGATGCAGTTCACCACGCCCGAAGAGTTGGGTGATCTGGCGGTGTTTTTCTGCTCACCCACTGGCAACAATGTGCGCGGTGTGGCTTGGAACATGGACGGCGGCTGGGCAGCCCAGTAAGAGCATGAGTACCTCTGCTCGTCTGGACAAGATCGTCATCGTGGACGATGACACCCGCATTCGGGATTTGTTGCGTCGTTTTTTGTCGCAAGAAGGGTTTGACGTTTTGCAGGCCGAAGACGGACGAGCTCTGGACCGGATTCTTCAGCGAGAAACCATCGACCTGATTGTTTTGGACCTGATGCTGCCCGGTGAAGACGGTCTGAGCATTTGCCAGAGACTGCGCAAAACCGGCACCAAAACCCCGGTGATCATGTTGACGGCCAAGGGCGAAGACGAAGACCGCATCCATGGTTTGGAAATCGGTGCCGATGATTACTTGGGTAAACCTTTTAACCCCCGGGAATTGTTGGCCCGCATCCATGCGGTTTTGCGGCGCAGACCCGTCACCGAGTTGCCCGGATCACCCTCCACCGAGGACGAGGTCATCACCTTTGGCCACTTCAAACTGGATCTGGGGGCCCGCTCGCTGAGCAAAGACGGCCTGGACATGCCCTTGACCACCGGGGAATTTGCCATGCTCAAAGCACTGGCGCGGCATCCCCGTCAATCGCTGACACGCGACAAATTGGCCCAATTGGCGCGTGGACGTGAATTTGAGCCTTTTGACCGCAGCCTGGACGTGCAAATTTCCCGTCTGCGCAAAATGATCGAGCTGGACCCGGCCTCTCCCAAAATCATCCAGACGGTCTGGGGCGTGGGCTATGTGTTTGTGCCCGATGGTCAACCGTGATCGATTCA
Organism: uncultured Burkholderiales bacterium; assembly: GCA_903894995.1. Lineage (GTDB taxonomy): Bacteria > Pseudomonadota > Gammaproteobacteria > Burkholderiales > Burkholderiaceae_C > Limnohabitans_A. The sequence continues at coordinate 26,640 of CAITSG010000099.1, forward strand.
GGCCCGATTTCAGCTGAACTGCCCAGCCCGGTGAAACCGCCTCCCAGGCTCAAACTGAGCCTGTTTTGGCGCACCTTCATTTTTTTGGCTTTGCTCATCTTGTTCAGCAGCCTGGCCTGGTTGCAAATGTTCAAAACGCAAGAGTACGAACCCCGGATTTTGCGCAATGCCCATCAAATTGCCACCGTGGTCAATCTGACCAAAACGGCCTTGATTCACACCGACGCCATTGCCCGGGTTTCTTTGCTCAAAACTTTGGCCGACGAAGAGGACGTGCGCATCCAGACACGCGAACCCCAAGACGCCGTGGACCCATTTGCCAACTCCGGCATGGAAGGGCAACTGGTTCAGGAAATGGTCAAGCGTCTGGGGCCAGGCACCACCGTTGCATCCCGTGTCAATGATGAAGATGGTTTGTGGATTGGGTTTGACATTGAGCGCGACAGTTACTGGTTGCAAATGGACGCGGCCCGACTCAGACCCTTGGGCGGCAGTGCTTGGTTGATTTGGTTGAGTGTCACCAGCTTTTTGTCCTTGCTCGGTGCGGCCGTGATGGCCGGACTGATCAACCGCCCCCTCAAACGCTTGTCTTATGCGGCCAGCCAAGTTCGTGAAGGCCATTTCAACACCTCTGCTTTGGACGAAAGCTCGGCCACCAGCGAAATACGCGAGGTCAACATCGGCTTTAACCGCATGGCCGAGCGCTTGGCCAAAATCGAAGCCGAGCGGGCCTTGATGTTGGCCGGGATTTCCCACGATTTGCGCACCCCTTTGGCTCGGCTGAGGCTTGAAACCGAATTGAGCGTCGCTGACCCCGAGGCCCGCGAGCTCATGGCCGCTGACATCGAACAACTGGACGAAATCATCGACAAATTCCTTGATTACGCCCGTCCCGAGGCCACGGAGTTAGGGCCTGTTTTGCTGTCCGGCGTGATCAGTCGTTGTATTGCGCCTTGGCGGCACAACCAACGTTTTGAGATCGCGGTCGATGTGAGCGAAGACCTGCATGTGCAGGCCGAGGCGGTTGAATTGGGCCGCGTGATGTCCAACCTGCTGGAAAACGCACGCCGCTATGGGCAAAGCCCCAGCGACGGCATCACCCGTGTCGAAATTGTGGCCCGCGTCCACGACGGCTGGGTGCTGCTGCGTGTGCGCGATCAAGGCCCGGGCGTCTCCGAACAAGCCCTCAAAAACCTGACCCAACCGTTTTACCGCGGGGACACCGCGCGCACATCGGCCACCGGCTCGGGCTTGGGCCTGGCGATTGTTGAGCGCTCGGTGCAGCGCATGGGGGGCACGTTTTCGGTGTTCAACAACAGCTCGGGCGGCCTGATGGCGCTGATGAAACTCAGGCAAGCTGCTGCGGAATGATGGGCTGCGCAAGCAATGCGGTGGGCAAACGCCGCGGGGGGGCTCAGCAGGCCTTGTGCAACAACACCACGGCACTCGCTTCCATGCTCTGGCCCATGCCCACGGGGCCGAGCTTTTCGGCGGTTTTGGCTTTCACGTTGACTTGATCGGGCGCAACGCCCAAAGCCTTGGCCACCGAGGCGTTGATCAACGCCATGTGCGGGGCGAGTTTGGGGGCCTGGGCCACGATGGTGCTGTCCACATTCACCAATTCCCAACCACGCTCACGCACCCGGCGCATGGCCTCGGCCAGTAACACCGACGAATCGGCCCCCTTGAACTGCGCATCGGTGTCCGGAAAATGCCGCCCAATGTCGCCCAGACCCGCCGCGCCCAGCACCGCATCGGTGATGGCGTGCAAGAGCACATCGGCGTCCGAATGACCCAGCAGGCCTGAGGTGTGAGGAATCTCGATGCCGCCCAAAATGAGCTTGCGTCCGGGCACCAAGGCATGGACGTCCCAGCCTTCACCGATTCTGAAATTCATGCCAGCGCTCATGCTCTGCTCCTCAAAATAGCTTCGGCCAAAGCGAAATCGGCCGGGTAAGTGACTTTGAAATTCTGTGCCGAGCCTTCGACCAAGCGCGGCTTCAAACCCAGCCGTTCGATGGCACTGGCCTCGTCGGTGATGCCTGCAAAACCACTGCCTGCCACATCGGCCAGCGCATCGTGCAGCACTTTCAAACGGAACATCTGCGGGGTTTGCGCGAGCCATTTGTGCTCTCGCGGCACCGTGGCCGCCACGCGCCCACCCTCTTCGGTTTTGAGCGTGTCGGGCAAAGGCAGGGCCAGCAGGCCACCGACCTCGTCATCACGGCAAGTCTCGATCAAGCGGCTCACCGACTCGGGCGACACCAAACAACGCGCCGCATCGTGCACCAGCACCCAGTCTTGCGGGTCAAGGCCTGCGGCCAGCAGGGCTTGCAGGCCATTGAAAACGCTCTCGGCACGGCTGGCACCGCCACAAGCCAGGCGCTTGAAACGCTGGGGC
>CAITSG010000100.1 GCA_903894995.1 uncultured Burkholderiales bacterium
ACCATCACGCCTGCTGTTAAATTGTCCAAGATCGTCTGCAAATTACTTCGCGCCTGCCCCAATTGACTCAAGCTGCGTTCGGAGCTCGCGCGTGCATCTGCCAGTTGCTGTGTCATATCCGCAAATGAACGGGTCAACCCACCCAACTCGTCTTTGCCTTGCAATGCCAACTTGGGACGTAAATCCCCGGCTGTCACTTGCCGCATTCCATGGGCCAGCAACAACAAAGGTCTAGCCAATTGGTTACCCAGTAATACTGCCAACAAAATGGCCCCCAATACTGCCAAGAACAAACTCAGTGTCAAGGTGCCGATGTACATCCGCTTTAAACCCTCACGCGCCAATGCACGCTCTTGGTACTCCCTGTATGCGTTTTGCACTTCCAATGCATTGTTGACCAAGGTGGGTGGCAGTTCTTGTGTCACCAACATCAGGCGTCGCTCTTCGTTCAAAGCCAGACTTTGCTGAGGTATGAGGACCAATATTTTAATTTTGGCTTTATCGTTGCCTGGCATTGACTCGTCAAGGCCTTCTATCCACGCCAAGCTGCCTTTTTGCCGAGCCTCTTTGATTTGTTGAACGGTGGGTCGATCTGTCCGGATTTGAAATCTTGATTGACCACTGCTGGCCAAACTTTTGCCTCCTTCCGTCCAGAACACCACATCGCTAACGCCCATTTGCAGTCGGATTTTCTCGATCGCGAGTCCCACTTGCAACTCTTTCACGTCACTCAAGTCTGAAGCTGCTGCTATTGTTTGTTTGGTCAACTCATGGCTCAGCGTGTCCAAGGTGGCTCGCCCGAGATTCAATCCCGCCACCAAGGCGGCCTCCACTTTGACGTCAAACCAACTTTCAATCGATCTGGACACGAATTGATACGACACCACGTAGATCAAGATCCCAGGCACTACCCCTACTAAACCAAATATGCCAGCGAGCTTGACCAGCAAGCGAGAACCGAATTGACCTCGTCGCAAACGCAACAACAAACGCAACATGCCCCAAACGATGGTCACAAACAGACCCATGGCCACAATGGCATTGACCATCACCAACCAATCGTAGGTTTGGTTGTATCGTTCACGGTTGCCTGTGGCCTGTGTCAGCAACACCAATAAGCCCAAGCCAATGACCAAAACCGCCAGCACACCAATCATCATCAACCAGCGACTGGCTTTCGACGACAGCGCCGACAATTTTGATGACGGCCCATTGAACATACTCACTTCAGCGCACCATTTCTGCGCTCAGTCGCAACTGGGTTGCAACTTGCAAATTCCACTCGGTTTGGTTGCCTGCTGCAATCTGAAAGGGACGTGGTAGTTGTGATACATCCAGCTTGAATCGGTATAAAACATATTGCCTTGAATCAGGGCTGAGTTCACTGGCGTCCGCCACCTTCCAATTGCTTTGTCTTTGAATGACGCCCAATGCCTCGCTGAGACTTTCAAAACTTTGCGAAATGCTGCCCGCCAGACTTGTTCCTGAAATGGGGTCCGATGAAACATTTAACCTCCAACGACGGGTCAGCGGCTGGAATGCCAGACGGTAATAGCGGGTGACGACCCCTACTTTGCGATCAAACCAATACCACCGATCGCGCATCATTTCAGCTTCAGCCATGAAGTGAACCGCCAGGCCTTTGACCAAGGCATCCTCCACAACTGGTCCCAATTCCAGCTTTAACTGTGCATTCAAAACCAGGGCATTGTCCAGGCGGCTGGCTCTCAAATTTGTCAATTCAAGGGTCGCACTTTGTCCCCAGACATGGGTTTGGGCCAATAAACAAGCGCCCAGCAAACATCCTGTCCGAATCCACAGTTCAAACCGAGCGTTTTTCCAACAGTGCGTAATAAAACCCATCATGTTCACCCAGTGCATTGTGCTCGAATGGAAGGCCTTCGGGGACTTGCCCTGGCATCAAATGTCCTGGTGATGGGTTCAATTGGGCATCAGCGTTGTTCTGAAGAAACGCATGAATGTTCTTTTCGCCTTCGGTTTTGAACACGGAGCAGGTGCAATAAAGCATTCGCCCCCCAGGGACCAACAGTGGCCACAGTGCTTGCAGGATTTGTCTTTGAAGATTTGCCAATTTCTGACTGTCTGTCGCACGGCGCAACCAACGCACATCGGGATGTCGCCTCACGATGCCCGATGCCGTGCACGGGGCATCGAGCAAAATAGCGTCAAATTGAACACCATTCCACCAATCTTGTGTACGCTCTGCATCGCCCGTGATCAGCTTGGCGTGAACTCTTAGTCGTGTCAAATTTTGCTGTATTCGCTCAGCACGTCGTGGATCAACATCCAAGGCCCAGACTTGCGAATGTTCAAGTAGTTCCAACAAATGTCCGGTTTTCCCACCAGGTGCGGCGCATGCGTCCAAAATTCGCCATGGGTGCTGAGTGTCCATGCCTTGCGTCAGCAATGGCGCGGCCAATTGGGCAGCTGCGTCTTGCACGGAAACATGCCCTTCAGCAAATCCAGGCAACCGCTGCACTGCCACGGCTTTTTCAAGTTGTAGACCCTGCGCACCGACGATTTTTGACAAGATGCCCACATCATTTAACTGGCGCTGGTAGTCCACTACGCTGTGATGTTTGAGATTGACCCTCAAAGTCATCGGTGCTGGCTTTTGCGCGGCATCCAGGAGGCTCTGCCATTGGTCAGGGTATTCCTCTTGCAAACGCTCAATCCACCATCGTTGATGATTCCAGCGTGCCTCCATTGAACCCTCTGTTTCTGCAATAAGCACATTTCTTTCACGCATAAATCGTCGTAAACAGGCATTGATAAAGCCACTTTGAGCCTTTGTATCTCGTTGTTTTTGTGCTGCTTCAACAGCTTGATTGACCAATGTATGTATTGGGTATGGTGCATCTGAATCACGCCAGCACAAGGCCAGCGCTGTGCAAAGAAGTGCATCTGCAGCAGGCGGTGGAGCCTTGGCGGCCAGTTTTCCACGCAAGGCAACGGCTCGCCCCCATTGGCGCATGACTTGAAAGCTGAGTGCTTGGACTCCAGGCCGCAATTCACTGGCGACAGTGTCGATTTGGGTTGTCAATGAGCGTCCTTCTTTAACCGCTTGAACCACCAAAGCGGTTGCTTGCAACAGACGCCACAATGGCAAAGACTGCGCTGAGGGTAACAATTTCGGCGAAGTAAGGTTCATTTTTAGTTTTCTTCAATTCGATGTCAGCGTCAAATCCATCCTCATCACGGGCTTGAAGTTCAAACGCTTGGCCAACCAAGCCGCTGGCCTCATCGCCAAAGCATCGTTGTATGCAGCGACGGCCACATGGTACGGAATCACAGCCGCAGGCAGGGTCTGCCTCATTCTGCTCAGCGCAATTTCAAGATCGGGCTGTATCGGTGCAGACGCCGTTTGTTGCAACAACCTGATCTCTCCAATCAATTTCAAATGCTGAGAGATCACTTGCTTTTGATGGTTTTGGACCAAGGGCTGCAATCGCATCTGCGACAAAGCTTCCAGCAATGCCTCACAGGCCGCTTGCAAGAGTTCGATTTCTTTCAGGTCATCCTCTTTAGACAAGGACTCGCGTGCCGCCAAGCCGCCTTGTAATCGGACCAGCAACCTCAGCCAAACCGCATCGACACTGCTCCACTGCCTGATGACTTCTGATCGAAGACGCACCAATCGATTGTGCGCTCCCACAGACCAAAATAGAGTGACCAAAACCAATGCCCCAAAGATCAAAATACCCATGCACACCTCTTTGTTGTCTTGGCTATGAAACAGCCCCTGACCGCGCAGCAGTTCAGGGGCTGATCAAGATCACCGCTTTGACGATGATCTCAGGGCTCAGGCAGCTTCGCCAGAATCCGTGACTGCATCTTCAACACTTTCACCAGCCAAGTCTGCTGCTTCCGCATCGGCAATGGCTTTACGTTCGGCGTCGTCCATGGCGTCCTTCACAGCACGGGCTTTGTGATATGCCAAACCCGTACCGGCAGGAATCAAACGCCCCACGATCACGTTTTCCTTCAGACCACGCAATTCGTCGCGCTTGCCCATGATGGCCGCTTCGGTCAACACGCGTGTCGTTTCCTGGAAGGAAGCGGCCGAGATGAACGAGTCGGTCGACAAGGAGGCCTTCGTGATACCCAGCAACAAGTTGCTGAATGTCGCAGGAATCTTGCCTTCGGCTTGCAGTGCGTCGTTGGTGTTGAGCATTTCGGAACGCTCCACTTGTTCACCCGAGATATAGGTGGACTCACCAATGTTCTCGACCACCACGCGGCGGAGCATCTGACGAACAATCACTTCGATGTGCTTGTCGTTGATCTTCACGCCTTGCAAGCGGTAAACGTCCTGCACTTCGTCGACGATGTAGCGGGCCAGCTCTTCGATGCCCAACAATCGCAAGATGTCTTGTGGGTCGGCAGGGCCGTCCACAATGCTCTCGCCCTTGTTGACCACTTGGCCTTCGTGCACCAGGATGTTCTTCTCTTTGGGGATCAGTTCGTCCCAGACCTTGCCTTCAGGGTCGGTGATCTGCAAGCGGACTTTGCCTTTGGTCTCTTTACCAAACGACACGGTACCTGTGATCTCGGCCAGCATGCCTTTGTCTTTGGGCGTACGGGCTTCGAACAGTTCGGCCACACGGGGCAAACCGCCGGTGATGTCTCGGGTCTTTTGACCTTCGACCGGGATACGGGCCAAGACTTCACCTGGGCCCACATCCATGCCGTCGCGAACTTGGATCAGCGAGCCGATCTGGAAGCCAATCGTCACCGAATGGTCGGTGCCGGGGATCTTGACTTCTTTACCAGCGGCATCGATCAGTTTGACCTGAGGGCGGATGACCTTGGCAGCGCCACGGCGCTTGGGATCGATGACCACCAAGGTCGACAAGCCAGTCACTTCGTCCAGCTGTTTGGCCACTGTCAGGCCTTCTTCGACGTTCTCGAACCTCACCTGACCGGCGAATTCCGTGATGATCGGTCGTGTCAGTGGGTCCCAATTTGCAAGAATAGTGCCGGCCTTGATGGTCTGGTCGGCTTTGATCGACAAGATCGCACCATAAGGCACTTTGTGACGCTCACGCTCACGGCCGTGTTCACTGATGACAATTTCACCGGAACGGGAAATCACCACCAACTCACCCTTGGTATTGGTCACATAGCGCATCGTGGCATTGAAGCCGATGGTGCCGTTGGACTTGGCGTCCACGCTGGACGCCACCGCTGCACGCGAAGCCGCACCACCAATGTGGAAGGTGCGCATGGTCAGCTGGGTACCGGGCTCGCCAATCGACTGTGCAGCGATCACACCCACAGCTTCGCCGTTGTTGACCAGGCCACCACGGCCCAAATCGCGGCCGTAGCACTTGGCGCACAAGCCGAAACGTGTGGCGCAAGTCAATGCGGTGCGCACTTTGACTTCGTCCACGCCCGCGGCTTCGAGTTCGTCGAGCATGTCTTCGTCGAGCAAGACGCCCGCTTCGGCCAGCACGGCACGGTTTTCAGGGTGCAGGACGTCTTCGACAACGGTACGGCCCAAGATACGGTCGCGCAGCGATTCGATCACTTCACCACCTTCAACGATGGCGCGCATCAACGAGCCATCGACGGTGCCGCAATCGAGCTCGGTCACGACCAAGTCTTGGGTTACGTCGACCAAGCGACGGGTCAGGTAACCCGAGTTGGCCGTCTTCAAAGCCGTGTCGGCCAGGCCCTTACGCGCACCGTGTGTCGAGATGAAGTACTGCAACACATTCAGACCTTCACGGAAGTTCGCCGTGATGGGTGTCTCAATGATCGAGCCGTCAGGCTTGGCCATCAGACCACGCATACCGGCCAACTGGCGAATCTGCGCAGCAGAACCGCGGGCACCGGAGTCGGCCATCATGTAAATCGAGTTGAACGATTCCTGGTCGACTTCGTTGCCGTGGCGGTCAATGGTGCGCTCTTTGCGCAACTGGTCCATCATCACCTTGGACACAACGTCGCCGGCTTTGCCCCAGATGTCCACCACCTTGTTGTAGCGCTCGCCAGAGGTCACGAGACCCGAGACGTATTGCTGCTCGATGTCTTTGACTTCTTTTTCTGCGGCTTCAATGATGGCTGGCTTCTCGGGTGGCACCAACATGTCGTCAATGCCAATCGAGATGCCGGCGCGTGTGGCCAAACGGAAACCGTTTTGCAACAGCTTGTCAGCGAACACCACGGTCTCTTTCAAGCCGCACTTGCGGAATGCGGTGTTGATCAGCTTGGAAATTTCTTTCTTCTTCAACGCCTTGTTCAGGTTGGAGAAAGGCAGGCCCTTGGGCAAGATTTCCGACAGCAAAGCGCGGCCCACGGTGGTTTCGACCATCGACACCGATGAAGTGAATTCACCCGTGACTTTGTCCTTGGTCCACTCGGTCATGCGCACGTTGATCTTGGCAGCCAACTCGACTGCATCCGCATCAAGCGCGCGCTGCACTTCGCCGATGTCAGCGAAGATCAGGCCTTCACCTTTGCCGTTGATGCGGTCGCGGGTTGCGTAGTACAAGCCCAACACCACGTCCTGAGAAGGCACGATGGAAGGTTCGCCCGAAGCTGGGAACAAGATGTTGTTGGAAGCCAGCATCAAGGTACGGGCTTCCATCTGGGCTTCTACCGACAGCGGAATGTGCACGGCCATCTGGTCACCGTCGAAGTCGGCGTTGAAGGCCGCGCAAACTAGAGGGTGAAGTTGAATGGCTTTGCCTTCGATCAGCAAAGGCTCAAACGCCTGAATGCCCAAACGGTGCAGCGTAGGCGCACGGTTCAACATCACGGGGTGCTCTTTGATGACCTCTTCGAGGATGTCCCACACCACTGGAGTGCCTGCTTCGACTTCTTTCTTGGCCGCCTTGATGGTGGTCGCGATGCCCATGGCTTCGAGACGCGCAAAGATGAAAGGCTTGAACAACTCAATGGCCATCAACTTGGGCAAGCCGCACTGGTGCAGCTTGAGGGTTGGACCCACGGTGATCACGGAGCGACCAGAGTAGTCGACGCGCTTGCCCAGCAAGTTCTGACGGAAACGACCGCTCTTGCCTTTGATCATGTCGGCCAAAGACTTCAGGGCGCGCTTGTTGGCGCCGGTCATGGCTTTGCCGCGTCGGCCGTTGTCCAGCAAGCTGTCCACGGCTTCTTGCAGCATCCGCTTTTCGTTGCGCGCAATGATCTCTGGCGCCTTCAATTCCAGCAAACGGCGCAGGCGGCTGTTGCGGTTGATGACGCGGCGGTACAAATCGTTCAAGTCGGAGGTCGCAAAGCGGCCACCGTCCAGAGGCACCAAGGGACGCAAGTCCGGTGGCAACACGGGCAGCACTTCGAGCACCATCCACTCGGGCTTGATGCCCGACTTCTTGAAGGCTTCGAGCACTTTGAGGC
>CAITSG010000101.1 GCA_903894995.1 uncultured Burkholderiales bacterium
TATGGCTGCAAGGACGGCGCTTGTGGTTCGTGCAAATGCAAAAAAGTTTCGGGCACTGTGGTGCACGGCCCGCACCAAGACAAAGCTTTGTCGGCAGATGAAGAAGCCCAAGGCCTGGTGCTGACCTGCTGCGCCACCGCACAAAGCGATGTGGTGCTCGAATCGAAACAAGTCACCGCTGAAGGCGGCTTGCCCGTCAAGAAAATGCCGGTGCGCGTGGTCACTCTGGAGAAAAAATCACACGATGTGATCGTGTTGAAACTGCAACTGCCCGCCAACGACGTGATGAAGTTCCACGCCGGTCAGTACATCGAATTTTTGCTGCGAGACGGTTCGCGCCGAAGCTACAGCATGGCCAATGCGCCGCACACCTTGGAGGTGGCACCGCCCACGGTGGAACTGCACATTCGCCACATGCCCGGCGGCAAATTCACCGACCCGGTGTTCACGACCATGAAAGAAAAAGACATCCTGCGTGCCGAAGGACCGTATGGCAGCTTTTACCTGCGTGAGGACAGCGGCAAGCCCATCGTGCTGCTGGCCTCGGGCACAGGCTTTGCGCCCATCAAGGCGCTGATCGAACACATGCAGCACCGCGGCATCACCCGCCCCGCCACGCTGTACTGGGGCGGCCGCCGTCTGGCAGACCTGTACATGGCCGATTGGGTGGAGGCCCGCCTGGCCGAGATGCCCAACTTGCGTTATGTGCCTGTGATCTCGAATGCCGAAGCGCAAGACCATTGGACGGGCCGCACCGGCTTTGTGCACCAAGCGGTGTTGCAGGACTTTCCTGATCTGTCGGGCCACCAGGTTTATGCCTGCGGCGCGCCCATCGTGGTGGACTCGGCCAAACGCGACTATGTGGCCCAAGGTGGTTTGCCCGAAGAAGAATTCTTCGCCGATTCGTTCACCTCCGAGGCTGACAAAGCCAAAGCCTGAACCCCCTCTTTCTGGAACCCTTCATGACCTTGATCACCCGCCGCCAATTCACTGCGGCCTCAATCGCTCTCTCGGCCCCAGCTTGGGCTCAGGGCAAAACGATCCGCATCATCGTGCCCTACGCGCCCGGTGGCCCCATCGACGTCACGGCGCGTGCACTGGCCGAGCGTGTGAAAGACAGCCTGGGCACAGTGATCATTGAAAACCGTCCCGGCGCGGGCGGCAACTTGGGCGCGGACCTGGTGGCCAAAGCCGCGCCCGATGGCCTGACGATCGGCATCGCGGCCACAGCCACACATGCCATCAACCCTTGGCTGTTCGCCAAAATGCCTTACGACGCGAGCCGCGACTTTGCGCCCATCACGCAAATGCTGCGCGTGCCCAATGTGCTGGTGATGAACGCCGAAACCGCACAGCGCCTGAAGATCAACACGCTGGCCGATTTGGTGGCGTATGCCAAGGCCAACCCCGCCAAACTGAACTTTGGCTCCGGTGGCAACGGCAGCGCGGGGCATTTGGCGGGCGAGATGTTCAAGCGGGCTGCGGGCATTTTTGCGGTGCACATTCCCTACAACGGTGGCAACCCCGCGCAGCTGGCTTTGTTGTCGGGGCAAGTCGACTTCAACTTTGACAACCTGGCCACGGCTGCGGCCAACATCAAGGCGGGGCGCCTCAAGGCCCTGGCCGTCACCACCGCCCAGCGCAGCAACGCCCTGCCCGACATCCCCAGCATGAGCGAAACACTCAAGGATTTTGAAATCGACACCTGGTGGGGGCTGGTCGCACCAGCGGCCACACCGCGCGATGTGGTGGACCGTTTGAACAAGGCTTTTGTGGCTGCACTGCAAGCCCCAGAAACCAAAACACGCTTTGCCCAGTTGTTGGCGGAACCTGTGGGGAACACGCCCGAGGAGTTTGGGGTCTTCATGAAGAAAGAGCTGACGCGCTATGAAAGCGTGGTCAAGGCAAGCGGCGCTCGAGTGGACTGAAGATTGATGGACGCGTGTCAAGGGAATTGAGCTCAATGCAGATGTCATACCGGACGAAGATCCGGTATCCACTCCCCGTGCATGCTGACAAGATGGACCCCGGATCAAGTCCGGGGTGACACACACGGGTCCGAGGGGATGCATCCAAGACTGTCATACCGGTCTTGATCCGGTATCCAAGCTACGCTTATTCGCCAAGATAAGCTGCGCGCACCTTGGGGTCTTCGAGCATGTCCTTGCCTACACCGGTCATGGTGATAAGGCCCGAGTCCATCACATAACCGCGATCGGCAATCGCCAGCGCACGGCTGGCGTTTTGCTCCACCAGCAGCACCGTCACGCCTTGGGCGTACACATCGCGCACCACCTCAAAGATCTTGTCAACCATGATGGGCGATAACCCCATAGAAGGCTCGTCCAACAACAAGACTTTGGGACGGCTCATCAGGGCGCGGCCCATGGCCAGCATTTGCTGCTCGCCACCAGACATGGTGCCCGCCAGTTGGTCTTTGCGTTCACGCAAACGCGGGAAGATGGTGAACATCTTCTCGATATCATTGGCAATGCCAACCGAGTCAGAGCGGATGTACGCGCCCATCTGCAGGTTTTCGGTGATGGTCATGCGGGTGAACACGCCACGGCCTTCCGGCACCATGGCCAGGCCTTGCTTGACCAGGTCCCAGGGGCCTTGGCCGCGTATGCTTTTGCCCATATAGGCGATATCGCCCCCGGCCAAAGGCAGCGTGCCGGTGATGGCTTTCATGGTGGTGGTTTTGCCCGCACCGTTGGAGCCGATGAGGGTTACCAATTCGCCTTCGCGGACTTCGAAATCCACCCCTTTGACGGCCTGGATGCCGCCATAGGCGACTTGCAGTCCGGTAACTTGGAGCAATGTATTGCTGGTCATTTGCTTTCCTTCTGGGGTGGCACACGCCACCCTGGTAGATGAAGAGTTTTTAGTGGCCGCTGGTGCCCAGGTAGGCTTCGATCACTTTGCTGTCTTTTTGCACTTCGGCGGGCGTACCGTCGGCAATTTGCTTGCCGTAGTCCAGCACGGTGACGCGGTCGCACAAGCCCATCACCAGTTTGACGTCATGCTCGATCAGCAAAATGGTGCGGTTGTCATTGCGGATGCGGTCAATCAGCTCGCGCAACATGACTTTTTCCGTCGCATTCATGCCAGCGGCGGGTTCGTCCAACGCAATCAACTGGGGATCGGTGGCCAATGCTCGCGCAATCTCGAGCCGGCGTTGGTCGCCATAGCTCAAGGTGCGGGCTTTGTAGTCGGCAAATTTTCCAATGCCCACATAGTCCAGCAGCTCGTGCGCGCGCTGGGCAATCGCTGCTTCTTCCGCCTTAAAGCTCGGGGTGCGGAACATGGCACCCAACAGACCCGAATGGGTGCGAATGTGGCGCCCCACCATCACGTTTTCCAACGCCGTCATTTCGGCGAAAAGGCGGATGTTTTGAAAGGTGCGAGCAATGCCGGCCTTGGCCACGGTGTGCACCGCAGTGGGCTGGTAGGGCTTGCCTGCCAACTCAAAGCTGCCGCCATCGGGCGTGTAGAGGCCTGTCAGCACGTTGAAGAAGGTGGTTTTGCCTGCGCCGTTGGGGCCGATCAGGCCGTACACCTGACCGCGTTCGATTTTGATACCCACATCGCTCAAGGCTTGCAGGCCACCGAAGCGCTTGGACACACCGGACACGTTCAGAACCGTGTCTTTTTGCTTGGTTTGATTGGTATTTGTCATGCTTACTCCAATCAGGCTTTAGGCGTTGGCAAAGACTTGCCATGCTCAGGCGTCGGCCACAGGCCACGCGGGCGAATCAACATCACGCTCACCATGGCCAATGCAATCAACAACTGGCGCAAGATGGACGCGTCCAGGCGTCCGCCGGTCATGCCCTGCAAGGGGCCGGCCACATAGCGCAGCACTTCGGGCAAAGCTGACAACAGTACAGCGCCCAAAATGACACCGGGCAAGTGCCCCACGCCACCGAGCACCACCATGGCCACGATCATCACCGACTCCATCAGGCTGAAGGACTCGGGCGA
>CAITSG010000102.1 GCA_903894995.1 uncultured Burkholderiales bacterium
CAAAATTCGGCTGCCCGCGTCGATCAGGATCTTGGCCACCAGGTCCAGGCCTTGCTGGCTACCGGTGGTGATCAGCACCTGGTCGGGGCTGACGTTCATGCCCTGCTTGAGCAGGTCTTGCGCCACCCATTCGCGCAGCGGTGCATAGCCTTCGCTGGCGGCGTATTGCAGGGCGGCTTTGCCGTCATCTCTGAGCACGCGCTCGCTGGCTTCGCGCATGGCGTCAATGGGGAAGGTCTGCGGCGAGGGCAGGCCGCCCGCAAAGCTGATGATGCCGGGCTTTTCAGTGACTTTCAGGATCTCGCGGATCACCGAGGGGTTCATTTTTTCGGCGCGTCGGGCCATTTGCCATTTCATGTTCTGCTCCTCAATTTTTTGCTCTTTTGGATTGTCGGTGGGCTCTTCAGTGGGTTTTTGGGGTGTTGGCCATGCGCCGCCCCATGAACACCGTGGCCACGACCAGCAGGGCAAAACCCAGGGTCATGCCATCGAGCGATTCTCCCAGCAAAGGCACAGCGGCCACGATGCTGATGAAAGGTTGCAGCAATTGCAGCTGGCTCACCCGCAGCGGGCTGCCCAGTGACAGGCCGCGAAACCAAGCGAAAAACCCGGCCCACATCGAGAACACCCCGACGTAAAGCAAGGCCAGCCACGAGAGGGGCGCTATGGTTTGCTCGGGCCAGGTGAGCCAGGCCCCGGGCAGCGTGATGGGCAAGGCCATGACACACACCCAGCTGATGACTTTTTCCGCGCCCAGGCTGGCCGTGACTTTGGCCCCGGCCACATAACCCAGCGAAGCGGCCAGCACCGCACCCACCAACAGGGTGTCGGCCCAGGTCAGGCCAAAGCCCTGCGCCACACCATTGTCCATTTGTGATGCGCGCAGCAGGCTGTAGACCGCCACCAGGGCGCTGCCCAAAGCGGCAAACACCCAAAACCCGAGGCGTGCGCGTTGGTGCATGAGCCAAGCGGCGGCTGCCGCTGTGGCCAGCGGCAGCAAGGCGGTGATCACGGCGGCGTGGCTGGCCGTGACATGGCGCAGCGCCCAGCCCAGCAGCAAGGGGTAGCCGATCACGTTGCCCGCGAGCGAGAGCAGCAAGGGGCCGCGTTGCGCTGCGGTGGGACGCGGTGCACGCACGGCCAACAGGTAGGCGAGCGACAGTCCCCCCGCCAGTGCGGCCCGTGCCCAGGTCACAAACCAGGGTGACATTTGCGGCGCGTCCACCGTGCCCGTGGCCAGGCGCGTCATGGGCAAGGTGAGTCCAAAAATGAACACGCCCAGAAGGCCCAGCCAAAGGCCCAGGTTTTCGCGTTGTTGAGGGGCGTTGTTCATAGGAGGTGCGGTTTGTTGTGATTGGGGTGGATTTGTTGCCTTGCGAACATCCGGCTTGGCGTGCGCTGTTAGCCTGCGCTTTGCCGCAAGCCGTTCAGAATCCACAAGGCCGTGGCCACCAGCGCCACCGACATGCAGCGGTTGAACATCAGCAAGCGGCGGCCGTGCGCCAGCCAGTGGCGCAGCATGGAGCCTGCCACTGCGTAGGTCAGGTTGCTGAAAAAGCCATAGGCCACCATGATGGGCAGCAGCACCAGCGTGCGGGCCGTGGCGTCTTCGCGCCCAGCCACCCAGCCTGCCACGATGGCGAGCGCCAGCATCCAGGCCTTGATGTTGAGGAACTGCAGGCCCACGCCCTGCACAAAGCCGACTTGCAGTTTGGCGCTGTCGGCCTGCTGCAAGCTGCCGCTTTGCCACAAACGCGAGGCCAGCCACAGCAAATACCCCGTGCCCAGCGTCACGATGCCCCAGCGCAAAGGCGGAAAAGCCACCACCAAACCGCCCAAGCCCGTGGCGCACAGCACGAACAAAATGCCCCAGCCCACCGGCACCGCACACACAAAGCGCATGGCCCTGCGCAGCCCGTGGTTGGCGGCCATGGCGGTCGACAAGGTGGTGTTGGGCCCGGGTGTGAAGCTGCTCACGGTGGCGAGCACCAGCAGGGCGCTGAGTTCTGAAGCGGTCATGG
>CAITSG010000103.1 GCA_903894995.1 uncultured Burkholderiales bacterium
GATCTCAAAGCTGTGGCTGTGGCCTTGTTCAGCCATGATTTGGCATGGCAAGAAGATCTCCCCCCCAAATTCAAGCGTCCCGAAGAGTGCTTGATCTCGGCCCATCGCCTGATGCAAAAGAAAGTCATCAACGTCGAAAATTCTGCGTATTGGGTACAAACCATGGGGCAAGCCATGGCGCGTGCGCCTTCTCCCCAGGGCTGGCCCGACCTGAGCGCGGATTGGCTCTCGCCAGATGCGGTCATCAAACGGATTCAGTGGGCTGAGCGTTATGGCGAGTTGTACGGCAAAGACATCGATGCGAGAGACGTGATGCAACAAGCTTTCGGCGCCCACTTGAGCACCAGCACCGCGCAAACCATCGCCCGTGCCGAAAGTGGCGCACAAGCGCTGGCGTTTGCATTGGCCAGCCCAGAACTGATGCGGAGATAAGCCCATGACCAGTCCATCTTTATCACGTCGCGCGCATCTGCAACAACTGGCCCTGGGGGCTGGTCTCGCAGCAACGGGCCTGTTGCCGGCGCGACTTGCTTTGGCTGCCCAAGCTGAGAACACGCCGTCGGAGCAGCGCTTGGTGGTGGTGCTTCTGCGGGGCGCTTTGGACGGCTTGTCTGCCGTGCCTGCACTGGGCGACCCCGCTTGGGCAGCCTTGCGCGGCGGTTTAGAAACACCCGCGGCGCTGCCATTGGACAGCACCTTTGGCATGCACCCCGGCTTGGCCCATTTGCACCGTTGGTATCAAAACAAAGAATTGGCCGTTGTGCATGCCGTGGCCAGCTCTTACCGTGAACGGTCGCACTTCGATGCCCAACAGCAACTTGAAAGCGGCGGTGACCGGCCCTTTGTGTTGAGCACCGGTTGGCTGGCGCGTGCCCTGCAAGCCTCGCAGCACTCAGCTGTGGCCATGACACCGGCCATGCCATTGGCCCTGCGCGGTGCTGACCGCGCCAACACCTGGACGCCCAGCCGCAGGTCCAACAAATCGCAAGACACACTCGACCGCATCGCCGCCATGTACGCCGACGATGTGCCTTTGGCCAGCGCCTTGGCCCAGGCCATGGCGCAGCAAGACAAGTCGATGGGTGCTGAACCTTCAACGGGTGCAGGCCTAACCGCGTTGGCCAAACAAGCAGGGGCCTTCTTGTCAGCAGCGCGTGGCCCGCGCGTCGCTTGGCTCGAAGTGGGTGGATGGGACACGCACAGCCAACAAACCGCGCGCCTGGGCCGGTTGCTGCCTGTATTGGACGAAGCGCTGGCGAGTTTGCGTGAATCGCTCTCGGTGCACTGGGCCACCACCACGGTTTTGGTGATGACTGAATTTGGCCGATCCGCCTCCCTGAACGGCAGCCAAGGCACTGACCACGGCACGGCAAGCGTAGCGTTTGTTGCAGGTGGACAAGTCGCTGGTGGCCAAGTCCTCACCGATTGGCCAGGGTTGGGACGCCCTCAATTGCTGGACGGTCGGGACTTGCGGCCAACACGGGACATTCGCTCACTCATCATGCCGATTGTGCAAAGGCAATTTCAGTTGGGTACGGGTGCGATGGACACGGTGTTCCCCGGGGCAACGCAGCCTCTCGACCATTTGTGGCGGGTCTGAGCGCACCCCGAGAAATGCCGAACTGGCAGGGCTGTTCAGCGACGCAAGCCGAACAAGGCCGAACCGTTCTCCCAAGCTATTTTTTTGGCCACAGCGGGTGGCAAATCCCCCAGCCAAACGCGGTAGCCCCGCATATTGTCTTCATATTGTTGCCAGCGTTGATTGATCCAAGTGTCTGACCCGATCAAAAAACGCCCGGGGTATTTGAGCATGAGCGCACGCCATTCCGGGCACAAGACACCTGTGTCACAGGTCAAGCCAGGACGGTAAGAAAGTTCTCCCATCAAGCCAGGGTACTGGGCCATCAAGGCCTCCACGCGCGTGACCGGTGGGCCACCAATGCCCGTGTGCGCCCAGATCAAGCGCAACTTTTGCCCCTTGGACGGCGTGTTGGCCATCAACAGGTCAATCGCGACATCGTCCACATGGGCCAGCACCACCAACTGCTTTTCTTCGGCCAACACCATCAGCTTTTGGGCCACGGTGCCGTTGGCATTGGCACTGTCATAAAGATGAAATTCGCCAATGCCCCGATAAGGCCCCACCGGGGTTCCTCGCGCGAGTTCTGCCAGCACCATGTCATAAATGCTGTCATCGCGAAACCAAGCGTCATAGTCAGCGCGGTTGCGGTACAGGCGAACAAAAGGCACAACGGTCACGCCCGCTGTGGCAGCCTCGGGGAGCGCTTGGGCCAGCGCAAGTGTTCCATCATTGGGGCGCGAGTTGGAGACGATGGCCCTGACGCCACTTCGCTGCATCCGTGCAAACACATCGGGTACAGGATGCGGACCGGTTTGACCGTTCCAGGCTTCGGTGTTGTAGTGCAGGTGCGCGTCAAACAGCGGACCGGCGTAGTCGGCCGCATGCGCGGTCAAATTCAACAGTGAAATGAGCCCCATCAAAGTCGAGGCAAGCGTTTTTCGAAAAAGAAATGAGAACATGGTGGCAATGGTTCGTGGGCTGCAGGGACGCAGCACATTACACCTCATCGTGGATGAAAAAATCATTCGATTGCAGCCAACAGGGCACGGGTATGGGAGCCACTTGGCCGCCAAAAGCGCACCCGATGGCTTCATCTTTTTGTGCAACTCGGGCAGTGGTGTCTCCATCGTGCCCTGCATCACGCCCAAGATGACTTTTGACCATGACCGAAACATTGACCCGGTGGCAACAGGTGCTCGTTTGCAATTTCCCTTGGTCGTGCGCAGCAATGCACCTTGCAAGACTTTCTGGGGGGCAATGTGGACTACTTGCTCGATCCCAGCATGGCCTTTTCGCACCTTCGTTCGGGGCGTCTGTGATTGTTGGCTGTGACTTTGCCACCGCGCTTGTCCATGTTTCCCGATGCGCATACGCTCAAAGAGTGGGGGCTCAAGAACTTTGACGCCGGCACATCGCATGGGTTCTGGGCACCTGCTGGCACACCAGCGGCCATCTTTGACCCCAGGAAGCGCGAGATCAACCGCGCTTTGATGCTGCCCAGCGCCGTCGAATTCAAACTGCAACGAAAACACCCACCACTCACACGCCTTGGCTGCGCTTATTGAATCGGCCCGATGAGGTTTGCATGAACGCTTTTTTGTGGGAACGGCGCCCAAACGGATCGCATGGCTTTTCGCTGTGCCCAAGACAAGCTTTTCACTTCAAACTTCACAGGGCCGGATCAATAGCGCTGACTTGGTGGCACATACGTGAAGCTGCCATGTGCCACTTCCGCCGCATGCTGATACTTTCGCCCAGCATGGCGTGGGGGTGGATGGTTTTGCAGATGTCCACGGCGACTGCGCCCATCTCAATGGCCAGAGCGATCTCGCCAATCATGTCTGCTTTTTCAGCGGCGGGTTTTTTGCCGTTGGGCGTGCGGCCCACGGCTTGCAACACCAAGTCGTACACCTGCGGGGCGGGGTCACAACGTTTGCTTTGCTTCCGTTCTCGCCCTCCGCCATAGCGGTAAATAGTGACTTCAATGCCTTTGGGCAAGGCGCGTGTGGACACGGCCTTGGTCTTGAGCAGCTGCGAGGCAAAGCGTTTGGTGTTCATTTTTTGCCAGCTCTTCAGATCATGAGTGGGTTGAGGATTGTTAGCTTGAGGCGCATTGACGAGCGTGCACAGATGGAATTTAATTTACTCAATACAATGAGTTAAATTACTCAATGCATTGAGCAAATCAAAAATGACCATCGAACGCGAAGAACTTGCCCCTCTAATTGCCCGGCTCAAAGAGCCGCGTCTGTTTTTACAGGTGGTCGCTGGCCCACGCCAAGTGGGCAAAACCACACTGGTGCGCCAGGCGCTGGAGCGCTTGGAACAGGACGCTCAAGACAAGCCAAGCACCAGCCCCAAAGCCCAGCACAGTGCCAGTGCCGATGGCCCCGGTCTGCAAGGCCAATTCTGGCTGAGCACCCAATGGCAAGTGGCCCGAGCGCTCGCGGCCCAAGCGGGCAGCTGCGTGCTTGTGCTGGACGAGATACAAAAAGTGTCCAACTGGACCGAAGAAGTCAAACGCCTGTGGGACGAAGACACCGCCGCGGGTCGCGATCTGCGTGTGGTCATCCTCGGCTCTGCACCATTGCTGATCGCACGGGGTTTGAGCGAAAGCATGGCCGGACGGTTTGAGATCACCCGCCTGGGCCACTGGCGCTACGCCGAAATGCGCGACGCCTTTGGCTTTAGCTTGGAGCAGTTCATCTTTTATGGCGGCTACCCCGGCGCAGCCCCCTTGGTGCACGACGAAAACCGTTGGGCCGCTTATGTGAGCGACGCATTGATCGAAACCACCATCAGCAAAGACGTGCTGCTGATGGCCCCAGTACAAAAGCCTGCCCTGTTGCGCCGCGTGTTTGACCTGGCCTGCGTGTACAGCGGTCAGATACTCAGCTACCAAAAAATGCTGGGCCAGCTCGACGATGCGGGCAACACCACCACCCTCGCCCACTACCTCGATCTGCTCGAAGGGGCAGGCATGGCCTGCGGCCTGCCCAAATACATGGGCCAAGTGGTGCGCCAGAGGGCATCCAGCCCCAAGCTGCAAGTGTTCAACAACGCCCTGATGGGCTGCCACTGGGTGGCACAAGGTGTGGGCCTGAAAGCGGCGCAAGCACGCCCCGACGTGTGGGACCGTCTGGCCGAGAGCGCCGTGGGCACCGAGCTGCTGGCCCGGCACTTGACTCACAGTAGCCGCCACCCACTCATACATTACTGGAACAACGGCCAAAAAGAAGTGGACTACGTGCTGCGCGACGGCCAAACGCTGCACGCACTGGAAGTCAAAAGCGGCCACAACCTAGGCAATGTGTCGGGCCTGAGCGCATTTGTGCAGCAGTTTCCACCGGCACAGCCACTGGTCATTGGCACGGGGGGCATGCCACTGGATTTGTGGCTGCAGAGCTGAAACTTACAGAATACAAAAAGTCCGTAAGGTTCTCCGTCCGGGCTTTTTGATTTGGTGCTTGAAGCGTTTACTTCTTGCCAGGCGGCAAATCCGTACAACTGCCGAGTGCCACTTATGCCGCCATGCCGATGCTTTCGCCCAGCGTGGGGTGCGGGTGGGTGGTTTTGCCGATGTCCACGGCGTCGGCACTCACGGGAACGTCAAAAAGTACTTTTTAAGGTACACTGGAACGATGTCGACGAGCAGAAAAATCCCTGCAATCTTCTACCGTTCTGCCTCTGGCAGCGAACCTGTACGCGAATGGCTGAAGACTTTGGACAAAGCAGATCGCCAAACCGTCGGTGAAGACATTGCCTATGTTCAATACAAATGGCCCATAGGCAAACCACGGGTCGATCACTTGCGAGGGCCAATCTGGGAGGTTCGCAGCAAGATCGGCAACCGCATCGCACGCGTGCTTTTTGCGGTGGAGGAGTCCGAAATGATTTTGCTGCATGCCTTTGTCAAGAAGACCCAGCAAACCAACCCCGCCGATATTGAACTGGCGACCAAACGATTGAAGGAGTGGCTCAATGGCCAAAGCAACTAAAGTCAATCCCCACACGGGCAGCAGTTTTGATGACTTCCTCAAAGAGGACGGCATTTATGAAGAAGTGCAGGCCCGTGCGCTCAAACGCGCATTGGCCGAGCAACTGGACGACGCCATGCGAAGCGGCAAGCTCAGCAAGGTGAACATGGCACAACGCATGGCCACCAGCCGCTCCCAATTGGACCGTGTGCTTGACCCGAGCAACCTGTCCATTCAGCTTGATACACTGGTCAAAGCGGCCAGCGCAGTCGGCAGAACAGTCGAAATTCGGCTCAAGCGCGAGACCAAACGAACACGAGTCACCACGACACAGTAAAAGCCAAAGCCAGGTATGCGCCACCCGCTAAAAAGCCCGAACCGTTGCCGGTTCGGGCTTTTGCTTTTGTGTGGCTATCGGCTAAGTGCGTTTACTTCTTGCTAGGCGGCAAGTCCGTGCAACTACCATGCGCCACCTCCGCCGCCATGCCGATGCTTTCGCCCAGCGTGGGGTGGGGGTGGATGGTTTTGCCGATGTCGACGGCGTCAGCGCCCATTTCAATCGCCAGAGCGATCTCGCCAATCATGTCGCCCGCGTGCGTGCCCACCATGCCGCCGCCCAAGATCTTGCCGTGGCC
>CAITSG010000104.1 GCA_903894995.1 uncultured Burkholderiales bacterium
CAAGGCCTCATCCAAGCGGTTGACCTCGTTGCAAAAGTCGGCCAAATCGTGCTCGACTGGTTTGCGGGTGAGGTAAACGTCGGCATCGCCAAAAGGCAAAGACAAGTCGAGCAGCAAGACTTTGGCCGCCGTGTCTTTGGCCAAAGCCGCCGCCATGTTGACCGCCAAACTGGTACAGCCGTCGCCGCCTTTGGCCGACAAAAAGCCGACTTTGAGCGAGGCCCGCTGAGTGACGCCATTTTGTGAAATATCGAGGCGCCCCCTGACACGGTCGAGTGCTTCACTCCAATGCCGTCCGTTGACTGAAAGAACTTCGCGCACACCTATTTGCATGGCTCTCAACAGAAATTCTGGTTCAGGGTTTTCGCAAACAGGCATGACCGCTGTATGAAGAAAATGTTTAGATAAGTGCTCGAGTTGCACCAACAAGGCAGAAGAGTCTGAAAAACCTGCAACCAGCAGCACATCAGGTTTGCGAACAACCACTAGATCGGCCATATCGACCAAGCTACCAGTCAAAACTGTGAGCCTGTCGCTTTTGCGTGGCTCATACCCCGAAGGAATCAACCAGTCAGGGGCAGCGTAAATTAGGATGTGCATGGGTTAGCCTCAATTGATCACTGGCAAGTTTCTGCATTCAGACCGCCGTTCGGAATTCCTGAACTCGGAATACTCACTAGAAAGTTTTGCATGCTTTCACGCATCACGGTCGTCCGGTTTTCGGGCAACAAGATTTCGACAGGAAAGCCGGCAAAGCCA
Organism: uncultured Burkholderiales bacterium; assembly: GCA_903894995.1. GTDB lineage: Bacteria > Pseudomonadota > Gammaproteobacteria > Burkholderiales > Burkholderiaceae_C > Limnohabitans_A. The sequence goes on from CAITSG010000104.1 coordinate 760, forward strand.
GAAAACATCAACTGCAATCGGACGTCATTCAGCCGCGCTTGCACCTGCTCGCAGGTATTGGCAGTGCAACCGACAGGGAAGTATTCGAGTTCAAGCCAATCGATGCGTTCCCTTAAATCCACTTGACCTGCGGACTGAAGCAAATATCTCAAATTGCTTCTGATACGGGAGGATTGATCTGCGCTTTTATCGCAGGTGCTGGCCATTTTGGCCGCCATACGAGTTGCTTCTTGCGCTGCATTCCAGGACACGAGGGTGCGGCTGAACTCGATCACACCTATGAACACGATCCAGAAAATCACAAAGCACAGCGTGAACTCCAACAACACCACCCCTTTTTGTTGTTTTAACTTGGGCATGTCAGTTCACCTGCCGATAAGTGGCCGAAACCGGTGAGAACTTGATTGCAAGCTCACCAAACATTTTTGAAAAATCGAAGCTGTAGCTGAAATTTTTGGCACTCACAGTGACCAGATTGATGTGGCTGGACACAGTCAGAGTACTGGTCTCCCACTGGGCATGGAGAGTGCTGTTGGACGAATCCGAAATGAGCACTTGAAAATCGGGATCATCAAATGCCTTCAATAAATCATCGGCGGCGTTACAGGGTGCTACCGCTTGGCCTGTTCTGAAAAGGCAAATGGCTTTGTCGTGGTTGAGGCCCGGCATTTGAACCGATAAGTAGCGGGCTGTGTGATTGACTTGGTGAACCAGTGTTTTGTAGGCGTACATCAGACGCGCAAACTCAAGCACCGCCAACAAAAGAGGGATCAATACGAAAACCAGAACAATCGTCAGTTCCACAATGGCTGCACCGTTTTGGCTTTTCTTGTTCATGATCAGCGCAGCAAAACCGGTACAAAGGGACCGGCACCGCCACCCGCAATGCCGGTGGCGATACAAGCCGAATTGGGAAAGCGCAAAATGTTATCGGCTCTGCCTACGTAGTCCACGCCTCCGTTTGAATTCAATCGAACACAGGCCCAACCCCGCATAAGACCGCTGGATGTGACCACAGGCACAGCCAAAAAGAACCGGGGTGAAACGCCCACACCATGGGCAGCGTGGGTATCGGCGTTGTAACGCGCCTTCAGGGCGTTGGTTATAGTGATGGAGGGGTCTCTTCTGAGAAGGGTCCTGCTGCTTGTGACCACATTGCAAGCACCATAAGATTGGATTTGATTAGCATAAACACTGTCCGTAGACAGGGGGGACGCCGACAACTCGACTACCTTGAGGGCGAAATTAGCGTTGCTATAAACCAAATTGCTGTTGTAGGCGGTGACCGTGCTGGGCGTAAGCTGGAGTGCCAGCGGCAGTGCACACACTTTGTTGCCTGGCAACTGACCCGCGATCGACACCGCCGTAGGCCCTAACTCAGCCAAACCGATGATGCCCATCAGAAAATTGGTCCAACCGGCGTAGCTCGCAGCGCACTTGACAACCCGAGAGGTCACATCGGTTTCGCTGGGTGCGGTGTAGGGATCGGTGTTAAGGCCTTGGCCAAAAGTGATGGTCATATCAATCGGGCTGGATTGAAAGTCTTTTTTAAACCAATTAGCCGTGAGCTTTTGACCGATTTCAGCGGCCTTTTCAGTGGACCTGGGCTGCCCGTTGAGCTCGGCAACGGCTGCCAAGGCGCATGCGTCTGTGGCGTTTTTCAACTCACCCCGGACCACCATCAGGCGGCTGCTGTCAACCGCTAGGCCCACCATAGCGAGCAATACGACAGCGGCCAATGCGGTGATGACCGTGAAAACACCTTGTTGTTTTTGCTGCGACCGGATCATCATCTCGCGGTGCTGAACGCTGGCGGTACCGCGCGCCCTTTTTGCTGGGCATCGAATCCGCTGATGAGCTCATTGGAGGTGGGCTGGCCCACCGGATTCCCGGCAGACACCCCTGACACCACTGGTGTGGGGGGCAGGCTCTGACCTTCTTTGGCCTCGTTCAAGGCTTGACCGAAGCGGGCATCCAGAGCGGGCGTGGTGCTCTCGCAGCCACAGAGAACCCAAGCGCAAACAACGCCCATTACCGCCTGAAGGCAACGATTTTTAAGCCAGATATTTACCGATGAATAAGGGGTCGATGTGATGGTCATCTCGCGAGTGTCCTTACTTTTTAACGGCGGGCTTAACCGGTGAAGGGTTCCCTTCCATCTTGCCTTCAAGCAACAACTGGGCTCTAGAGGGCGGCACAAATTGGTCTGTGGGCAAGCCGGGGGATTTGTCTGTAGCGCTGACCAGTCGGGGGCTGACCACCACGATCAACTCGGTCAACTCAGAATTGAATTCAGTGCTTCTGAACAAGGCACCCAAGATCGGGATCTCCCCTAACAAAGGGAAGGCTTTGATCGATTCGGTGATGTTGTTACGCATGAGGCCACCGATCACCAGACTCTGGCTGTCGCGCAACTGCACAGTGGTGGACACATTGCGGGTGGTGATGGCTGGCAAGATGGACGTAGAAGAGCCCACCGACAACACCAATGGCTCTTTGGAGATTTCCGAAACTTCGGAGGCGACGCGTAAGCTGATTCGGCCGCCATCGAGGACGGTAGGCACAAATTTCAAGCCGACGCCAAACTCGCGTTCATCGAGCGATACGTTCGAGCCGGTTCCTGTGTTTTGAGTGACGGGAATAAAAACTTTGCCACCCACCAGAAACTTCCCCTCGTGTCCACTCATGGCCACGATGGTGGGTTCAGCCAAGATCTTGACCAGGCCATCGTTTTTCTTAGCCTCGAGCATGGTCCCTGTACCAGTGACGCCGCGGCCAAGCAAGACACCCAGGCTGCCATCGGAAGCACCGCCCACCACGTTGGAGATGATGTTCCAACGCATCAAACCGTCGCGGTCAACGCCTTTGACGCCCAGTTTGTCGAGCAGGGTTTTTGAGATTTCGGCGATCTTGACGTCCAGCATAACTTGTTGCGGGTCGCGGATGCGCATGAGGTTGATGACTTGGGCGCGTTGGGCATTGGCCGACAAATTGCCCAAGGCACCAGTCTGGGCGTTATTGACACCACCGCCGGATGTTGACGATGGGCCACTGTTGCCACCAGTCTGAGGGTTGCTTGAGAGCGCAGAAGCTTGCCCGCCGAAGCCACTGCCGGGCTGTAGCTGTTGCAAAAAGGCTTGGGCCAAGTTGACTACCGAGTCGGCCGCAATGGCGTCAGACACCATGCCGCTGAGAACAATGGAGCCCGATGCACTGGTGAGTTTGATGTCTTTTTCATTGGGTAGCACACGGCTGAGCACGTCGGCAAATACGCCCAGATTCACACCCACTGTGAGGTTGACGGTGCGGGATTCGCCAGATTTGTCCCACAAAATCAGGTTGGTGGCCCCAACGCTTTTGCCGAGGATGTAAAGCTCGTTGTTTTTGACTAAGGTGAAGTCGGCCACCTGCGGGTTGCCCACGGCCACGCGGCTGGCGGCAAAAGGCAGCACCAACACATGGGCGCGCCCGGCGGCGATGTCGAGCACCACAGGCAAGCGATTGCCCGGCAAGACCGATTTGACGACCAAGGGCTGGGCCAGCGCTGGGGCCGGGCGAACGGTTTTTTTGTCGGCGGCTTTGGACTCGGCAGCGCTGGACGTTTTGACCACCCGTTTGGGCGGCGTTTTGGACTCGGACCTGCTCGAGGCTTCAGAGGCCGGTTTGACCATCAGTGATTCACGGGTTTCCAGAGCCAGGGCTGAGCTGGCACAGGCCCACAGCAAAAAAACCACTACCCAGACCCTGGCAACGCGGCCAAAAATAAAAAGATTCAGGTTCGGCATCATGGTTGCTCCTCGCGCTTGGCGATGCCGCGAATCGAGGTCACCGTATTAGTTTCATCAGAGGCGGGACGGGCTGGACGTGGAGCCGAAGAGGGCCTAGGTGTTGCAGGTGCAGAATTAACGCGTGCTGGCACTTGGGGTGGGGATTTCAAAATATCGCTCAAACGTGTTCCATCTGAACTGGCTGTTGCTGTATCGTTTTCATTACGCAAGATCAAAGACAAAGCACCAATGCTGCGAGCCAAGTCCAACTTTTCGGCTTCAGGCGGAGTTAATTCCAGAGTTACAGCGTTGACTACCTTTGGCTTCATTTGATCGGCTTGGGTTTCTTGTGCCACTGCCAACACTTTGACTCGTGTCAAAACTGTTGTTGAAAAAGACACATCGGCGGAATCTTTGGCACTGACCAGAACATCGACAAAACTGCCTGGCAAAGCGAATCCGGCCACTCCGATCACATCATTCACACGCACAGAAATGGCGCGTTTGCCAGATTCAATCGTAGAGGCCAAACCGCCTTTGGCATCAAGAGCAGCAAGCTTGGGCTCCAGGACCAATTCGCCAGGATAAATTGCCTGCTTAGTAATACGCCCAGTAACGAGTGATGTTTTATCAAAAGATTGTTCAGGGATACTGTTTTTCGGCCAAGACACCAATTTAAGTTGTGAAAACTCAATGGTTTGACCGGGGTTAATGGCTGAAGCTGCAACAACCAAACGAATATCGGTAGAGGTTGAATCCGAACCGACCAATCCAAGTGTTCGTCCAACAAAAAAAGTCACCAAAGCCCCCAAAAAGAGGGCAATGGCGGTCAAAGTGAAACTTCTCACGTCAACTCAATTAGGGGGTCTGATTGATCTTGCCTGAGATGGTCGTAAAGGCAGTAGATATTGCGTCTGTCAAAGTGCCGAATGATGTGATCAACACAACACCAATCAAAGCAGCCAACAACACGTACTCAATGATGGTGGCTCCCTTTTGGCGCTTGACCGCCGCAGCGCAATACATGCGCGTGCTCAAAAGACTCAAAGTTTTCATCTGGATTCCTTTCGTGGTGAATGCGAAAACAACAAATTCGTCTCCGCGAGCGAATTCTCATTTAATTTATCAAAGACGTCAAGCAAGTGCTTGCTTTTAAAGCTTTTTTTGCTTTTGACAATTTATTGTTGCATTAACACCACAAATCGACCGAACCCTTCAAACCTCCTAAATCACCACAAAATCGGCGCTGACCAAGGTGCCTGTCACGCCTTGCAAGGTGCCAAATTGCAGGGCGGCCACGGCACCGGTGCCGTCGGCGTCGTACAGCAAAGCCCCGTTGCTGGCGTTGTAAACAATGCGGTGCGCCGCTGTGGTGGCACCGGTGCCAAGGGTGAAGGCGGTGGCCGCCAAATTGCCGGTGAGCGTCAAGGCGGTAAAGATGCCCGTGTTCTCGAGCCGCATGGTGTCGTCGGCCACGTTGTAGCCCACCACCGTGTCGATGTTGGTGGTGCCCAGTCGGGTGTTGAAGACAAAGAAATCTCGGCCCGCGCCGCCGATCAGGGTGTCGTTGCCTAAGCCACCATTCAAAGTGTCGTTGCCTGCCGCGCCATCGATGACGTTGGCTGTGGCGTCACCGGTCAAGGTGTCGGCTGCGGTGCCACCGGTCAGGTTTTCAACCGAGTGGCCGACCGTCAAGACGTCGGTGCCCGAGCCTCGGGTGTTTTGGTTGGCGGTGCTGGCCAAGCTGAAGGTGACCGCAG
>CAITSG010000105.1 GCA_903894995.1 uncultured Burkholderiales bacterium
CAGCCCGTCTAAAGGCGTGCTGCGGGCCGACTTCATCCCGGCCGACATCGCCCAAAGTTACGCCGAGTTCGGGGCGGCTTGCCTGTCGGTGTTGACGGACAAGCAGTTCTTTCAGGGCAGTGTGGATTACCTCAAGCAAGCCCGCGCCAGCTGTGACCTGCCGGTGCTGCGCAAGGACTTCATGACCGATGCCTATCAGGTCTACGAAGCCCGGGCCATGGGGGCCGATGCCATTTTGCTGATCGCCGCCTGTCTGGACGATGCCCACATGGCCGAGATGGAGGCCGTGGCCCGCAGCCTGGACATGGCCGTGCTGGTGGAAGTGCACGACAGAGCCGAACTCGACCGTGCCCTGAAGTTGAAAACACGGCTGGTCGGCATCAACAACCGCAACCTGAAAACCTTTGAAGTTTCATTGCAGACCACATTGGATTTGTTGCCGCATGTCCCTGCCGGCCGTTTGTTGGTCACCGAAAGTGGCATTTTGTCTGCTGATGATGTCAAGCGCATGCGCGATGCCAACGTTAACGCCTTCCTGGTCGGCGAAGCATTCATGCGTGCCAGTGAGCCAGGCGAGGCCTTGGCCAAACTGTTTGCCTGATGACCCACATGACGGGGCAGCAAAGTCTGGGGTTTGGGGAAGAACCTGCAGTTCGTTGTCCAGGACTGAATTGGCCTGCGGATCTTCAAAGTCTGGACGAGGGATGGCGGCCCTTGGTGGTCGATTTTCTGAGTTCCGAGGTGGGGCTTGCATTGTCCAAGCGTTTGACCGATGCGGTGCATGATGGGCACACCATTTACCCGCCTGAGCCCTTTCGGGCGCTGAGTCTGACCCCTTTGAGTCAGGTGCGGGTGGTGATTCTGGGGCAAGACCCTTATCACGGTCCGGGCCAGGCAGAAGGCTTGGCCTTCTCTGTGGCACCTGGTGTGCGCCTGCCGCCCAGTTTGCGCAATATCTTCAAAGAGTTGCAGCAAAGCCAGGGCACCCCCACACCCACTGACGGTTCTTTGGTGCGCTGGGCAAAGCAAGGGGTCTTGCTGCTCAACACGTGTTTGACGGTGCAAGCTGGTCAAGCGGGCAGCCATGCACGCTGGGGTTGGCAGGTCTTGAGCGATCAGTTGGTCCAAACAGTGGCCCAAAGTTCAAGCTCGGTGGTGTTCATGTTATGGGGCGCGCAGGCCCAGGCCAAAAAAGTCTTGATCGAAGCGGCAGGAAATTCGGGTCGGAATTTGGTGCTGATGGCCAACCACCCCTCGCCATTGTCGGCCTTGCGAGCCCCCCTTCCGTTCATAGGCTGTTGTCACTTCTCAAAGGCCAATGATTTTTTGGTGCGAAGCGGCGAAAAATCCATCGAATGGTGAAAAATTTATGAGCTGGCTTGCAGGGGTTCACAAAAAGATGGCATAATCAAAGACTCGCTTCTGGAGGGGTGCCCGAGTGGCTAAAGGGGGCAGACTGTAAATCTGTTGGCTTACGCCTACACTGGTTCGAATCCAGTCTCCTCCACCAGCAAACTGGCCTGAGCCGGTTGATTTGAGCAATTGGAAATGGTTTCCAAGCATTGGCGATGCATCCACTCGTGCAGCGCAATCAGTGCGGGAGTAGTTTAATGGTAGAACCTTAGCCTTCCAAGCTAATGACACGGGTTCGATTCCCGTTTCCCGCTCCAATCGGTCGGTGAGAGTTTGCAAGAAGTTAGATTGCCCTTGTGGCTCAGTGGTAGAGCACTCCCTTGGTAAGGGAGAGGTCGCGGGTCCGATTCCCGCCAAGGGCACCAGTTTTCGGGGCACGCAATTTGGTTTGCGTGCCCTCTGTTTTGGTTGTTGACCACTACTTTTCGGAGTCGAAGATATGGCAAAAGAGAAATTCGAACGGACCAAACCCCACGTGAACGTGGGCACCATCGGTCACGTTGACCACGGTAAAACCACCCTGACTGCCGCCATCACCACCGTGTTGGCTCAAAAGTTCGGCGGTTCGGCCAAAGCGTACGACCAGATCGACGCTGCACCCGAAGAAAAAGCCCGTGGTATCACGATCAACACCGCCCACGTTGAGTACGAGAC
>CAITSG010000106.1 GCA_903894995.1 uncultured Burkholderiales bacterium
GTTCATGACGATGCCCAACGTGGCACTCAAGCGCAAACACATCATCAGCCGGATGATGGAGATTGCCGAGAAAAACAACGACCTGATTCAGTTTGCCAACGAATGAACCTGACTTACACCACTGTTCGTTCTGCCAAACGCAAGAAACTCACGATCACGGTAGAGCGTGACAGTTCGATTCTTGTGTTGGCACCTGAAAGTGCCACAGACGAGGCCATTGATCGCGTCGTTCAGTCCAAGCGGCAATGGTTGTTTGAAAAATTGCAAAACGCACCGAAATACCAAGGCACTCATGCACCTGGTAAAGAGGTCGTGAGTGGTGAGTCGGCGTTGTACTTGGGGCGCGAGTACAGGATCACTTTGACCGATGCACCTGATGCTCGGGTGGTTTTTGACCGTGCTTTTGTGATTCCGAAGGGTGATCGCCTGCAGACACGGCAAGCTTTCAGAGATTGGTATCAGGCGCAAGCCCAAGAGGTGATTCTTCCGCGAGTGCAGCGTTTATCACTGGAGTTGGGGGTTGACCTAGCCGAGGCAGTCATCGTGGATGATCGTTTACGTTGGGGGTCTTGCACGGCTAAAAACAACGTTAGGCTGAATTGGCGCTTGATCAAGGCCCCGATGTCGGTGATTGATTACGTCATCGTGCACGAGTTGGCGCACTTGATTGAAGGCAATCACACGCCTGCTTTTTGGAACATCGTCCGTGCCAAAGTGCCCGGAGCTGAAAAATCCAAAGCTTGGTTGAAAGAGCACGGACAAATACTCGAAGAGGAAATTTAAGTTCACCCTCGTGAGCGCCGTCGAGGCTTGTTAAAATCCATACCCGAAGCCCGCCGCCCCGGCGGGCTTTGTTTTTTTCAATCTCGGGGCCATGTAGAGGACTACCATGTATAAAAACCTCGCTGCCACGCTCGTGGCCGCCTGCTTTTTTCTTCCTGCCGTTCAGGCCCAAACCCAAACGCCGTCCAAACTGACCGAGCCCATCAAGGCAGGTTTTGTTTATGTCTCGCCCATCACCGAGGCGGGCTGGACGCGTCAGCACGACGATGGCCGCAAGGCCGTTGAGAAGGCTTTGGGTGACCAGGTCAAGACCACCTTTGTGGCCGATGTGGCCGAGGGTGCTGACGCCGAGCGTGTGATCCGCGACTTGGCCAGCCAAGGTCACCAGATCATTTTCACGCCCAGCTTTGGTTACATGGAGCCCACGCTCAAGGTGGCCAAAGAGTTTCCGAATGTGAAGTTCGAGTCGGTCACCGGCTTCAAAACGGCCCCCAATGTCGCGGCGTCCAACGCCCGTTATTACGAAGGCCGTTACTTGGCAGGCATCGCCGCTGGGCGCATGACCCAATCGAATGTGGCCGGTTATGTGGCGGGCTTTCCGATTCCCGAAGTCCTGCAGGGCATCAACGCCTTCACCTTGGGCATGCGCTCGGTCAACCCCAAGGCCCAAGTCAAAGTGGTTTGGCTCAACGCTTGGTTCGATCCACCCAAAGAGCGCGAAGCGGCCATGGCCTTGTTCAACCAAGAGGTGGATGTGATCGCGTTCCACACGGGATCAACCGCCGTGATGGCCGCTGCGCAAGAGCGCGGCAAGATGGCCGTGGCTTACCACTCCGACATGCGCAAGATCGGACCCGATGCGCAGATCATCGCCGTGACCCACCAGTGGGGCGATTACTACACGGCCCGCGTCAAGGCGGCCATGAATGGCACCTGGACTTCGGGCAGCGTGTGGGGCGGCGTCAAGGACGGCATGATCCGCGTTGGCGATTTTGGCCCCAAGGTGCCCAAGAAGGTTCAGGACGAAATCCTGGCCAAGCAAAAGCAGGTCGGTTCTGGGCAGCTCAAGCCTTTTGTCGGTCCCATCACCGACAACGAGGGCAAAGAGGTGGTTCCTGCCGGGCAGGCCTTGAGCGATGCACAGATTTTGCAAATGAATTATTTGGTGCAAGGCGTGCTGGGGCGCGTCACACGCTGAGCGCGTGCCCGCCTTGGGGCGGGCTCATGACACGGTGTCAGGACCCAGTGGCTTAGCGCCTTGGGGCCTTGGATCAAGCGGCGTCGAGGTTGATTTGCCGCTCTTTGGCCAAGTCTGTCCAGCGAGCCAAGTCTTTTTTCATGAAGTCGGCAAATTGCGTGGGATTCATGGGCATGAGTTCAACCGCTTCGGCGCTCAGTTTGTCGCGAAAGTCGGGTTGGGCCAAGACGGTGGCCATGGCGTCGTTGAGTTGTTTGACCACCGCCGCGGGCATGCCCGCCGGGCCCACCACGCCGTACCACTGCTGCGCATCAAAACCTTTGAGCCCAGATTCTTCCATGGTGGGCACGTCTTTCAGGGCCGGGTGGCGTTGCGTGCCTGTGACCGCCAAAGCCCGAATGCGACCGCTGCGAATGTGGGGCAGGGCGGCCGCCAATCCCGGAAACATGGCTTGGGTTTGACCGGCAATCAAATCATTGGTGGCGGGCGCGATGCCTCGGTAGGGAATATGGACCATGAAAGCGCTGGTTTGTGCCTTGAACAACTCCGCCGTGAGGTGGGTCAGCGAGCCCGCGCCTGCCGATCCGTAGGACACCCGACCGGGGTTCTTTTTGACGTAGTCGATGAAGGCTTTGACGTCCTTGATGGGCAAGTTGGCGTTGACCACCAACACATTGGGGGTGCTGCCAATCATGCCGATGGGGCTGAAGTCTTTGATCGGGTCGTAGGGCAGTTTGCGTGTAGCGGGGGATGTGCCGTGTGTGGCGACGTAACCCTGCATCAGGGTGTAGCCATCGGGGCTGGCTTTGGCGGCCATTTGCGAGGCGATCACGCCCCCGCCACCGCCGTGGTTTTCAACCACCATGGCTTGTCCCAGCACTTTGCCCAGCCGATCGCAAAATTGACGGCCCACCATGTCTGAGCCTCCGCCTGCAGCCACCGGCACGATGTATTTGATGGGACGGTTGGGGTAGGCCGTTTGGGCGCTTGCCAGTCCGGGCAGTCCAATCGACAAGGAGCTGGCCTGAATGAACGTGCGTCTTTGCATGTTTATTTCCAAAAAGGTGTAGTTCTGACGTTAATTTTCTTTCGAAATCATGGTTTTTCGGGTTGCACGGGTGACTCTGCGTTGCGGGCCTTGCACCAGGCCAGGGCCTTTGGCAGGCAAGAGGCCTAAAATGCAGGCCTTCTTCAAAGGGTGAGCGATGAGCATCAAAAGCGACAAGTGGATCCGCCGCATGGCCGAAGAGCACGGCATGATCTCGCCGTTTGAGCCTGGGCAAATCAGGAAGGATGCGGCTGGGCAAAAAATCGTCAGCTACGGCACCAGCAGCTACGGTTATGACATTCGTTGTGCTCCTGAATTCAAGGTGTTCACTAACATTTACAGCACCGTGGTGGACCCTAAAAATTTCGATGAGCGCAGTTTTGTGGACATCAACGCCGATGTGTGTGTCATTCCCCCCAACAGTTTTGCACTGGCCCGCACGCTGGAGTATTTCCGCATACCGCGCAATGTGCTGACCATTTGCCTGGGCAAAAGCACTTACGCCCGCTGCGGCATCATCGTCAACGTGACCCCCTTCGAGCCCGAGTGGGAGGGTTATGTGACCTTGGAATTCAGCAACACCACCCCGCTGCCGGCCAAGATTTACGCAGGTGAAGGCTGCGCGCAAGTGCTGTTTTTTGAGAGCGATGAAGTCTGCGAAACCAGTTACAAAGACCGGGGCGGCAAGTACCAAGGCCAAGTGGGTGTGACACTGCCCAAAACCTGAACCTGCATGCCAATTTTTGGGGTGTCACCTCAAAATGCGACAATAGCGGGTTAATGACCGACTCTTTTTCCAATTTATCGCTGGCACCCACGCTGGCACGAGCCGTGGCCGAAATGGGCTACGAATCCATGACCCCTATCCAGGCCCAAGCCATTCCGGTGGTGTTGACGGGCCAGGACGTGATGGGCGCAGCCCAAACGGGCACCGGCAAAACGGCGGCTTTTTCGCTGCCCTTGTTGCAGCGCTTGCTCAAGCACGAAAACCCCTCCACCTCGCCCGCGCGTCACCCGGTTCGCGCCTTGGTGTTGTTGCCTACGCGTGAGCTGGCCGATCAGGTCGCCCAACAAATCAAGATGTACGCCAAGTACACCCAGCTGCGCAGCGCGGTGGTGTTTGGCGGCATGGACATGAAGCCCCAGACGCTGGAGCTGAAGCAAGGTGTTGAGGTACTGGTCGCCACACCTGGCCGCCTGTTGGACCACATTGAAGCCAAAAACGCCGTGCTCAACCAGGTGGAATATGTGGTGCTGGACGAAGCCGACCGCATGCTGGACATTGGCTTTTTGCCCGATCTGCAGCGCATCCTGAGTTATTTGCCCAAGCAGCGCACCACGCTGCTGTTTTCGGCCACCTTCTCGCCCGAAATCAAGCGCCTGGCCGGCAGCTACCTGCAAAACCCGGTCACCATCGAAGTGGCTCGTCCCAACGAAACGGCTTCGACGGTGGAGCAGCGCTTTTACGCCGCGCAAGACGACGACAAGCGCCGCGTGATCCGCAAGGTGCTGGACGACCGGGGCATCAAGCAAGCGTTCATCTTTGTGAACAGCAAGCTTGGCTGCGGCCGACTGGCCCGTTCGCTGGAGCGTGAAGGCCTGAAAACCGCTGCGCTTCACGGTGACAAAAGCCAGGACGAGCGGCTGAAAGCGCTGGAAGCCTTCAAACAGGGCGAGGTCGATTTGCTGGTCTGCACCGACGTGGCCGCACGCGGCTTGGACATCAAGGATGTGCCCGCGGTGTTCAACTTCGATGTGCCCTTCAACGCCGAAGACTATGTGCACCGCATTGGCCGCACGGGCCGTGCGGGTGCGTCGGGCCTGGCCGTGACCTTGGTCAGCCCCTCTGATGCCCGTTTGGTCGGTGACATCGAAAAGCTGATCAAGAAAAAGCTGGACGTTGAAACTCTGCAGCTGGACACCGCTCCCACTGGCCCCGCCCCCGAGAAGTGGGGCACGCGCGCCGAAGACCGTCCCCGCGCACGCCCTTACGAGGGTCGCCGACGCGAAGAGTTTGATCCCCGTGATGGCCTAGACGCCCCGCGCCGTGGGGGATTTCGCCCTGCACCCATCAACCGCGATCCTTTTTTTGAAAAGCCTTATGAAGCGGCCTCCAGCGACGCTTCTCCCAGCTGGGAGGCGGCCACGCCCAAAACAGCCCGCTCGTCGATTTCGGCCAACATCAAACCCAAGCGCAAGGTGGCCGCTTTGTTCAAATCGGAAGAGTGATCCCATTTGGCGGGGCTGGTTACTCGGTTCGGGTGTGAGTGATTGGGCCAGAGCCCCGGTCTTTGCCTGAGCTCATGACAAATGTCTTGGTAGGCTGTCAAAATGGGTTGATGCGCTCTACCTACACCCTCTCCTCACCTTCTTTTATGGCTCAGCCTTTGGCTGGCCAAAGGTCTGCCGTTTCAAAGGGCGTGCTGGCAACGCTCGCCGCTGTGATGTCGGTGCCTGGCCTTGTCATGGCACAAACGCCTGCGACTTCGCCTGCTGCAACGGACCTTGGCAGTGTCGAAATTCGCAGCACCCGCAACAACGACACCGAAGCGCGGCAAGAATCCACCGCATCCAAAATCGTCATTGGCCGCGAAGAAATCGAGAAACAAGGCGATGCGACGCTGGGTGATGTGCTCAAGCGCTTGCCAGGCGTTACGGTGCAAGGTGCACCGGGCCGTGGCGGTGCTATTCGCATGCGCGGACTGGGGGGTGGCTACACCCAAATTTTGCTGGACGGCGAGCGCATGCCGCCGGGTTTTTCGGTGGACTCCTTGACCCCTGAGCAAGTGGAGCGCATTGAAATTTTGCGTGCACCAACGGCTGAAACCGGTGCCCGTGCGATTGCGGGCACCATCAACATTGTGTTGCGCGAGGGCAGAAAAGCCACGCCGGACGATTTAAAAATCACCGGCAGCCAAGAGAACGGCCGTGGCTCGAGCATGGTTAATTGGGTGCATAACCTCAAAACCGAGCCTCTGGCGGGCACCTTCACGCTGTCGGCCATGGACAACCACCGTGACGACCAGAGCGTGACAGAAATCGATTCGGATTACCGCGATGATCAAGTGCGCATGTCCGATTCAACGGGGCGTCGGCAAGGGGTGTATGCCAACGCCCGTTTGCAATGGAAAGGGGAGCAGGGCAAAACCCTGACCTTGACGCCATTTTTGATTTATTCCGAATACGCCGCGCAAGGCCGTATCGACGCGCGGCGATTGACATCACCTGGCATCACCGACATTGCGCTGACCGACAACCACAGCCGTTACGCTGCAGCCCGGTTGAATGGCCAGTGGGCCCAGCGATTGTCGGCCGATGACCGGCTTGAAGTGCGTTTTGGTTTAGGCCAGGCCAAGTACAAACAGAACATCACCCAGACTGCTTTCACCAGCACGGGACTTTTGTCCAATGCCTTGGATGAACAGCGCTTCACCGACCGCAACACCAGCTTGAACGCCAAGTGGACCCGGGTGCTCGACAACGGCCATCAGTGGGTCAGTGGTGTGGAGCAAGAAGGTGTTCGCCGTGTTGAAGAGGCCAGCGCGGGTGCGGGCGATGACAGTGGCAACTTGAAGGCCAGCACGACCCGTTGGGCGGTCTACACCCAAGACGAATTCAAAATCAACGCCAATTGGTCGGCCTATGCAGGTGTTCGCTACGAAAGTATTTTGACCGAGGGGCAGGTGAGCGAGGACCTCAAGCGCAACAAAAGCCAGGTTTGGACCCCATTGCTGCACGCCTTGTGGAAGCCCGACCCGGCCAAACGCGACCAAGTGCGCATGAGTCTGACGCGCAGCTACAAAACACCCACGCTTTACAACTTGGTGGCTCCTCTGCGTTTTTCGCGTGACTACCCCGTTGTGGGCGATAACGTGCCCACCCAGCCAGATCGGGTGGGTAACCCCGACCTGCGGGCCGAATTGGCCACAGGTATTGACCTGGGGTTCGAGCGGTATTTGGATGGTGGGGGGGTGCTCAGTGCCAATGTGTTTCGCCGAAACATTCAGGACTTGATTCGCTACCAGACGAGCTTGAACACCGTGCCCTGGTCCAACCAATTGCGCTGGGTGTCTACCCCGCAGAACGTGGGCGATGCGGTCACCCAAGGCGTGGAACTGGAGGCCAAGTTTCGCTTGAACCAGGCCTGGGATTTTGCTTGGCCTGTAGACATCCGCAGCAACGTCAGTTTTTTCCGGTCCAAAGTCAAAGATGTACCCGGCCCCGACAACCGTCTGGACCAACAACCCAGCATGACTGCCAACATTGGGGGCGACTACCGGCTGCGCGGCATGCCACTGACCTTGGGTGGCAACGTCAACTGGAACCCTGACTATGACACGCGGCGCAGCCAAGAGCAGCGGTCTTACCAGGGAATCAAACGTGTGGTGGATGTGTATGGTTTATGGCGTTTTTCTGCCGTCACCGCCTTGCGTTTGACCGTCAGCAACTTGCTGCCGCGTGACTACGAAACCGCCACCACATTCAACACGGGCATGCAGCAGGAGACAGCCCGCACCACCGACCGCAATTGGCGCAATGTCCAAGTGCGTCTGGAAATGAAAATCTAAAAAAAGGGGACTGCCATGCCCATCAAAGACGCCGCCTGGCACGACCGCATGTACAACAA
>CAITSG010000107.1 GCA_903894995.1 uncultured Burkholderiales bacterium
CGCCAACAACAGCGCCAAACCTTCATCGCCAAGAACGGGCACACCCAGCGCTTGTGCCTTGTCGAGTTTGCTGCCCGCTTCGGCACCCGCCACCACATAGTGGGTTTTTTTGCTCACTGACCCGGCCACTTTGGCACCCAAGGCTTCCAGTTTTTCCTTGGCTTCGTCGCGGCCCATGCTTTGCAAAGTGCCCGTCAACACCACGGTGATGCCTGCCAAGGGCATTTCGGTGGGGGCCAAAGCCTCACCTTCTGGCCAATTCAAACCTGCATCGCGCAGGGCCTGGACCACTTCACGGTGATGAACCTGGTCAAAAAAGGTGCGGATGCTGTGCGCCACCACCGGGCCCACATCGGCCACTTGCAACAAGGCATCTTCGCTGGCAGCCATGACGGCGTCGAGTTGCCCAAAATGGCGCGCCAACTCTTTGGCCGTGGCCTCGCCCACATGGCGAATCCCCAAACTGAACAGAAAACGCCCCAGCGTTGTGGTTTTGGATTTCTCCAAGGCCTCCAAAAGGTTGAGCGCCGATTTTTCGGCCATGCGGTCCATGCCCGACAAGGTTTGCAACTGAAGGTGGTAAAGGTCGGCCAGGGTTTTGACATGGCCCGCATCGACCAGTTGATCCACCAATTTGTCACCCAAGCCATCCACATCCATCGCCCGGCGGTGGGCAAAGTGCCAGATGGCCTGCTTGCGTTGAGCGCTGCAAAACAGTCCCCCTGTGCAACGGTGGTCGGCTTCGCCCTCTTCCCGTTCGGCCAGACTTCCACAAACAGGGCAGTGGTCGAGCATGGTGAACAGCGGCGCATCAGGGGGGCGTCGCTCCAGCACCACCGACACCACTTCCGGGATCACATCACCCGCACGCCGCACGATGACCGTGTCGCCTAATCGCACATCCTTGCGGCGGGCTTCTAATTCGTTGTGCAAAGTGGCATTGGTGACCGTCACGCCACCCACAAACACCGGTTTGAGTTTGGCCACGGGCGTGAGCTTGCCGGTACGCCCCACCTGCACATCGATGGCCAGCACGGTGGTCATTTCTTCTTGTGCTGGGTATTTGTGCGCCACAGCCCAACGCGGCTCCCGGGTCACAAAGCCCAATCGCGTTTGCAGCGCCAGATCGTCCACTTTGTAAACCACACCGTCGATGTCATAAGGCAAAGCGTCACGTTCAGCGGCAATGCGCTGGTGGAAAGCCACCAAGCCAGCTGCACCTTGTACGCGAGAGGTTTGTTGGGCAACCGGAAAGCCCCAGGCCTTGAGTTGCATGAGCATGGCGAAGTGTGTGGTCCATGTCGGGCCACCTTCGGAAAATGGGGTCATGTCGCCCAGGCCATAGGCAAAAAAACTCAGTGGCCGCTCGGCCGCGATGCCGGAGTCCAGTTGACGCACCGCGCCCGCAGCGGCGTTGCGCGGGTTGACAAAGGTTTTTTCGCCCTTGGTGCCGGCGGCAATGCGCTGGCGTTGGCGTTCATTGAGGGCTTCAAAGTCATCCCGGCGCATGTAAACCTCGCCGCGCACTTCCAGCACAGCAGGCGCATCGGCAGGCAAGCGCAAAGGGATTTGTCCAAGGGTGCGAATATTGGCCGTGACCTCTTCACCCGTTTCACCATCGCCCCGAGTGGCCGCTTGCACCAGCACGCCCGCTTCGTAGCGCAGACTCATGGCCAATCCGTCGAACTTCAACTCACCCACATAGCTCACTGGCGGCTCGGTTTCGGCCAGGCCCAGCTCTTTGCGAATACGGGTGTCAAAGGCTTCGGCACCGCTGGCCTCGGTATCGGTTTCGGTGCGAATGCTGAGCATGGGCACGCGGTGTGTGACCTGCTGAAAAGCGTCCAACACCGCCCCGCCTACGCGTTGCGTGGGTGAATCCGGTGTGATCAGCTCGGGATGAGTGGCCTCGAGGGCTTGGAGTTCACGAAAAAGTCGGTCGTATTCGGCGTCAGGTAATTCAGGGGCGTCAAGCGTGTAGTAAGCGTGCGCATGGTGGTGCAACAATTCACGCAATTGTTGGGCTCTGAGTTGTGGCAAGGCAGCATCCGCGCGGGGGGCTGAATCGGCCATTGGCTCGTGCGAAAACAAGTCAAAATTTGAGGTGCTCACCAGTCCACACCTTCAAGAAAACAAGCGACGCGCTTGTGGCGAGCCTGCAGACAGTTCACGCGCATTGAGCGCCTTGTAAAGGACCTGCAAATCACTGGCAATTTGGTCCAGCGCCATTTCGTTCAGGACTTGCCCATCACCGTCGGTGATCACACCTTCCATGTTGTCGGCCAGTGAGCGGGCCACTTCACGCATGCGTTCAAAAGGACGATCTTCGAAGGCAATTTGGGGAACATCCAGGCTCAACGTGAACGCACGGATGGCCGACAAAGCCGGGTCTTCGGCCATCGCTGCCTGCGTGTCAAAACTCAGTGACAGCAAGGGGAGACCGGATTGCTCGGAAGGCAGCACCATACGCCCCGGGATCAGGCCCATCACAAAGCCCATGCGTGACGCATGTTGCTGGATGTATCCCGAACTCCACGCCGCCGACCGTGCACAAAGCGTAAAGCTCAATTGAACATCATGGGCACTGGCAAATTGATCCAGTTCGCGAGCGCGCGCCACCTCCTCCATCATGTCGCTGAAGTGGGCAGTCCCGCCGATGGCGTCCGCAAAAGCTTGGGTTTTGACGACGAACTCAGAAAACTCAATGTCGTTGAGTGCGCCAACCCGATTGGCCAACTGCACACCGGCTTGAAAAGCCACATAGCGCTTGCCAAGCGCTAGAGGCTCCCACTGCCCATGAAGCTGACAGAATCCCTCGATATGAAAGGCTTTGGTGCCCACGCGACGCGTGGGCGGCAGGGCAGCCAATACAGATTGGGCGGGCACGGCTTGCTCCACTTCAATGCTGGAGATCACATCGATCAAGGCATCCAAATGAGGTTTTTTATCAACCGGTGACAACGCCACAAAATCATCGGTCAAGACAGGCTCAATCGCCTGTTTGCTGTCGAATGAACCGGCAGGATTGAGTTCCGTCGACTCAGTTTGGGGTTCGGCTTGTTTGGGGGCTTTTTGACGCGAAGTCCAATAGTTGTAGGCCACGACAGCCACCACTGTCAGCCCCCCAATGACGGCCAAACTCACTTGCAAAGAACTCAAAGAATCCGCCATAACTTCCTCAGGCCACATCGGCCAATGACGCTGCGGACTCCATGTCCACAGCCACAATGCGGGAAACGCCCTGCTCTTGCATGGTCACGCCAATCAACTGCTCGGCCATTTCCATGGCGATTTTGTTGTGGCTGATGAACAAAAACTGGGTCTCTTTGCCCATGCCCTTGACCAACTTGGCGTAGCGCTCGGTGTTGGCATCGTCCAGCGGTGCATCCACCTCATCGAGCAAACAAAAAGGTGCCGGGTTGAGCTGAAAAATCGCAAACACCAATGCAATTGCGGTCAGGGCTTTTTCGCCACCCGACAGCAAATGAATGGTTTGGTTCTTTTTGCCGGGTGGCTGCGCCAGCACTTGAACACCCGCATCCAAAATCTCATCACCTGTCATGACCAAGCGGGCATTGCCGCCGCCAAATAATTCCGGAAACATCCGACTGAAATGCTCGTTGACAATCTTGAAGGTGCCGCCCAGCAAATCTCGGGTTTCCGCATCGATTTTCCGGATCGCATCTTCCAGCGTGTTCATCGCATCGGTCAGGTCGGTGCATTGCGAATCCAGGAAAACCTTGCGCTCGCGTGAGGTCGTCAATTCGTCCAGCGCTGCCAAATTGACAGGACCCAAAGCCGTGATTTCCCGGTGAATGCGGTCGATTTCACCCTGCAGTCCGGTCAAACGCACCGAGCTCTCTTCAATGGACAGGGCGACGGCCTGAAGATCGGCTTGGGCATCGGTCAACAATTGGGTGTATTGCTCAAACCCCAAACGGGCTGCTTGCTCTTTGAGTTGGAGATCACTGATGCGTTGGCGCAGGGGATCGAGTTCCCGCTCAAAACTGCCTTTGCGGTCGTCACTGGCCCGCAACTTGGCCGTCAAATCATCGTAAGCGCTGCGGCAAGCACCCAACGCTTGCTCTCGCTCCAATTTGATGGCCAGCACGTTTTGCAGACCTGCTTGGGCGGCCGCATCGGTCAAACGGCTGAGTTCATCGTGGGCGCGTTGTGTCTCGGCTTCAATGCCGGCGACTTGCTGTTGCGCGGTGTCGATGGTGCGCTTGAGTTCAGCACGACGAGCGTCCAGACTGCGCTGAGAAAACTGGGCTTCCTGAGCGCGACGCTCCAAACTGCGCTGTTGCTCGCGGCACTCGGAGAGTTTGCGCTCGGACTCGATGACCCGTTCGTCCAGCTGGGCATGGCGCTCTTGTGTGTCAGCCAACTGCATGTCGAGTTCTTCAAAGCGCGCCTCGGCTGTGACACGCCGCTCCTGCAACTCATCGAGCAAAGCCTCCACCTCAACCACATCGTTGTTGATTTGTTCACTGCGGGCACGGGTTTGGGCCACCAACTGCGACAGACGCAGGGTTTCAACTTGCAGTTCGTGCGCGCGCGACTGGTTTTCGCTGGCTTCGCGCCGCACCGTGATCAAGCGCTGGGAGGCATCGGCATAGGACGCCTCCGCGCGCACCAAAGCGCTGCGACTTTCCTCCGAAATCAGCGTTTGGGCCCGCAGTTGCTTTTCGAGGTTGTCAATTTCCTGCGCCCGCCCGAGCAAACCCGCTTGCTCGGAATCTTGGGCATAAAACACCACACTGTGGCTGTCAACGGCATGACCGGCCTGCACATACAAAGTCTCACCCGCGTTCAGCTCGGTGCGCCAGGCCAGGGCGTCGTCCATTTTGGGCGCGGTCAAGCAACCGTGCAGCCAGTCCGTCAACAAGGCGGACAAGCCCGCATCGTGCACCCTCAAATAATCGGCCAAAGGCTTGCAACCGGCCGGCAGACCGGTGCGTGGTGTGGCTTTGGAAGCCAAAGGTGAAGTGAAAAACGTCAGCTTGGCAGGCGGCGCATCCAGCGCAAAAGCCCGCACCAGCTCCAGCCGAGAGACCTCAAGCGCCGACAAACGTTCACGCAATGCAGATTCAAGCGCATTTTCCCAGCCCGGCTCGATCTGAATGCGACTCCACAGGCCCTCCAACCCGTCCATGCCGTGTTTGGACAACCAAGGCTTGAGTTTGCCGTCGGTGCGCACTTTTTCTTGCAGGGCCTTGAGGGCATCCATGCGCGCACGCAGATCGGCCAACTTGGCCGCCTCCTGGTTAACAGCCGCTTGACGCAGCCGGCGGTCCTCGTCGAGCGCGGGCACAAGTTCCTGCAATTCGTGCAAGCGCGCCTCGGACTCTTGTGTCAAGGCTTCAGCCTCGGCCGCTTGTTCTTGCAGATGCGTCAATCGGGCTTCGTCGGGTGCAGCCAGCGCATGGCGGTCCGTCAACAGGCGCTCTCGGCGCTGATCGAGTTGACGCGACTGCTCTTCAATGTTGCGCTGGTCAGCGGCCAACACGCCAATTTGCTGCTGCACCTGAACCACGGTGGCCCGTTGGGCCGTGGCGTCGTTTTGGGCTTTGCGCAGCGCTTCCTCAAGATCAGGCAAAGCCATGGCCTGGTCTTCGACCTGCGCCGCCAGTGTCATGCTTTGGTCTTCGGCCATGGCCGCTTGCTCGGCCAATGTTTCGAGCTCGGTTTGCGCGTCCAAGCTGCGTGTGCCCCATTGCGCGGTTTGTTCCAGCAGTTGCTGCAAACGCTGTTCAGCGCGTTGGCGGCCCTCGACCACGTAGCGGATTTCGGCCTCCAGGCGGCCGACCTCGGCGCTGGCCTCGTACAAAGCGCCCTGCGCTTGGTTGACCTGGTCACCGGCGGCGTAATGGGCCTGACGGATCGTCTCCAAATCGGCCTCGACATGGCGCAAGTCGGCCATGCGTGACTCCAAAGCATTCACTGCCTGGTCCACATCTGCCTTGGTGCGGAC
>CAITSG010000108.1 GCA_903894995.1 uncultured Burkholderiales bacterium
ATTGAGCAGTGTGATCCAAGCCAGACGTTTGACGGGGTGCATGTCCATCAGAAATTGTTTCATGGCGGGCCTTTCTTGGCAGGCTTGGCCGCGTGTTGGGGGTTGGGTGCCCATGAGGCCGCAATCGGTGATGACAACTCTGGTGCGCTGCCGCAGCGCAGTTCCTCGGGCAAAGCGGGCCCAGGCGGCACGCGCTCGGCGGGGCGGGTGTCGGCCGGCAGTGGCTGGCGGGCCAGCCAACTCGACACCGCGATCAAGTCCGGGGCCGGGATGCGTTTGACCACCTCGGCCATGCAGTCGGGGGTGTGAGCGCGGCGTTGCCCGGTTTGCCAGGCCCCGAGCTGCGCATTCAGGTAGTCCAGCGGCAGGCCCAGCAAGCCCGGCACGTTGGGTTGCACGCCGGTCAGGCGCACGCCATGGCACTGGGTGCAGGCAGGCAAGTTGCGTGTCGCATCCCCTTGTGTGACCAGCTGCTGGCCCCTGGCCAAGCGCTCGGCGGTGATGGTGTTGTTGGCGGTGGGGACCGGGTAGGGCAGTTTCAGGTCGGCAAAGTACTGCGCCATTTCGCCCAGATAGGCATCGCTCAGCGGGTCCACCAAGCGGGCCATCAGTTCGTAATGGCGACGACCTTGTGCGAAATTGCGCAGTTGGTTGTGCAAATAACCAGCGGGTTTGCCGGCCAAACGGGGGTAATACCCATCGGGCCCGGCGCGGCCTTGGTCGCCGTGGCAAGCGGTGCAGGCGCGGGTCCGCTCGGCCATGCTGTCGATCACGCGCTTGGGGGTCTGGGCCACAGCCCAAGGGCTGACCAGGCTGCTTGCGCTCACCAGCAGGGCCGCCCACACAACAGGCCATGGGCGCAAGCGCTGGGGTGTGGTGGGGGATGTGTCGCGGGCTGGACGCCTGAATCTTGCCAAAAGTGTGAAATTCTGTGGGCTGGGAAAGGTCGGCATCCTTGGAAGATAACCGAAGCGGCGACAATGTCGGGTTTTGCGCCAAAGTCTCATCGCCTTGGCGCTTTGTTTTTCATTTCAAGTTCAAGCCATGTCCGATATCCAAGTCCGATTCGCCACCCTCCAGGATGCGCCTGCCGTTGCCGCACTGCATGTAAGCGCCTGCCGCGCCGCCTACGCGGGGCAAGTGCCCGATGCCCATTGGGACGCCACCCCCATGCCCAAACGCGTGTCATTCTGGAAAGAAGCCATTGAATACGGTGAGCCCCAGGTCGTGGTGGCCATGGTGGGCCGCGAGGTGGTGGGGTTTGTGGGTTTTGACCGCTCGCGTGACCCCAAGTCCAAAAACACCACGGGTGAAATTTGGGCCATTTACGCGGCGCCCGATCGCATCGGTCAAGGCATTGGTCTGGCTTTGTGGGACGCAGCCCGCGAAGGCCTGCACGACGAAGACTGCACCGAGGTCACGGTCTGGCTGCCCTTGTTGCATGAAACAACCCTGCGCTTTCACGACCTGGCCGGTTTCAAGCGCGAGATGAACACCGCCCGCACCGTGCCCCTGGGCGGTGTCAAAGTCGAAGAAGTGCGTTTGAAGCGCAAATTGAACTGAACGGCCCGCCATGCACATCATGTTGGCCCCGATGGAGGGCTTGCTCGACCACACCTTGCGTGATGTGCTGACCCGCGTGGGCGGCGTGGATGCTTGTGTGTCCGAATTCATTCGGGTCACCAACACTGTCTTGCCACGTCGCGCCTTTGTTCGGGTGGCTCCCGAGTTGCTGAACCACAGCCGCACGACGGCCGGGGTCTTGGTCAAGGTGCAATTGCTGGGTTCGGACCCGATTTGTCTGGCCGACAACGCGGCCGCCCTGGCCGAATTGGCGCCTGCCGGGATCGATCTGAACTTTGGTTGCCCCGCCAAAACCGTGAACCAGCATCGGGGTGGGGCCGTTTTGCTGGACGAACCCGAATTGGTCGGGCAGATCGTGGCGGCCGTGCGCCAGGCGGTGCCTGCGCACATTCCGGTGTCGGCCAAGATGCGCCTGGGCTACAACGATGACCGCCGCGCCGAAGACTGCGCCCAAGCCATTGAGGCGGCAGGGGCCAGCGAACTGGTGGTGCACGCCCGCACCAAGGCCCACGGCTACCGTCCGCCTGCGTATTGGGACCGGATTGCCGACTTGCGCCAGCATGTGCGCCTGCCCTTGGTGGCCAATGGCGAAATTTGGACAGTGGCCGATGCCTTGCGCTGCTGCGAAGTGACCGGCTGTGACCGCATCATGATCGGGCGGGGCATGGTGACCGACCCCGGGCTGGCCTTGGCCATTGCGGCCCAGGTGCAAACAGGTCAAAGCCTGGGGCCGGGACAAGGCGTGGCCTGGAGCCGCTTGCTGGACCTGATGCAGGTGTTTTGGGTGGGTATTGGTTTGCGGGTGGCCCCTCGACACCGGGCGGGACGGCTCAAGCAATGGTTGAACTACATGCGCCGCGTTTATCCGCAAGCCCAGCAGGCTTTTGATGCCCTGCGCCTGGTGCACGACGCCTCAGAAATTGACCGCTGGTTGCAACAGCAAACGCAGATGGCAGCGCTTGACCGGGAGCCGGTTCAGTCGATGGGGTGAAGTCGCAGGTGGTTGGCCACTTCGGTGCGCAGGGTTTCGAGTTGAGGGGCCAGCAGGCTGTAGGCCGCCCGCAGTTCAGCGGCTTCGGCATGTTTGCTCATGGCCTCGACCTTGACCACATGCTCAACCAGACCGTCAACACAAAACACCGGGGTAAAGCCCTTGAGTTGGTGCAGGATGCGGTTGGCACCGTACACATCATCTTTATCCAGCGACGCTTGCAAAAGAGGCAAGTCATCGCTGAGCGTTTGATGCAGTGTTTTGAGCAGGGACAACACACCATTGGCGTCGCCAATGAACTCCATGGCCCGGTCAACGGACAAATAAATGGGCTGTTCAGAGTTGCTCATGCGGCAAGCTTACAAGTGAATACAAAAATCACGTTACAAAATGCAACGCACCAACCCCTATTCTAGTCAAGCAAAGCACTCAGTCCACGCTCAGGCTCGAAACGTTTGTTTTTAAATAGCAAACGACTGGGGCCTGGGAAGGCTGGCGTCTGAATGCTGTGACGCGCATCACCGGGGTAGCAGATGGTGCGAATGCCCTCATCGTCAAAGGGTTCGGGCTGAATGACGGGCGGTTTTCTTTGCCGTGCCTCGTCCAGAACGCTTTGCACATGGGGGTGGCGATGCAGGTGCACCAAACTCATGATTTGCGGCGGCGCCAGCTCGATGTCACGGTCCCAGTAACGCAGCAGCGCATCGCCAGGGCGGATCCACAGGGTTTCGGTGGTCTCGTGGTTGTCGTGCTCGGCCACCTGGTCATCTGGCACACGGGTGACAAAAAAACGGGTGTCAAAGCGCTTGTTGGTGACCGAGGCTTGTTGGGGTGTGATCCAGCGGCACCAAGGCAGCAAGGCCTCGGTGTTCAACAGCAAGGCCTGGCTTTCAAAGGCGTCATGCCAAGATTGGCCGCCGACCAAAGCCTGTTGCAAAGCCTGCGTTGCGGCCTGTGCCACTTGCCCGCAGCCCAAGAGCACGCGGCATTCTTCATAAGCCTCGCGCATGGCGGCCACAAACAGGCCAGCGGCGCGTTCGGCAGCCAAATCGGGCTCGTTCAGGAGGGCATGCAAAGTTTGATGGTCCTGGCTCGTGCGTTGCAACCAGGCCGGGCTTTGGTCTTGTGCGTCGAGTTTGCCGCCTGGAAAAACATACACCCCGCCCAACACGTTCGATGCCTGGTGCCTGCGCATCAACAGCACTTGCAGGCCATCCTCGCCATCGCGCAGCATCACCACCGTGGCTGCATCCAGCGGCGGTGCGGTCAAAATTTCGGTATTCAGTTCCATGGGGATGTCAATCGTGTAACAGCCAGCGCCACAGCGCTGGTTTAAAGTCGTTGGCAGAAAATGTCTGACAAGCTGAAGATTCAGGTTAGCAGATGAAGCCGGACAGGCCTGTCGCCTGTTCAACCCTTTTGTTTTTTCACACAACCCCACACACAAGGACAAGCCATGGGCATGGATTTCACAGGACGCGTCGCCATTGTCACGGGTGCAGGCGGCGGTTTGGGCAAACAACACGCCTTGGCGTTGGCGGCGCGCGGGGCCAAGGTCTTGGTCAACGACCTGGGTGGCAATGTGCATGGCGAGGGCAACAGCGTGTCGGCCGCACAGGCCGTGGTCGATGAAATCCGCGCAGCCGGGGGCGAGGCCTTGGCCAATGGCGCATCGGTCACAGACTTTGAGGCCGTCCAAGCCATGGTGCAGCAAGCGGTGGATGCTTGGGGCCGAGTGGACATTTTGGTCAACAACGCCGGCATATTGCGCGACAAAAGCTTTGCCAAGATGGCGCTGGATGACTTCAAACTGGTCATGGACGTGCACGTCATGGGGGCTGTGCACTGCACCAAGGCCGTCTGGCCCCTGATGCAGGCACAAAACCACGGACGCGTGGTCATGACCACATCGTCCAGTGGACTGTATGGCAACTTTGGCCAAGCCAATTACGGTGCCGCCAAGATGGCTTTGGCCGGCTTGATGCAAACCTTGTCCATTGAGGGCGAAAAGCACAACATCCGGGTCAATTGCCTGGCCCCGACGGCCGCCACCCGCATGACCGAAGGCCTGATGCCCGAGGCCGTGCTCAAGGCGCTGGACCCGAGTGCTGTGGTGCCCGCCATGTTGGTCATGGCCAGCGACGATGCCCCCAACCGCACCATCATTTGTGCCGGGGCAGGCAGTTTTGAGGTGGCCCACATCACCTTGACCCAAGGCGTTTACCTGGGCACCGGCCCTGACACCGCCGAACGCTTGGCTGCTGCCATGGCGGACTTGACCGACCGCACGGCAGAAACAGTGCCGCGCGCAGGCTCAGAGCAAGGCACCCTGGAAGTAGGCAAAGCGCTTCAGGCGCACGCTTCTTGAAGGTGCGCTTGTCTCAGGAAAAAATTCCTTGTCCCATGTGCAAAGGGATTCATCAAAGTTTGATCTCCTGATTCACGCGACAAGGCCAGCGTTAACAGCCTTATCGTGACATCTGAATATTTTTGATTTAACCACGCCATTGCGGATTGACCATCACACCCGTAATGAACGCCTTGAGCCAATCGTGGTTCAAGTCAGTGCTTGAAATTTGAATGGCAGGATTCAAATTTTGTTGAATGTTCAATGGCAAAACCTCCATGTCGGTCATGAAAACGACCGACAAGGGTTTGGGCAATGTATGCATGAAATTTTGCAATTCCAAGATGGTGTCGATTTGCTGAGCTACGGGCATATTGGATTTGATGATCAATATGTCAGGAATCTTCTGTGAAAAAGACAAATAGGTTTCAGAAATAGTTTTCTCAATATTGAAATCAATCAAGTCCTGCCATTTTGTGGTGTTGTTTCTCAGCGATTTAACCACCGAGGCATCGTCCACCATGAAACTGATTGAAGGAAGAGATTTGGATTTCAAAGCAAAATGAATCGGTCTTTTGAGTTTGTTTTG
This sequence comes from uncultured Burkholderiales bacterium, assembly GCA_903894995.1. GTDB lineage: Bacteria > Pseudomonadota > Gammaproteobacteria > Burkholderiales > Burkholderiaceae_C > Limnohabitans_A. The sequence continues at coordinate 5,512 of CAITSG010000108.1, forward strand.
ATATTTTCGAATTGATTCCATGTCAATTCGGCGATGTCCGCCCGGAGTTTTCCAAGCCAATAACTCTTGTTGATCGACCAGATTTTTAATCAAGGTGATGGATAAACCCAATATTTGAGCTGCTTTGGCTGTACCAATTGCGTAAGCTTCGAGCTTTTTGGTAGATTTAACCGCCATGCCATGATTTTTGTCTGTTAACATTTTATTATTATCTTTCGAATTTAAATAGTACTTCAAACAATTTCTAATTTTTAGAATATGCTGGCATCTGAAAAAAATCAACAGTATCTCTCCGTACAAAGTGAATGTTTAAGGAGTTGCTATTCCATAGGCTAGGATTTACGATATTTCTTAAATCTAGAAATAAAATGATTCACAATACCAAAGAAGTCATCGTTCCCATCGCTGAAAATATCATTAAAGTACGCAATTGGGAAAAAGAAAATCTACCCATTGAACAAAGTTCTCTGGCTTTGGACCTGTTTATGGTGATTGCTTACAACACGCTCAAAGGAAAACCACTGACATTGAAACAATTGTTCCACAGCATTGATTTCAGTGAGGCTGGCATTCGGAAGCACTTGAAACGACTTCTGACCGAAGATTGGTGCAAATTGGAAGGCACGGAGCATGATCGGCGTCTGAGGCATGTGGTGGCTCAACCCAAAATGCTTGAATCCTTAAGCAATTATGTAGAGATACTGTTGGACGCGTATGGACCCAAGCCCTGAAAACATCATGTTCCAGATGGGCGCTTGAAAGAGCTGGATTGCTGTAATGCCAAAATAGCGCCCAAGGTTTCAAAATACAGCAAGGTTTTGGGGGTCAGACCCAGCAGTTTGGTTCTCTTGTCACCTTGAGTGTTGTATTCTTCAAGATAGCCCTCGGATCTCAAAATCGAAAGGCGTTTGTGCAGTGTTGCAGCTGAGCCGAGTTTTTTGAGAGAAATGGCTTCACGCACCGACATGGGTTGATCTTGGTGCCAAGCCAAGGCAATCGCGTCCAACAGGGCACGCTGATTGGGGTTCAAGATCACATGCGAATCGCGGAAAAAAATACTGGTCAATTTGGCGAATCGTAAATAAGAATTGGTGAGTTGTTCCATCCGATTCCTTGATTTATTAATTAAATTTTAGTAATTAATACTTGGTTGATTTTTGATTATAAATAACTAAAATTAACCAAAACAACGACAAAATAATAAAACCACCTATATAGTCACCCAACAGCATCGCAAGATAGTTTGAAAAAGCATGTGACGATTTCATCGACGTTGCAATAAAAAACACATTGATGATGATGGCATGAACTGTCGCTGTGATGAAATCCATTTGGGGCAAGTGAATAAACTTTAAATTTCCAAGGTCAGGGGTGATGCCCAAAATGTTAAGGCTCAACCAAACACCCAACCAAGTGGCACATGTGCTGACAATGCAATAAAGAAAAATAATGTAAGGGTGAATGCCGGACCAAAACTCATGGGCCAGCAAAAACAGCGCACCAAAACAACCCAAGGCACCCCAACCGCCGACCAGCAAGATGGACAGGTGTTTGATGCCGGCGGGTAAAAAAATCAGACTGATGCCCTGCGAATAAACCGCCCAAGAGAGCAGTTCCTCATTGATTTTGTAAGAGAAATAAAAAAAAGAACCTGCAAGGAACGAAAGAAACAGACCTTGAGAACTGATGGAAATGGATGTCAACATGGTGTCAAAGGGCGGGTCTGGTGATGGATTGTAGTTCTCAAATACAAACGGTGAATGCCCACGAGTGCCTAAAGTCTGAGTGAAAAGTCAAGTCATAACAAATTTGATGATCATTCTTTGTCTGCAATGATTTAATTTTTTATTCTTTAATTTGTAAAAGAAAATTCAGACCTTATTGCTTGTATTTTTTAAAACTGATCATCAAAACCCCCTTGTTTTGCGCGCCAAGGCTCATGGGTCTTGTGCACCTGTTTGGCGTTCGTTTCTCAAGCAATAGTTCTTAGAGGCGTGGAAACTTTTTGGGTGGACACAAGTTTTGAAGCATCAGGCCATTCTCGAATCAATGCGGAGGCTTCATCCCATGACGACCCGATCAGTGAATACCCTCTGTTGGTACCCCATACGAAGTGTTTCAATCCCATGGTTTTATCCATTCACGAGACTTGAGGAGCCCAAACCATGACCACCCGTCGCCAATTGATGCAAGGTGCCGCCGCCAGTATGCTGGGCCTGACCCATCTGCCCAATTTTGCGCAAACCCGCTTGGAAAATCTGCGCATCATTTTGGGTTTCCCACCCGGTGGCACGACCGACGCATTCGCCCGCCGGATTGCCGAAAAACTGCGTGGCACTTACGCCAACAACGTCATCGTGGACAACAAACCCGGTGCGGGCGGGCAGATCGGTGTCACCACACTCAAGTCTGCGGCGGCCGATGGGGCTCACATTCTGTATTCGCCCGCTTCCATGCTGACGATTTACCCGCACTCTTACACCCGACTGAGTTATGCCCAATCGGACGTGACACCCCTTGGCATTGGGCATTCCACCGACCATGCTTTTGTGGTGGGACCTGCGGTTCCCGAATCGGTCAAGAACATCAAGGATTTCGTCGAATGGGCCAAGGCCAATCCGGGCAAAGCCAGCGTCGGCAACCCCGCAGCGGGCTCCATGCCGCATTTGCTGGCGGGTCGTTTGGCCATGTTGGGCGGCTTTCAAATCACCAACGTGCCTTTTGCAGGCTCTGGTCCCGCGATTCCACAAGTCATGGGTGGGCAGCTCGCGGGCATGTCATCGCCCTTGGGCGATTGGGTGCAGCACCATAAGGGTGGCAAGATTCGGATTTTGGCCACCTCGGGGCCCGATCGGGCCGTTTTCACCCCCGAAGTGCCCACCTACCGCGAGCAAGGTTTTGGCGAATTGTTGGTGCGTGAATGGTTTGGTTTCTTCGCACCTGCAGGGGTGAGCGAGGCGGCCAAACAAAACCTCAATGCGGCGCTGCGCCTGGCCATGAACCAACAAGACGTTCGAGACTTTGTCACGCCCTTAGCCGCCAACCTGGAGGCCAGCACCACGGCGGAGCACACGCGGCGACTTGCCGAGGACTCTGAAATGGCGCGGCGTTTGGTGTCGGCCTTGGGCTTCAAGGCCGACTCTTGATGACATTTGGCGCACCGGGCAGGCTTGCCAGCCCACCTTGGCTTGGATTCAAAACCCCACACGCGGCAGTTCACGTCGTGTTCAGCCGTGTGGAAGTTCGCCATTGAATCCACCCCCGTTCCAAATTCGGGGGTTACATTCATTGTCAACAAAATTGATCTAATTGACGACAGTGTTGGATGGTCGCCGTGCAGTTAAATGAAGGTGCCAAGGTTCGCTGTCTACCCCCTCCGTCACCCGTTGGATGTCAGTGAAACCAAGGTCCGAGAGAATTTGAACCAGCGACTTTTCCGTGTAGCCCCAACGGTGCGCGTCTTCTTTGCTGCCCCCCCGAGTTTCATCCCGCCAGCCCCAAAACCCAGCCATGGCATGAAGGTTTTGGTCTCCCATGGAGCTTTGCACCAAACCCAGGATTTGTTGTGCGTGAAAAGTGATATCGGGCACTATCACTTTGAGAATACCGGAAGGTGCAAGCAAGTCATGCCAATGTTTCAATGTCCGCATCGCATCATTCGGGTCAAGATGCTCCAGCATGTGCCGGGAATAAATTTCAGAAACAGCACCTGCAGACACGATGGTGATCGCACTCGCATCACAAACGTGGTCTGTAGCGTCAGTTTGCCGAGAATCAATGTTAATGTAGCCTTCAAGTCTTTTTGACGCACAGCCAACATGCAGCTTCACTAAATTCATGGATTTTTACCTCTTAATTAACATTAAGACTGTTTTTGAAAAATAATGCGATTGGTATTTTATGGATATTGATGCCATAAAAGTAAATTGATTAAAAGAAGCTTCTGAGTCGGAAAATAATATTTACCACTGCAGCCCCATCTTTTTTGATTTAATGCCAATTTTAGCCGCAATGGATGTCAAATAAACCACTTCCCTCTTTGGGGCCAAAATAAGCGCTCGACGCGTTCTGGGTCAAAACCACCCCTGCCGCCAATCGTCGTCATCCTGCAGTTCGCGCCAAGCGATGACTCGGGTGGCCTTGGAAAACACCGCTTCGAGTTCTACCCGTTCAATCGGGTCACTGGGCCATTCGGGTTGAATCACCCGGTGGATCAAAAAGTGCTTTTGCTTTGCCACAGGTTTCAAAGCTGTCCACTGGGTCAAGAGCAGGTTTTTGGGGTTCAGCGGGTTCATGGCGTGAGCTTACTGTTTGTGAAGCTGTGTTTGCCGGTCGCTGGAAAAACCCCATTTTTTGTTGTGCCGTGGTGCCAGCGTGACGACTCATGACCTTGGGCAGTGGCTGCTTAGCCCTTGAGCGCTGGAGCTTTTTTGCGCATCTTCCTGACCCAAGCCTGCTGTCTCACCCATTGCAAGTTGAACTGTACGAGACCGCACGGACACCAAGGCACGGCTCTGTGACGATCATCACGCGGAGACCAAACCGCAACGGTCGGGGCGGCCGGCCGCAATCCCAAGTGAGAAGTTCCAAAAGTAATTTTCAAGGAATATTGACATGACTACATTCCCAACGCGCAGACGCTTCATGGTCACCACGCCATGCTTTGTTGTGGCTCTCTTGGCGGCCTGTTCTCCAAAATCTGAACCGTCCGCTCCAATGGCGAGCACCCCGTCAATGCCGCCGCCAACACCGGCCACGGTGCCAGACGCGGTGCCAAAGACGCCACCCACCGCAGCGGCTAAGCTTCCCATGGTGGATGAAAAAGACGCGCAGGCTGTTGCCCTCGGTTACGTGGACAACTCAACAAAAGCCGATGCAACGAAATTCAAGGCTTACACGCCTGGCAGTCGATGCAGTGGGTGTGCCTTGTACCAGGGAAAGGCCGGCGAAGCGGCAGGCCCATGCCCCCTGTTTGCGGGAAAAATGGTCGCTGCAAACGGTTGGTGTGGATCGTGGGTCAAAAAGGCCTAGCGCCTTTGGCTCGCTGCAGTATTCACCCAGCAAAATGCATCTGCTTTGTCCGCGAGGTATTGGGGACCATCGGTCGACAGACACTTGCGGCTCACAGCAGACCATTTTTTGATTGACTTGGAGGTCCTGAGGCTCTACTCTCGTGTAATGTTTTGACATTTTTGCCATTTTTATGGATACAGAACAAGTCAGCATCCAACACACCTCCCCGCCGTTAAGCCGTACAGACAAAGCATTCATTTTTTTCTTGATTTGCGTGACCTGCTTGGTGGCAGGTATGGGGTATTCGACCTACCAAAGGGGACAGATGGAGGAGGCGGCCAAGCGAAATGGTGAAGCTTGGCTCAAATGGCTGAGTGAATCCGCCAAGGCTCGGCTCGAACCTGGCTTTCTGCCGGTCACCTGCGCCGCGCAGTCGCCACCCGTCAAGCAGATTTGGGCAGCGTGTTTCGAAAGTGTCAGCACCCCCGAAGGCCCCTTAGGCAAGTTGACCAATCCATATTCGGGCGGCCGCTTGCAGCGTGTCGTTCAATGCGATCCGAAAGACAGGACACTGGCGGGCTCATTGGTGTTTGAAAAATACACACCTACTCCGCCTGGTTCTGCTGTTCCCAACTTGTTGTCCGCTTTGGCAGGCAGCGACAACATCGGCGAAAAAATTCAAATCCGACTGTCTGTGTGTGCGAAGGGAACCCATGTGATTCGCATTGGTGAGCTGGAATTCTGAAAGCGCTGTGCATGGAAACCAAAGAGCCAAACATCACCCACACACCCACGGCACAAAGTTCTGTTCCAAGTGATTTACCTTTGCGCAGATGGCTGTTTCTTTGGCTTTTGTCGCCGAATCAAAATGGCAACCACCACAAATTAATTGACAACTCGATCAGCTTATTGATTGTGTTCAACTTGATCGCGTTGGTAGCCGAACACATTCCGGCCATCCACTCGCAGTTCAGCGCATGGTTTCATGTGTTTGATGTTTTTTCAGTGACCATCTTTACCGTCGAATACTTGATGCGCCTTTACCTGGCACCAGAGGATGAAGAGTTTAAAGATGCCCAACGGCCCAGAATGCGCTTCGCACTCAGCCCGTTTGCGTTGATTGACCTGATCGCTGTGCTGCCGTTTTATTTACAGGCCTTTATTCCGCTGGATCTGCGCGCACTAAGGCTGATTCGCTTGCTGCGAATCCTCAAGCTGTTCAGAGTTCTGGTGCCTGCGTTTCATGAATTTAAGAAAGCCAATCAGGACCGAACCTTCAGACAAAAAGTGAACGCCTTGGTATTCCCAAGTCCTTATGGTGGCAAGCTCCATCTTATCTTTGATCATTTCATTGTTTTTTGGGTGATCGTTTCTGTCATCGCTGTGATTTTAGAATCGGTCAACAGCATTCATTACCTGCTGAATCTGGAGTTCATCATTTTGGATGCCATAGCAGTCGGCATCTTCTCATTGGAATACTGCTTGCGTATTTACAGCTGCGTTGAAAATCCCGGTATGAAGCATGCGCTGGGCGGCCGTTTCAAGCAAGCCAGATCCACCAGTTCCATGATTGACTTGATGGCCATATTGCCTTTTTTCCTGGAATTTTTCCTGCACCATTTACTGGATCTGAGGTTCTTGCGGGTTTTCCGTTTGCTGCGGCTGCTCAAACTCACGCGATACACCGGTGCTACCACCACCCTCACGCGCGTGGTCTCTCGGGAATGGCCGGTGCTGGCCGCGTCGGCGTTCATCATGCTGCTGCTGGTGATCATGACCGCCAGCCTAGGCTATCTGTTCGAACATGATGCCCAACCCGACAAGTTCGAAAACATTCCCCAATCGATTTACTGGGCAGTGATCACACTGGCCTCTGTCGGATACGGTGATATTTCTCCCGTCACGCCCATGGGCCGCTTGATGACCATCATCCTGTCTTTGCTCGGTATTGGCATCTTTGCCATTCCAGCGGCCTTGCTGTCTTCGGCCTTTACAGATCAACTCCGAATCGAACGTGAGACCTTGAAAAACGAGCTCTATGAAATGCTTTCAGACGGAAAGCTTGACGTAGGCGAAACAGAAAAAATCATGACCGAAGCCAAGCGCTTGCACTTGAGCGAAGAAGAGGTCAACCGCCTGATCGTCAAAGCTCGACGAGAAAGGGAGCTGAAAGAAGATGTCTCTGTATTGCCTTTGCACAAAATAGCAGCCACCTCTCAACACGCTATCGAGCATTACAAAGTGCTGATTTCCCAGATTCGCCAGCTTGGCGTCATGACCGATGCAGCCAAATTTGAATCAGTGGCAATACAAAATAAACGCCTAACGCCAGATGAATTGGCATTGTGGCGGCAGATCCAAGGCGATGTTCCCATCAAACCTTGATGTGGTGAAAGAAGAAAACCATTTGTTGTTGTTTTAAAAGCAAGCAGATAATCACTTTGAGCCACTGGCCCGAAGCCAACACAAAATCCAAATCTCATCAGCAGTTTTTGATTACAGCCTCGATACAGAAAAGCTGATACATGCCCAAAAAAGAAAATTTATATCAAAGTTCTGGTTTTAGCCAGCGATTTAAAATGAGTGAGGATTGAACCGTTATGGATCAGTATTTGTAGTTCATTGAATTGGGCATCGCTTTAACAACAATGGCGCATGCTGGTCGAGGTCCTGAATTTCCAGTAGGCTGGGTTTTGTAGTCATCAGGGTCTCGGATGGCTTTGCTGAGTCAATGCCTTTAAATGAACAAAGGCGCTGCGCCTTCGTTCATTTTTATCAGCCAAGGTGCTACAGGTAATCTGTAGCTTGTCGGGTTAAGGTTTGACGTAATTCGTAATTTTGGCGGTAAAGGCAGACAATATCCCAGGCACCAAAGCATACTCACTGGTAAGCGTTGCTGGCGTTGGGGGTGTCAGACTGGCACCGGATGTCAAAAAGCAATTGCTCTTGGTGCCAATCGGGCACTGGATGGACGAGGCATAAGGGTCGGCATCTGTGAACCGAAAGAACACGTCAAATTGAGTGCCACTGCTGGTCTGAGTCACGCTGTAGTCGTTATCAGTTCCAACCAACACCACATAGTTACCATTTGCCAGTTGCGGGCCAATAGCCAGACCTTCCCATTTTTCAGGTGACTTATTACCTAGAGCTGCCAAAGTGTTGGCAGCCAAGTCCATCACCTTGTCGCCTTTGATAACAGCACCTGCAAACACATCAGTGTTAGGCAATGGGATGTTCGTAACGTCCACAGCACCTGTCAAGTCGATTTGATAAACCTCTTTGTCGGCGGTGGCCAAGGTAGCCCCTGCCCCAATACCCCGGTTATTTCGCTCAAGCACCAGAAATTTGTTATTCCCCAAGGCCACCAGAGCCGAAATGCCCTGCCCCTCACCTGAGCGTTTCATGCGGTATGCATACTGCGCAACAGCAGTACCGGTGGTTGCGTCAAATTTGACAATGCGATTGTGAACCCCACTTCCGCCGCCTTCATTCAACATAGCGCTTTGCAACATCGCGTAAACAAACAAACCATCAGGGCTGATAGCCAAGCCTTCAAAGCCCCTGTTGGTGCGTTTACCTGCGGTGTTGCCGGTATCGGAAGCGTAGTTTGCAACGCCTGTCGCGGCAGTGCGTGGGATCAAGCTTGCGGGGGTCGTAAAGGCGCGAACAAACTGGCCGAAACGGGTAAATTCGTAAAGAGAAGGGCCGTATTCGTCGGACACCAGAAAGTTGCCATTTTTGGGGTTGATGACGATGCCCTCAGGATCGAAGGCAATCCCCAATGTACTGGTTGGATTGGGTGCAATTCCATTGAATGGCTGAGTTCCGTCCATGAACTTAACGGTCTCGACTACGCGAAAATTGCTGATCGAACCTGTGGCACTGACGTCAACTTCAAAGCGTTGCACGCGAGTTTCATAGTTTAATAAACCACCACCAGGTCCCCTGTCCGACAAACCCCACCACTCTTTACGAGTTGCATCGTAGTAAATGTCGGAGAAATAACCCAAGCGGCGATCAGCCGCTGTGCCAGTTGACAAATCCACTGCATCACCAGCAAGAGCCAGTCCATTTTGGAAAGTGGCTTCAGAGAAATTTGTGACTTGCGGACTGCTCGTACTGCTGCCTCCGCAACCGGTTATTGCCAGAGCTAAAGATGCCGCGCCTGCCAAAGGGATCCAGCGGGCGAGTGTTTTGAAATTCAACATAATTTGTAAGTCTCCTGTTTGTTAGAGCATGTTGACTGCTTAAGGTGAAGTATTTGTGACAAGCGTGGTGTCCCTAATTTTTGGATGGCAGTTGAATCAAAATTTGTATGTAAAAAATTCAAAAGGACATCACCACCAACGGTCGTGAAAAACGACACCAGATGACCTATTAACCCACGAGCACGGTAGAGCCGCAGAACTCGAAACTGACTTGGCAATTCCTACGCACAGTTTGTCCTTTTGAAGGACATTTACCCAAGCATACGCAAACAAAAGGACTCCCCAGTCTGCAGTGTCGTTTCAGCGAGACCGTGCGTTTTGGGTTCGTTAAAGCGGGTATCCGCCTTCGATCCAATCACGACGCTTCATGCAATCCTTAAATGACCTGCTGTAGCCGAACCAGAAACCGGGTGTCTTGCTGTCTCCAGTTTCCCTGGCGCAGCTATTTTTTTCGCGATCAATGACCTCTTGGCGTTCCTCCCACCATAGAGATTCGTTATAGCGTCTTGAAAGCGGTAAATCATTCCATGCCCGGTTGCTACCTGTATAAGTCCATTTATCCAGTGGCACGTAAGGAGTACCGCAACCCACGGATAGGATGGTCATTAAAAGTATCGCCGATGATTTTCTGAGTAGAGTATTCATGATGCGCGCTACATTGTTGATAGGGTGGCTCACCGAAATTTGGCCACCTGAAAATCAAACCCAACCCTGCTGCCAAACGCTGTCATTTTGCAGTTCACGTCAAGGGATGTTCTGCGTGGCTTTTGAAAACACCGTCAAAAAATAAGTTCGATGTGGCATACCTACCCGAGGCGCTGAAAATTGGCTCTGTGATTTCAAGAAAAGTGACATCGACTACTTTTGTTAGACTGTGATTTTGCTAACTCTCGAGACAGAATTTCATGACGACTGTTAAAAAAATTGTTGATCAAAAAGCAAGCACTATTTTTTCTGTTCGGTCCTCTGACCCCGTCGACAGTGCCTTGAAAATCATGCGTGATTTCCGCGTCAGAGCCGTATTGGTGATCGATGACGGCGAATTAAAGGGCATTGTTTCTCAGGGCGATTGCGCTATCAAAGTGCTGTTACCCCACCTCAATCCCACTCAGGTAGCTGTCTCCAAAATCATGACAGCCAACCCTCTGACTGTGATGTTTTCAAACTCGGTAGAAGAGTGCATGGCGATCATGGTTCACAAGCACATCAGGCACTTGCCAGTCCTTGAAGGCAACACCGTGGTGGGTGTGATTTCCGTGGGTGACCTGGTGAAAAACATCATTGAACTCCAAGGCAACCAGATCAAGTTTCTGGAAACTTATATCAAAGGCCATGGTGTTTGATCGCTTTGAATCAAAAGGGTTGAGCTCTCATTGAGACGCGACTGAATCAAACCCAACCCTGCAGCCAAACGCTGTCGTCTTGCAGCTCTCGCCACACGATGGTCTGCGTGGCCTTTGAAAACACCGCTTCGAGTTCCACCAACTCAATTGGGTCTGTTGGCAGCGCGGGTTGGATGACCCGACTGACCAAGAAGTGCTTTTGCTTGGCTATGGGCGTGACCGCCGTCCACTTGGTCAGCAGCAGTTTTTTGGGGTTCAGCGGGTTCATGGGTGAGGGCTCACAGATCTTATTTTGGCCTGCTGTCCATGTCGCCCATGGGCCTTCAGGCGGGAATGACGGGGTGCGCACCGATGGCGTCCCCCGTCGCGACGATCTGTCCAATGTAATCAATGCCGTAGAGCGTGGCCACAACTTTGATGGTGTCACCTGCACCGAATTGCGTGTCATCGTCCCAGACTGCGAATGTGCTGGAGGGGTAATGAATAAGTTCGGTCGGGGTGGTCAACAAGATGTCGTTGACGTAGAACTTGAAGTTGGTTGCCTCGGGTGGCGCAACCAGTATGAGGTAATCAGTGTCGATATAAGAGACTTCGGTGTTGGCGTTGTCGCCGGACTGTGCGACATAGACCGTGATGGTGTCGTCCCCAGTGTTGTTGGTTTCATTGAGTGTGACCGCCACAGCACTTGACCAGTTGTTTGCCTGATCGCCGGCCACGCTGTTGTAGCTGTGGGCGTTGGAGGCACCCGCTTCAAAGTTATTGACCTCAGCTCCAACGCCTGTGGCCGTGATCTTGATCTGGCCGCTGGCATCGATGCTGAAAAAGCCGTCTTCTGAAGTGGCCGAGCGAGCGTTGTTGCTCAGCAGGAACATGTATTGGGTCACGCCCACGTTGTCTGTTGCTGGAGTTATGGTGGCAACCACCGCATTGGCGCTCTGGTTTTCCTGGTAGCTCAACGATTCAGTAGCCAAAGTGAAGCTTGGGACTGTGGTGTCGGGAATGATGTCATCGCTGGTGTCGTTGGTTTCATTGAGAGCGATGAACATTGAATTGCTGCAGGGCAAGCGGACTTGAAGTCGTATGCACGCTGTCTGGTCTTGTCGTGAAACCCGATAACGCAAGCGACAAGTGTCATGACGCTGCTTTCTTTAAGAAAGGTAGGTGCTGGCAGGTGCTGCGTGCACTGTGAACGCAAGCACTGCGTGCGCTGATCCGGTCGATCAGCAATCCAAGCTAGCCCCGTCAGGTAGTTCCGCTGTCGTGGGGCTTGTTGGACGTGTTGCTGTCGCAGTGTAGTGAAGCACGACAGTGCAAGCACGAAGCTTCTCACAAGAAAGCGTGTCCTGCAACGGTGCACGGCTGCTGTCCAAATGAGCCGAGTGCGGCTGGTCAAGACGGATTCGCTGGACGCGCACCCTGCGCGAATCACGGAAACCGGTGAAAGGACATCGCGGCGGCCCGGGAAGTCAAAGTTGCGTCGTCGGGATGGTGGGCGGCCTGCTGATCGGCACATTCAGCTTGATGACGGTGCCGGCGGGCGTGCTCTTGATAACGAGTGCCGCGCCGAGCCTTGCTGCGCGGGCACGCATGTTGGCCAAGCCGTGCCCGCCCGATGTAACGTCAGGATCGTGCTTGAATCCCGATCCGTTGTCGGCAAGCACGATGCACACGCTGTGTGTATCGGTTGCGTGCCAGGCCCTTAGCGAAGCCTGCGTCGCGCCGGCGTGGGCCATGAGATTGGAGAATGCCTCGAACAGGATCATCTGCAGGTCGCGTGAACCGTCAATTGTCCAACCCTCAATGGCCTCCAAATGCTCGACCGCCCAAGTGAGGTCGATGCCGGCCGCCCTCAGACGCGGGTCGAGGCGATAGCGCAGCGCGCCAAGCAGCGAGGCTATGTCGCCCTCGGTGTCATGCATCGCGTCGACTGTGAGTTTGAGGTGATCCAGCACATCACGCAAATGCTTGGTCAGCGTGTCGCGCGAGAGGCCTTGGTCCCCGGCCAGCGCCAAGGCACCGAGCAACTGGTTGCCGACGCCATCATGAAGGTCGCGCGTCAGGCGTTGCCGCTCCTCGATCCGGGCCTGATGGCGCTTCGCATCTACACCACGCTCGAAAACCAACTCCAATTGTGCCCGCTGCTCAGCAAGACTTTGGGCGAGTGTGCGGTTCATGGCCTGGGCCTTGCGGGTCAAGCGGCGCATTCGCTCGGCAATCAGCCAGGCCAGCGTGATACCGAAAATCACCCAAGCGTAGCGTGTCCAGGCAATTTCGCCATAGTGGTTCGCCCACGGGCCGAACAGGTTCATGTAGGGTCGGATGACGAGGACGAATATGTCACGCACAAGCACCACCCCAAGGGCCAGCATGCCGAATGCCAGCACGCGCTCCTCGAGTTCGGCGCTGGCAAGGCCAACCCGAACCACTAAGACGGCCACACCGAGCCCGATCAGTTGTGACGGCAGCAGCACGAGCAACTCAAAAACTGGCCAGCCGCCAATCAACGCCAGCGCCAGCATCGGGGTGCACAGGAGCAGCACCAGATTGATCGCGGAGCGAAGGGCCCCTCGGTTGCGCTGAACCACAATCAGTGCAAACTTGCAGATCAGCATGCCTGCCGCCGCCTGCGCCGAGTAGGTGATGACGCCCCACCACGGCCATGGCAGAAACGGTCTCTCGATCAGCATATCGCCCATCGCCAGCCCCCAGAGCAATTCGGCGCTCGCATAAATCAGATAAAGAACGTCGCGCTGACGGATCCACAGCAGCAAAGCGATTGAACCCAGGATCAAGCTGATCACCACCACGACCAGTGAACCCGTCACGCGCCAGTCGTGCTGGGAAGCGTAGATGGGCGTGACTTCAGTCGCTGTGCCGAACAGCAAACGGCTCAGTCCGGCCTTGCGTACGCTTTGTGCATCGATCTCGATCTCGAGGCGATTGCCTGGCGCGACCAGCGCAGCCGGGATTTGCGCAAGGTGTGGGCGCTTGGAGTAGTCGTCATAGGCATTGCTGGCGCTGCCGCGCTGCGCGATCAACTGGCCGTTGAAACGGATGCGAAAGCTGTTCCCCACCCGCGGAAGCAGCAGCGCATGGTCGACGCCGATCGTTGTAGCCTGGACCTCGAAAGTGAAACGGGCGCTGCCGGTCGACCCGCCGTGAACGGCATCCCAGTGAAAGGGCAAATCAATCTCGGTATGCCTTGGCGGTGCGCCGTCGACACTAAGAACCGCAGCCGCCCGATCAAGCGTCGTGAGGGCCTGTACGGAGCCGGTGGCCAGCCCCAACCCCAACCCGATCAGCAGGCTCATGCATCGAGCGAAGTGCGCTATCGCGCTCGGGATGACGCGCAAGCAATTCAATTGCGCCGCGCCCGGTCCAACAGCCCGAGAGCTCGGGACTCGAAGACGGCTTCGCCACGCGAGTTCACGCTCAACTTGCTGTAAATGCTCTTGATGTACGTCTGTACCGTCGAGACCGACACGCCCATCAGCGCCGCAATCTCCTTATAGGTGTAACCGCGCGAGATCAGGTTCAACGTCTCGGACTCACGTCGGGTGAGTTCGGGCAGCCGCATGGATCGTGAACACAGTGAACCCAGTGAACCAGGCTCACGCTGCGGCGCGGCCGCCCCGTCTCTAACTCGCGAGATGAGCCGCCGGGCGATGAGCGGACTCATCGGCGCGCCGCCCGCGCGCAGATCAAGGATCGAGCGGGCGATGTCAAAGCCGTCGGCGTCCTTCAGGATGTAGCCGGTCGCGCCGGCCTCGATCGAATTGAGCACGATTTGTTCGTCGCCAAACATGCTCACGACCATGATGTCGGCGTGCGGTTGCGCCACGACGCAAGCGCGGATGACGTCGATGCCTGACCCGTCGGGCAAGCCGATGTCGGTGAGCAGCACGTCGAAGACGTTCGTCTCGATCCAGGCGCGCGCCGGGTTGCCGCGCTCGAACGCAGCCGCAATGCGCAGGCGCGGCTCGGCATCGATCGCTGCCAGCAGATGCGTCAGTGTCCGCCGATCGTCTTCGACGAGCACAACGGTGATCGGGGCTTGCGTTTCAGACAACGGCATAGACCAAATTCATTTTGCGAAGTTCTTAACAATTTTCACAGATTTCTAGAGTCTGCGCGAGGCTGACTCACATAGACATGGGAGGCGGCCAGCGACGCGGCTCGCCATACTTATTAGCAGCTGAGGGGTTGTGGCTTCGGTCTTTACCAAAGAATATTGGGCAAAAAGGACTGGATTTTTAAATTTTTAAAATGAGGAAAACCTATGAAGCACGTCATAGTTATCGGCACGTTTGCATTGGGAGTAATTAGCTTTGGAGTTCAGGCCCAGACCTCATGTGGGGGTGCTAACCAGCCGGCCTGCGGTTCTGCGCAAGCCAACAAGAATAATCACGATTATTTGATGAAAAATAGCCCTAGTTACCGTATCAACCATAACTCGCAGCAGAGAGAGCAGGCTAAAGACGCTGCTCGAGTTGGCGAAAAGGCAACTCCCGATCGTGCACAGAACAACGACCATCGAAGCACTGTATCTAAGCAGTAAATACTGCTGACTGATCAATAAAGCTAAAAGATGTGTTCGAGCCAAGGTAGAGCACTTGTTCCGTTTCAGGATGCGTGAGTTAGGGCAATTGAAGATACGCTACCGCGGCTTGGCCAACATCACGATGCAGCTGCATGCGCTCTTAGCGCTCTCTTTTCTGTGGATGGTCAGCCAATCACTTTTGAGTGAGGCGCGGGAAGGCGTGCGCTTGCAGTGGCCCAAGTAGTCTGCACATGGCCGCAAAAGGGCTTTCCAATGGCCAAAATCGCGCTGCGGTTGCCCCCATTTGCATCATCGCGCATCAGCTCTCGCCGTCGCAGTCCTTGTGCAGACGTTCCTTATATGAGGCGAGCTCGATGGAACTGTTGAAACGTGAAGAGTTGTGGGCGCGAAGAAGAAAACTTCAAGAGCGGCTTGCATGTGCTGCTGTCCACGGACATGGACATGGACAGGGACACCGGGTGCTGGCGACCCGGCCATTAGTGGGTGATCGAAGTTCACCATGACCATCGCATCTCATGGGGAAATGCGCCGTGTCCCACTAGGCTGCTTGGGCGTCAGCTGACCCCTGGAGTGGTTAAGTTTTTTCGAACACATCTCAATAGCACTTACCACTCGATCAATTTGCGCATGTCCCACTTTCACCTCTTTTTGTCGGCGCAACAGCGCCAGCGCCGCCACCTGTTGCAAGCTGGCGCGGCCCTTTTGACGGTCGGTCCTCTTGCCGTATTTGCGGAATCTGGCTCACCTCAGAGGGGAAGACAGGTCCTTCCATTGCTGCTTGCTCCCGACGCGCAAATCCCGCTGGAGCTGGCTCAGGTGCAGATCCACACTGAGGTCGTCGGGCTGGCGGCCCGCACGCGTATCGAGTTGCAGGTCTTCAATCCGAACAGGCAGGACCTGGAAGGTGCATTGCAGTTCCCTTTGCAGGATGGCCAGGTGGTCACTGGCTTTGCGCTTGAAGTCGATGGCGAACTGCGACCTGCTGTTCCGGTGGAGAAGGCCAAGGGACGACAGGTGTTCGAAGACGTGACCCGCACACGCATCGATCCGGCGCTCCTAGAATCCACCGGAACCAACATTTACCGTCTGCGGATCTATCCGCTGCCTGCCCGCGGACTGCGGCGGGTCGTGCTGGAGATCACCGAAACCCTTGTGAGACAGCACACCGGGGTCCAACAGAGCGCACTGCTGCAGCTCCCATTGCAGCTCGGCATGAGCGTGCAGGAACTCGAGGTGACGGTACGTATGCCTCGGAGTGCATCTGGTACCGTTCCTCAGGCCCTGTTCGCCGGCCAGGTACTGCCCTTGGTAAATGAGCGGGGCACCTGGCTGGTGCGCCTGGTGCGCAGCAATTACGCCGGCACTGAAGGCCTGCGCGTTGCGGTGCCGCTGGGCACCGAAGCGCCCGAGGTGATCACGCAGTCACTGCAAGACGACACATACTTCTATGCCGAGGTCCCGCTTGCGCTGCAAACACGCCAGCGGTCTGTCCCAGGGCGCGTCGCCTTGCTTTGGGATGCATCTGCTTCAGCAGCCCAGCGCGACCAGGGTCGTGAGCTGGCGCTGCTTGATGCGTTCTTTGCTGCTTTGGGCAATGTCGTGGTCGATCTGCTGGTGGTGCGCGATGCGCCCGAACCTCTGCGGCGCTTTAACGTCGTTAAGGGTCGCTGGCAGGATCTGCGAGATCGCATGCGCTCCTTACCGCAGGACGGCGCCACGCGGCTGGACCGCATGATCGTGCCCTCGGGCGCCGATCTTGCGTTGTTGTTCAGCGACGGCCAGGGCACCTGGGGTGATGGTGGGCTGCCGGCCGCCCAGATACCGCTGTACACCTTTATCACGGGTCCTGGCGCCGACACTAACGCTTTGCGGCGGGCAGCCGAGCACACGGGCGGTGTCTTGGTGGACCTGATGCGCACCGCTGTACTGGAGGCGGTGGCACTGTTGCGTCGCCAGCACACGCGACTGCTGTCAGCCGATGGCGTGGGCATTGAGGATGTTGTGGTGGAGCGCCGTCTGCCTCAACAGGATCGGCTGGTGGTGGCTGGCCGGTTGCGCGAACCGGGCGCGCGACTCGTACTGCGTGTGCAGGCCCCCAACGGTACAGTGAGCCAGCGCAGCATCGATCTACCCACCCCCGTGGCCACACACAGTACCGGCCTGCCGATAGCGGCCCACCGCTGGGCCATGCTGCGGCTGGCTGACTTGGAGGCACAAGGCGAAACGCAAAGCCAGGCCGTGCGGCGGCTGGGCATGCGGTTCGGCCTTGTCACCCGAGGCACCTCGCTGATTGTCCTCGATCGGGTGGAAGACTATGTCCAACACGGCATCGAACCGCCTTTCTCCTTGCTTAACGCTTACCAACGGCTGCTGTCTCGACGCAAGCAACGCGAACAGGCAGACCGCCAATCCCATCTCAACCGTGTGGCGGAGCGCTTTGCCGCAAAACAGGCCTGGTGGGAGCGCGAGTTCCCTAAGGATGACCCGCCGCAGACCAAGGAGCCCGACGATTCAATTCCAGAGAGTGTCCGCCAGCGGCCGCTCGAACGAGAACGCTCAGCTGAATCGCTGCGCCCCAGACCGACTGGGGTGATGCGACCCCTCCCGCCAGCACCTGTTGCCATGCCCGCACCGCTGCCGGCGCTTGGTGCACCAACCGCGCGCCCTGAGCGTGCAACGAGTTCACCACCGCAGCAGACGCCTGCCATGTCGATTGCCCTGCAGCGCTGGACCCCGGACGCACCTTATGCGCGCCGCCTGCGAGAGACGACAGCCGAACAGATGTATACGGTGTATCTGGACGAACGCCCCGGGTACACCAACAGCACGGCCTTCTTCCTGGATGCAGCCGAGCTGTTCTTCGAGCGTGGCCAGCAAGACTTGGCTTTGCGCATCTTGTCGAACCTGGCCGAGATGGCGCTGGAGAACCGGCATGTGTTGCGGCTGATCGCCTATCGACTGTTGCAGGCGCAAAAACTGGAGCTCGCGATTCCTTTGTTGCGCCAGGTGTTGGCCCTCAGTCCTGATGAGCCCCAGTCCTCGCGAGATCTCGGACTCGCATTGGCTCGCCAGGGCCACTCGCAGGCCGCCGTAGACCGGTTGTGGGACGTTGTGTCACGGCCATGGAATAACCGCTTCTCCGATATTGAGTTGGTGGCTCTGGCGGAGCTCAATGCCATTGTGGCAGCTGCACAGACAGTCGGCCAGAGCCAGGTGGACACAGGCGCCATTGACCCACGGCTACTTAGGAACCTGCCGCTAGACTTGCGCGTGGTGCTCAGTTGGGACTCGGACAACACCGACATCGACTTGTACGTTATTGACCCGGACGGCCAAGAAGCCTACTACGGCCGCCAACTCACCCGGCAAGGTGGGCTCATGTCACGCGACTTTACAGGTGGCTACGGCCCCGAAGAGTTTTCGCTGCGCAAGGCCAAGCCGGGTACCTATACCGTTCGCGCGGAGTTCTTTGGTCACCGCCAGCAGGTGGTCTCGCCCACCACTGCACTGATGCTGCGCCTGAGCACAGGGTTCGGAACACCGCAGCAAAAGGATGTCGACACGGTCATCCGCTTGTCCGGCGGAGCGCGCCGGGTCACGATAGGCACCTTCGACGTGCGCGGGATGTTGTAGAGGCCCTGGGGCCATCGAGATTAGCCCTTGCTGCAATGCGGACGCGACTTCAAGTCGTAAATTTTTTTGACGCCCGTGTTGGAAAGCGGCAACTGCCGATCATTCCAACCCACTCAAACCCAGCCTTGCCGCCAAACGCTGTCGTCTTGCAATTCACGCCAAGGGATGGTCTGTGTGGCCTTTGAAAACACCGCTTCGAGTTCCACCAACTCAATTGGGTATGTTGGCAGCGCGGGTTTGATGACCCGACTGATCAAGAAGTGCATTTGCCTAGCCACGGGGTGACTGCCGTCCACTTGGTCAAGAGCAGTTTTTTGGGGTTCAGTGGGTTCATGCTTCGAGCTTTGGGGTTTGATTTGTCACCGCCATAGCTTAAAAAATTTGCAGTTGCTTTCGGAATATGCAGTATTCGATGATGCTTGTTTATTAAATTCGACTTTTTTATGAATCAATTTAATTTTTTGCGACCAAGCCTGCGCTCCAAACTTTGTAAATGCGCCAGATCTGTTTGCCGTGTAATGGCAAGTCGAGTGGTTTCAAGTCGACCCACACAGAACTGAACGCGGTTGAGAGACAGGACTTCTTCAGTGTGGCCTTGCAGGTAATTGATGAGTTCAGAAATAGCGAAGACACCTGGAGGTTTTTCTGTCTTGAATTCGGCTTTGCCCACAAACACAACCAATGATTTGATGGCGCTTGATGGCAAGAAGTCGAGCAGTTTTTCGACCGCTTGCACATGCCGCATGTTTTGGAAAATTGGATTTTGAAATCTGAACTTTCGACCAAACACCACCTGTGTCCAAGTTGCTTGCTTTGAATTGGCGAATATCCAACCTTTATAGTCTTTTGTTTCAATGACGAAAACTCCAAATTTGGATACGAGGATGTGATCGATTTGGGTTGACCCATCGTCGAGTTGAAGTGTGATGTGATTAAGAAGGTGAAAGTCGGGCGAGGCAAAGTTGGCTTGGATTGCCTTGGAAACCAAAGCCTCCCCTCGGTTTTGAAATGAGGTGGTGCGGTAACGGCCAAGTCCATAACCGAGCAGAACGCAGAACGCGAATGCGATCAGAAGGTAGGGATAAGCAAGCAACACAAGCTCACCAAATTGTCATTTGGTGTTGCCAACGCTACGCGCCACGGCCTCGGCCAACTCGATCACAGCCATGGCGTAGTAGCTGCTCCAGTTGTAGCGCGTGATGGCGTAGAAGTTTTCGGTGCCGGCCACATAGCTGGGGCTGTCGTTGCCGTTGCGCAGCTCAATCAGGGCCAGGGGACCAGTGTGTTGCAGGGCCTCGCCTTGCAAGCTTGCGCCTTTGGCCGTGAAGCTGTTGACACTGAAGGTGGGCAAGATGTCTGGGGCGAGCAGGGCGTCCATGTCGCTTTGGCCGGGCACCAGCGTCACGGGGTAGTGGGTGGGCATGCCGCTGCGCCACTGAAAGGCTTTTAAGTAGTTAGCCACCGAGCCGATGGCATCGCTCGGGCTGCCAAACAGGTCAACGCGGCCATCGCCATCAAAGTCGACCGCGTAGCGTGCCCAGCTCGAGGGCATGAATTGAGGCAGGCCCATGGCACCGGCATAACTGCCCCGTATGGCCAGGGGGTCTGCTGCGCTGCGCGAGGTCAGCAGCAAAAACTGCTCAAGTTCAGATCGGAAAAAGGCCTGTCGCTCGGCTGCTCTGGGGTGGGCGCTTGGAAAGTAAAAAGCCAGGGTGCTCAGCGCGTCGATGATGCGAAAACTGCCTGTGTTTTGGCCGTACAAGGTTTCGACGCCAATGATGCCCACGATGATGGCTGCAGGCACGCCGTACTCGCGCTCGGCCCTTTCAAGGGCGCTGCGGTGCGTTTGCCAAAAGCGTGCGCCAGCTTGAACGCGGATGGGTTCCACGAACCGGGCGCGGTAGGCCGCCCAATTTTTGGCGCTGGGATTGCTGGGGGGCAGCACCAGCTTTTCAATGGAGGGCAGGCGTTTGGCTTGGCTCAGGGTTTTGTCAATCCAAAGCGGGTCCAGCTGAAGCCGGGCAGCGGCCTCTTGGGCCCAGGGTTGGGTGAGGGCGGTGTCCAGACTCACGCCCGCTGGGGCGGCTTTGGGCGGCCGGTGGTTGGTGTTTTTGGAGCGTGGTTTGGCCGGGGAGTGCTTGTTCGCCGCAGCGTGTGTTGGCTGGATGTCGGCGTGTTGTGGGCGGGTTTGGGTGAGTGCTGGCAGTGGCATGCACAGCCAAGCGGCCAAGCCCATGACCAGGCCTCGGGCCAGTCTCTGCGTGTTTGAGCGGGCGCTGGGGGCTGTGCTGACCAAAAAATATGTGTTTTTTTTCATTGGCAAAGAGTTTAAACGCCATGGGACTGGGCGCGTGATAAGCTGAAACCATCAAAACTGGTGCAACTCAAAAAAAGCAAAGCTGCCTTCTGGGTGGCTGCATTCTGGAAGACAAAACCATGGGCGCGACAGGCTATTTCACACACCCCACCTGCTGGAAACACGAGATGGGCCAAGGCCACCCGGAGTGCCCCGAGCGTTTGGGGGCCATTGAAGACCGGCTCTTGATCAGTGGTGTGGACATGGCTTTGCAAAGGCGTGAGCCTGGCCCCGCCGCTTTGGCCGACATTGAGCTGGCCCACGGCCGCATGCATGTGGCCGCTCTGCGTGGTTTGGGTGATGCCTTGCGCGAAGACATGGCCGCAGGTGGCCCCACCCACACCGCGCTCGACCCGGACACCTTCATCAATGCCCACACTTGGGAGGCCGCCTTGCTTTCGGCGGGCGCGGCCATCGATGCCACCGATGCGGTGTTGGCGGGCGAGCTGGAGAACGCTTTTTGTGCCACGCGCCCGCCGGGTCACCATGCGTGCCGGGACAAGGCCATGGGGTTTTGCTTTTTCAACAATGTGGCCATTGCGGCCAAATACGCTGTCGAGCGTCATGGCCTGAAAAGGGTGGCCATTGTGGACTTTGATGTGCACCACGGCAATGGCACCGAGGACATCGTGGCTGGCGATGAGCGCATCTTGATGGTCAGTTTTTTTCAGCACCCGTTTTACCCGGAAGGCGGCTCGCAATCCAACGCCAGCAATCTGGTCAACCTGCCGGTGCCCGCCTACACCCGGGGCATGGACATTCGCGAGTTGGTGGACATGATGTGGTTGCCCCGGCTGGAGGCGCACAAGCCGGAGCTGATTTTCATCAGTGCCGGTTTTGATGCGCACCGCGAAGACGACATGGGTCAAATGGGCCTGGTCGAGCAGGACTATGCGTGGATCACCCAGCGCATCAAGGATGTGGCGCTGCGCCACGCCAAGGGGCGCATCGTCAGTTGCCTCGAGGGCGGCTACAACCTGAGTGCTTTGGGGCGCAGTGTAGAGGCCCATTTGCGCGTGCTGGCCGACGTTTGAGGCCTCAGTTTGGGCACAATCAGGGCATGACCCAGCCCAACACCCCCAACCCCGACGACCTGCTGCTGCACGAACGCGACGCGCGTGGCGTGCACCGCTTGACGCTCAACAGCCCCGCCAGTTTCAACACCTTGAGCGAGGCCATGCTGGAGGCCTTGCAACAAGCCCTGAACGACATCGCCCAGGACGCGCAAGCGCGCGTGGTGGTGTTGGCTGCGGCGGGCAAGGCATTTTGTGCCGGACACAACCTCAAGGACATGCGGGCCCAGCCCGACTTGGCTTACTACCAAAAGCTGTTTGCCCAATGCACCCGCATGATGCTGTCGATTCAGCATCTGCCGGTGCCCGTGATCGCCCGCGTGCAGGGCATTGCCACCGCCGCAGGGTGCCAGTTGGTGGCGCAATGCGATTTGGCGGTGTCGGTGGACAGCGCGCGTTTTGGGGTCAATGGCATCGACGTGGGTTTGTTTTGCGCCACCCCCAGCGTGCCCTTGGTGCGCAACATGCCTGCCAAGCAGGCCATGGAAATGCTGCTGACGGGCGGATTCATCTCGGCGGCGCAGGCGTGCAGCGGTGGTTTGGTCAACCGGGTGTGCCCGGTTGATGCGCTCGATGCGCAGGTCAATGACCTGGTCGATGCCATTGTGAGCAAGCCGCGTGAAGCCGTTCGCATGGGCAAGGCCTTGTTTTACCAGCAGCGTGAAATGGGCATAGCTGCTGCTTACCAATTGGCCGGCCAAACCATGGCTTGCAACATGGTGCATGAGGTGGCCCAAGAGGGCGTTCAGGCCTTCATCGACAAAAGAAAGCCGACATGGCCAGCGTGAAATCCCTGCACATGGCCGACGCCCTGGTCTGGCTGGACGCTTTGGTGCGCGCCGAGTCGCTGCAGGTGATGGCCGCTTTTGTGGCCTGCATTGCCTTGGCTTGGTGGCTGGTTTGGTTGGTGCGGCGCGCCTTTCCAGGGCATGAGTTGGCGGTTGTTCTGGGCAAACGCCTGGTCGATGGGGTGTTGTTTCCCGTGCTGTTGTTGGGCCTGACCTTTGCGGCCCGCGCGCTCATGACGGACGACCATCCGATTGCCTTGTTTGCTATTTTGGTGCCGGTGTGTGTGTCTTTGGCCTTGATCCGGTTCGGCGTCAAGGTCTTGCAGGCGGCCTTTGGTGCGACCCCCATGGTGCGCTTGCTCGAGCGCACGCTTTCCTGGATCGCCTGGTTGGCTGTGGTGTTGTGGGTCACGGGTGTTTTGCCCCTGGTGTTGGACGAGTTGGACCAGATTCGCTGGAAAGTGGGCGGCTCCATGCTGTCGGTGCGCACTTTGTTGGAGGGGGCGTTGACCGCCGTGGTGGTGCTGATCATCACGCTGTGGGTGTCGGCTGCGCTGGAGTCGCGTTTGCTCAAGTCGGCCACGGGCAGTGACTTGTCACTGCGCAAAGTCATCAGCAACACGGTGCGGGCCGTGCTCATGTTTGTGGGCTTGCTGCTGGCCTTGTCCTCGGTGGGCATCGACTTGACCGCTTTGTCGGTGCTGGGCGGCGCGGTGGGTGTGGGCATTGGCTTTGGCTTGCAAAAGCTGGCAGCCAACTACGTCAGCGGTTTTGTCATTTTGGCCGAGCGCAGCATGCGCATTGGTGACAACGTCAAGGTGGATGGTTTTGAAGGCCGCATCACCGACATCAAGGCGCGTTACACCGTCATCCGGTCGCCAAACGGGCGCGAGTCGATCGTGCCCAATGAAATGCTGATCACCCAGAGGGTGGAAAATTTGTCTCTGTCCGATTCCAAGATCGCACAGTCGACCACCGTGACGGTGGCCTACACCGCCCCCGTGGGCGAGGTCATGGCCTGGCTGCTGCAGGCCTGCCAGGAACACCCCAAAGTGTTGGCCGAACCGGCGCCCTTGGTGGTTTTGTCGACCTTTGGCGTCAATGGGCTGGAGTTCACCGTGAACTATTGGTTTGACGACTCTGACACTGGGCCTTTGAACCTCAAATCAGACATCCATCTGGCGATCCTTAAAACGCTGCAGGCGAATGGCATCGAGATTCCGTTTCCGCAGCGGGTGGTGCACATGCCTGTATGAAAAAAGGCACACCTTGAGGTGTGCCTTGCGGGGAGGTGCAGAGGACTCAATCCATCATGGACGGCAGCCATAAGCTCAAGCTTGGGAAAGCCAGCAAGATGCCCAGCGTGATCACCAGCACCAGCACCAGCGGCCACACGCCACGGAAAATGGTGCCCAGACCCACTTTGGGCAGCAAGGTGTTGAGCACAAACAAGTTCATGCCCACCGGTGGAGAGATCAGTCCAATTTGAATGACCATGACGATCAGCACGCCAAACCACACCGGGTCAAAACCCAGTTGCACCACGATGGGGAAGAACAGCGGAATGGTCAGCAAGACCATGGTGAGCTCTTCCATCACCGTGCCCAGCAGCACGTAAATCAGCATCATGGCACCCACGATCATGATGGGGGACAGGCCCAGGCCGGTGATCCAGTCTTTGAGCTCAAAAGGCAAGCTGGTGTAGTTCACAAAGTTGGCAAAAATCGTGGCGGCGATCAACAAAGTGAACAGCATGGCGGTCGTTCTGGCCGACTCGATCAGGACCTGAAGCAGCACTTCTTTGCTCAGTGCTTTGCGCGCCAAGGCAAACAAGAACGCACCCATCGCGCCCATGCCCGCACCTTCGGTGGCGGTAAAGAAGCCGCCATAAATGCCCCCCAGCACCACAAACACCAAAAGCAAAACACCCCAGATGCCGCGCAAAGCAGCCCATCTTTGGGGCCAGGTGAATTTTTCGCCCGGGGGGGCGTGTTCGGGGTCGCGTGAGGTCATGATGCTCACGGCGACCATCATCAACAAGGCCGTCAAGACGCCCGGTATGACACCTGCTGCAAACAGTTTTCCGATGTGCGTTTCGGTGATGATGCCGTAAATCACCATGATGGTGGACGGGGGAATCATGATGCCCAAGGTGCCGCCTGCCGCAATGACGCCTGTGGACAGGGCATCGCTGTAACCAATCTTTTTCATGGACGGGTAAGCCACTTTGCTCATGGTGGCGGCCGTGGCAATGGATGAGCCGCAAATGGCACCAAAACCGGCGCAGGCCGCAATGGTGGCATGTGCCAGGCCGCCTCTGCGGTGCCCAATGAAGGTGTAGGCGGCGTGAAACAACTCGTGCGCCAGTCCGGCGCGGGCCACAAAATTGCCCATCAAGATGAACAACGGAATCACCGACAAGGTGTAGGCAAATCCGGTTTCGTGCACCACTTGCGCGGTGCTGGCCAGAGCGGGCATCCAGCCCCGCGTCAGGCCAATGCCCACAATGCCGACCAAGCCCATGGAAAAAGCCAGGGGCATCCGCATCAGGGCCAAGACAAAGATGGCCAAAAATCCAAGCAAAGCTTCGGTCACAGGGTGCCTCCTTCCGAGGATTCTTCTTCTTGGGCAGCGCCAAAAGCCTTGAACAGATGCACCAGGCCTGTCAGGCCACACAAGACCCCCATGCCCTGGATAAAGGGCGCTTTGGTGATTTTGAGCTGAGCCGTGGTCTCGCCGGTCACGGCAAATTCCGAGCCGGTGCGCCACATCAAATAGGCCAAGCCAAACAGCAAGGCGGCGCACACCAGGTTCACCAGTGCGCGTTGAATGC
>CAITSG010000109.1 GCA_903894995.1 uncultured Burkholderiales bacterium
TCACCGCCTTGGCCTGCGTCATGGTGATGTTGACGTGGTGGCGGGTGTAGCTGCTGGTTTTCACGCGGATGCCGCGTTTCATGCCTTCTTCACCCAAATACGCACCCCAGGTCCAGGCTGCGACCATCAGGTGGATGGTGTTGCCCTTGGGGCTGACGCCCAACTTTTTGTCGCCGATCCAGGTCAAGGGGCGGATGTAGCCCGACTCCAAGTTGTTCTCATGCACCACGGCGCGCTGGGCTTCGTTGACCTGATCTTGTGTAAAGGGGATGGCCATGCGCAAGATTTTGGCGCTGTTGAACAGGCGCTCGGTGTGCTCTTGCAGGCGGAAGATGGCGGTGCCTTGCTCGGTTTTGTAGGCGCGTACGCCCTCAAAAGCGCCGCAGCCGTAGTGCAGGGTGTGGCTCAGCACATGGATCTTGGCATCGCGCCAATCGACCATCTGGCCGTCCATCCAGATTTTGCCGTCACGGTCTGACATGGAGGGAATGACAACGCTCATGAAAGTGTCCTTTGTATTAGCTGCAATAAACAGGGGTGGTCTGGATTTTAAAGGTTTGGCTCTTCGGGGCGCACTTCAGGGCGCACCAGGGTCCATTCGGTCAACTTGCCGCCCACAAAGGTGCAGGTGACCACCGAATCGCTGGTGTCGGTCCAGGTGTAGATCTCGGGCTGGGCGTCTTTGTCGGTCACAAGCTGGCCCAAAGAGCGCGTCATGGCGATGACGTGCATCAAATTGACGCCTTTTTTCAGCTTGGCGTTGAGCATCACGGCGCTGGCCACATGGCCAATGGGCCGGTCGGCGGCTTTTTTGAGGATGGTGACCATGCGGGTGAAGTGCAGCAGCACCCACATGACCACGCCGCCCACGGCCAGGGCAATGCCCGCCCACTGAAAAGCCTGCCAAGCCCCAATGGTGAAAACAAGAATGGCCAGTGGCGCAAGTATTTTGTTGAAATTCATGGGGGCCGATTGTGCCTTGTGATCACCTTCGGTCAAAGGATCTCTGCCACTCTGTTGGACCCATTCAAACCATTGAAGTTCTTTGTTTTGATGACTTTCGGTTAAAAAATTATTCTTAAGTGTTGACAAAAAAACTGATAAGTTTTAAATTTAAACTCTTAAGTAGTAAAAAATATTGATTTTTTAAAACAATCTTCAGGGCGAAGGAGAACATCATGCAATGGAACATCAAAAGATGGTTGGCCACTTTGATCACAGCGAGTGCAGCACTGCTGTCAGCTTGCGGAGGGGGCGGTAGCAGTGAGCACGAAACTTTGGACGTCGTGAGACTGGCCAAAAGCAATGCCAACTTGAGCGTTTTGGCCGAAGCCATCGATGCGGCAGGTTTGGCAACGACATTGAGCGCAGCAGGGCCTTACACGGTGTTTGCCCCCACCAACCAGGCATTCCTTGATTTGTTGGCTGAACTCAAGGTGAGCAAAGCCGAGTTGCTGGCCAACAAAGACTTGCTCACGTCGGTGCTGACTTACCACGTGCTGGGCAGCAAAGTGGTGTCGAGCGCAGTGCCCTTGGGTCAACCCATTGCCACGTTACAAAAAGGTTTTTTAAACGCTGAGAATTTGGGCGGCAGTTTAAAAATCAAGGACGAAAGCCAACGCGTCAGCAACGTGGTGACTGCAGACGTGGTGGCCCGAAATGGGGTGGTTCACATCATCGACAAGGTCTTGTTGCCCGCTAACACAAGCACCAACGTGAGTGCTACTTTTGACATTGTGAGACTGGCCAAAAGCAATGCCAACTTGAGCGTTTTGGCCGAGGCCATCGATGCGGCAGGTTTGGCAACGACATTGAGCGCAGCAGGGCCTTACACGGTTTTTGCTCCCACCAACCAGGCATTTCTTGACTTGTTGGCTGAACTCAAGATGAGCAAAGCCGACTTGCTGGCCAACAAAGACTTTCTGACTTCGGTGCTGACTTACCACGTCTTGGGCAGCAAAGTGGTGTCGAGCGCGGTGCCTTTGGGCCAACCCATCACCACGGTGCAAAAAGGTTTTTTCAAAGCCGAGACTCTGGGCCGGAGTTTGACAATCACGGACGGGCGCAACCGCTTCAGTAATGTGGTGACTGCCGACGTGGTGGCCCAAAATGGGGTGGTACACCTCATCGACAAGGTCTTGCTGCCCGCTAACAAAAACGTGCTGCAAACGGCCATTGCTTTGAGCACAGAAGCTCAGCCTGAGTTCAGCATTTTGGTCGAGGCCGTGGTCGCTGCAGACTTGGTCACCACCTTGAGTGGCGATGGACCGTTCACGGTCTTTGCCCCAAACAATGCAGCCTTTGCGGCACTGTTGACCGAACTTGGCACGACCAAGGCCGCTTTGCTGGCGGACAAGCCCCTTTTGACGAAAGTGTTGACTTACCACGTGGTGCCCGGTTTGGTGTTGAAAGCGCAAGTGCCTGTGGGCAGTCCCATCACCACGGTGCAAAAGGACACCTTCACGGTCAATGCCGCTTTGGCCATCACCGATCAAAGAGCACGCAGTGCCAAAATCACCGCCACCGATGTGTTGGCCAGCAATGGTGTGATTCACGCGATCGACAAGGTGATCCTGCCCAAACCTTGATGACCTGACAGGGGCACCTCACCCCCTAAGACCGCCTTTTGGCGGTCTTAGGGGGCGGCACTTGATGGTGATGCGCAGATGACACATGCAGGAAGAGTTCAGCTGCCATCAAGTCAGTGATCGGATGAGGCTCATGGCCTCCTCAATCCTGTCAACCCCATGCACAGTCATGCCTTGGATGGGGCTTTTGGGTGCATTCGCTTTGGGGATGATTGCCGCCGTGAAGCCCAGCTTGGCCGCTTCTTTCAGGCGATCCTGCCCACGCGGTGCAGGGCGCACTTCGCCTGCCAGGCCGACTTCGCCAAAAGCCAAAAAACCTTTGGGCAAGGCTTTGCCGCGCAAGCTGCTGGTGATGGCCAGCATCACGGCCAAGTCGGCCGCTGGTTCGCTGATGCGCACGCCGCCCACGGCATTCACAAACACGTCTTGGTCCATGCAGGCCACGCCCGCATGGCGGTGCAAAACGGCCAGCAGCATGGCCAGGCGGTCGCGGTCCAAGCCGACGCTCAAACGGCGAGGCGATGGGCCGCCACTGTCCACCAGGGCTTGAATCTCCACCAGCAATGGGCGAGTGCCTTCCAGCGTGACCATCACGCAGCTGCCAGGCACGGGCTCGGCGTGCTGGCTCAAAAAGATGGCGCTGGGGTTGCTCACGCCCTTGAGGCCTTTTTCGGTCATGGCGAACACGCCGATTTCGTTCACCGCGCCAAACCGGTTTTTGATGGCGCGAATCAGGCGAAAGTTGGAGTGCGTGTCGCCTTCAAAGTAGAGCACCGTGTCCACCATGTGTTCCAGCACGCGGGGGCCAGCCAATGCCCCTTCTTTGGTGACGTGGCCGACCAGCACGATGGTGGTGCCGGTGGATTTGGCGGTGCGCGTCAGGTGCGCCGCGCATTCACGCACCTGCGCCACCGAACCGGGGGCGCTGGTCAATTGGTCCGAGTACACCGTCTGAATCGAATCGATGATGGCGATGCCCGGCTGGCGCGATTGCAAGGTGTGCAGGATTTTTTCAAGCTGAATTTCGGGCAGCACCGGCACCTGCGAGTCGGGCAGGCCCAGGCGGCGCGAGCGCATGGCCACTTGCGCACCGCTTTCCTCACCCGTCACGTACAGGGTGTTCATGCCGCTGCGCTGCAAAGCGTCCACCGCCTGCAGCAGCAAGGTGGATTTGCCAATGCCCGGGTCGCCGCCGATCAGCACCACCCCGCCTTCGACCATGCCGCCGCCCAGCACCCGGTCGAGCTCGTCGATGCCCGTGGGGTGGCGTTCAAAGTCGGCCGCTTCGATTTGTGCCAAGGGCAGCACTTCAGACGTGGGCGCCAGCGAGGCGTGCACCGAGCCAAAGCGGTTTTTGCCTGCAGCGGGCTCAGCCGAGGCTTCGATCAGGGTGTTCCAGGCGTTGCAGCCGGGGCATTTGCCCATCCAGCGGGCGCTGGTGCCGCCGCATTCGGTGCAGGTGAATATCGATTTGTCTTTGGCCATGGGGGTGATTGTGCCTTTGAGGGCAGGCGGACCAAGCCAGCGCTCTAGCCCGCGTCGTGGTTCCTCAGGGGGCATGTGGTGCTGGTGTGGCGCTGTTGTGGGGCTTGGCCATTTCGGGCGCATCCAGCCAGGCCTGCACAAACTCGCGGGTGATCTCGGAGGCACTGAGGCTGCGTGCATGGCTTGCATTTTGTCCCGCCCACAAAGGTGTGAAGTCAGTCCTGCCCAAGGCTTCGGCGGCCGCTCTTAAGGGGGTGATGTCGGCCGTGGCCAGCGGGAATGCAGGCGCTTGGCTGCTCACTGGCCCCAGTTCGCGCATGGCCCGGTTGACGATGCCTCGGGCCGGCCTGCCGCTGAACACCGGGGTCAAGGCGGTGTGTTGGGCGGCGTCTGATTGGAGTGCTGCACGGTGCAAGGCGCTGGTGGTGGCTTCATGGCTGCACAAATAAGCCGTGCCGATTTGCACGCCATGGGCGCCGAGCATTTTGGCGGCTGCAATGCTTTGTGCACTGCCAATGCCCCCTGCTGCAATGACGGGCACATCAAGGGCGTGCACGATTTGCGGTAACAAGGCGAAGGTGCCCATTTGGGTGCTCAGGTCTTGGGTCAAAAACATGCCGCGATGCCCACCGGCTTCCAGTCCCTGCGCGATCACGGCGTCCACCCCGTTCGCTTGGAGCCACAGGGCTTCTTGCACGGTGGTGGCGCTCGACAACACCATGGTTCCCCAACTTTTGACCCGGGCCAGCAAGTCCGAGGCGGGCAGGCCAAAGTGAAAACTCACCACCGCAGGCGCAAAGGCCTCCAGCACATCGGCGCTGTCGTGGTTGAAGGGCAATCGGCCGGGCTCGGCGTTCGGGGGGATGGGTTCAAGGCCGAATTCGCGGCGGTAGGGGGCCAGTGTTGCTTGCCAGCGCGCCTGGATCACCGGGTCGGGTGTGGGCAGGGTATGGCAAAAAAAGTTGACATTGAAAGGGCCGTTGATGACCGACTTCAGGGCCTGCAACTGCGCCTGCAAGGCTGGTGGGGTGAGCATGGCGGCGGGCAGTGAACCCAGGCCACCGGCTTGACACACAGCCATGGCCAAGTGTTGATTTTGAACGCCCGCCATGGGGGCTTGGATGATGGGGGCCGAAAGCCCCAGTGTTTCGAAAAAAGCGTGCATGCATGCACTGTAGCGGCAAGGCCATGGCATGGAAAGACTTGACCGTATCAGCCGCCGGGCCTTGACGGTAGAGGCAGTAAACGCTTGATTTCGGTGCGCAAGGCCTCCACCGCAATGGGTTTGGACACATAGCCGTCCATGCCCGATTCGATGTACCGCTCGCGGTCACCCTTGAGGGCGTTGGCCGTGACGGCAATGATCGGGGTGCGCCGCATCTTTTGGTTGATTTCCATGGCGCGAATGGCTTGTGTGGCCTCGATACCACCCATTTCCGGCATCTGGATGTCCATCATGATCAGGTCAAAGGTGCTCGTGGCACAGACCTCAATGGCCTCAACGCCGTTGTTGGCAATGGTGACTTCGTAGCCCATGCGGGTCAACAAAATGGTCTCCAACGTTTGGTTGATGGGCGTGTCCTCCACCAGTAAAACCCGCTGCGGGCTTGCGGGTGCATGGGCGCTCATGCGGGGTGCCTCTTTGTTGTCCACCAAAGGGCAGGTCAAGCGGTTGAGCATGGAGACCAGTTCATGGGTGTCAATGGGCTTGACCAAAAACCCCTGAATGCCCAGCGGGTCCAGTTGTTCCTGACTGGTTTGCTCACTCAGCGCTCCCATCATGATGATGGGCAACTGAGAGGCCGAGCGAATTTGCCTCAACTGAGACACCAAGGCGTAGCCATCAATGTCGGGCATGTTGACGTCGATCAGCGCGCAACGCGCTTGTGCCAATTGGGGCGAGTGCAAGGCTTGTGC
Source organism: uncultured Burkholderiales bacterium (assembly GCA_903894995.1). Lineage (GTDB taxonomy): Bacteria > Pseudomonadota > Gammaproteobacteria > Burkholderiales > Burkholderiaceae_C > Limnohabitans_A. Next base: position 5,991 of record CAITSG010000109.1, read on the forward strand.
TGCGCCGTCTACGGCCGCAGCATGCAGGCCAATGGTTTGCAGTTGCTGGCTCAGGACCTTGCGGCAACTGGCGTTGTCGTCCACCACGAGCAGGGTTTGACCGGCCAGTTGACGGGGCATCTCGTTTTGATTCAAAGGTGCGCTGACGGCTTGTTGCAGGTTCACGCCAAAACTGAAGGTGCTGCCATGGCCCAATTGACTGGTCACGCTGATGTCGCCGCCCATCATCTGAACCAGGCTGCGGCTGATGGCCAGTCCCAGGCCCGATCCTCCAAATCGGCGCACGGTGCTGGAATCGGCCTGGGTGAACACGTCAAAAATGATGGCTTGCTTGTCTGGGGAAATGCCAATGCCCGTGTCTTTGATGGAGAACTCCAGCCAGATGCCCTCGGGTCCCAAGGGCTTGGCCATGGGTTTGACGCTCAGGACAATTTCGCCTTGGGCCGTGAATTTGATGGCGTTGCCCAGCAAGTTGGTGATGACCTGCTGAAGCCGCAGTGGGTCGCCAATCACCTGGTCGGGCACCTTGCAGGCCATGTCGCACACCAGTTCCAGCTCTTTTTCGGATGCGCGCAAAGACAAGGTTCGGGTCGCCTGTCGAACCAGGCTGTGCAGTGAAAACGGGTGGGGATCGAGGTGCAGTTTGCGCGCTTCAATTTTGGAAAAATCCAGGATGTCGTTGATCACCGCCAGCAAGGAGTTGGCCGAGGTGGAGACCATGTCCAAGTAGCTGCGTTGCTCGGTCGTCATGCGGGTTTGAAGGCACAACTCGGTCATGCCCAAAATGCCATTCATGGGGGTGCGAATCTCATGGCTCATGTTGGCCAGAAAGTGGCTTTTCGAGGCGTTGGCCGCTTGTGCTGCATCGCGGGCTTTGGACAAGTCGTTTTCGGCGCGAATGCGCGCCTCCACAAATTCATTGAAGGCGTGGACCACGGTTTTGATTTCTTTGCCCCCCAGTGCTCCAATCGGGGCGGCCTGGTGACCATCGCGCATTTTGGAGGCGGTCTCGTGCATGGCTTTGGCCAGCAAACCCAGAGGTCGGACCAGTCGCCCCACAAAGGTCCACATGAGCGGCACCATCACCAACATCAGCAACATGCTGATCCAGATCATTTTTTGAAACAAATCTTCAATGGGGGCAAAGGCTTCGGCCGAAGGAACCACCGAGGCCACCACCCAGTCGGTGGTTGTGAGCTTCTTGAAAGTGAACAGGCCTTTGAGCCCCCGTGTGGTGTAGCCTTCTTCGGTGCCCTCAAAACCGTTCATGGCGTTTTCGAAAGGGATGTTGATGCTGTTTTCGGGGACTTTTTTAAAAATCAGATCCGTGTCGGGGTGCGCAATGCGCAGTCGGTCCTTGGTGACCAGGTAAAAGTAACCTGTTTCGCCGTTCTTTCGGTTGGCGATGGAGCCCAGCAGATTGGGCTTGTACAAGTTGAGTACGCCCCCCATGATCCCGATCAATTGCTTGTTTTTGTCCAAGATCGGGGCCGCGATCACCACGATGGGTTGTTTGGTGGCTTTGCCCAAAAATGGCTTGGAGATGACGGGTTCCTTGCTGGCGATGACGTCTTTGATGTAATCCCTTGACGACATGTCCAGGTTTCTGCGTCCAGGCTTGATGGGCCAGTCCACCAGCAAGACACCTTTGGCATCAAAGACATACAAGTCGTCATAGGTGGTGAGCAAGGCTTGTTCATTTTGCAAAAACCGTTCGAGTGTTGCGGTTTGGCCCATGGTCCCATCCGGCACATTCAGCGCCACATTGGCCAGCATGCCGATGTTGTCTTGCAGTCTTTCATCCAAGTGCGTGGCGAAATCTGTCAGCAAGCGAAACTCGTGTTTTTCAATCCTTTGGACGATGTCTGCGCGCATCACGTAAAACTGCAAACCCAACTGCGCGAGCAGCAACAAGATGGCCATCGCAATGGCACTGAGGGAGAGTTGGAGTTTGATGCTGAGGTTTTTCATCGGTCGTTTGCCATCGGAGGACTTGTCCTGGAGGTCGTCATGGGGAACTCAAAGGGGACGATTGACCCATGTCAGTTCTTAAAAAATAGCTTTAAATTGTATTAATTCTATTCATTAAGAATATTAAATATTTATAAATTAGCCAATTTTGGACAATCTGCAAACGTGGAGCTGTCGATGAACTTGGCAGCAAGGGTAAACCCGCAGGTGACAATCCATTGAATCATTTAACATGTTAAATAAATGACTGTCCTTCCATTTGTTCACCGCAATTTGCCTCTTTTGCTTTTGCAGGCCCGTGAAGCTGTGATGGCGCACACCCGTCCCAGTTTGCGAGCGCACGGTTTGTCCGATCAGCAGTGGCGCGTTTTGCGGGTCTTGGGCGAGCATGCACAAGACGTGGAAGGCGTGGAAACCGGGCGCGTGGCCAAAGAGGCTTTCTTGCTTGGCCCCAGCCTCACGGGGGTGCTCACCCGCATGGCCAGGGACGGTTTGATCGAACGCAGTCCTTGCCCCCAAGACGCTCGCCGGACGGTGGTGCGTGCCACTGCAGCAGGTCTGGACAAGTTTCATGCCTTGTCGCAAAGCATAGAAGCCCATTACGACTGGATGGAGAAGCAGGTGGGCAAACAAGCGCTGCAAAACCTGTACACATGGTTGGACACGGTGATCGCCATGGAGGTAGATCCGGCCGTTGACAAGCCAAAGCCGCAAGGCGAGGAGGAAGAATGAACCATTGGCAACCCCAGGGCACGGTGTATGGCACCTTGCTCAATTTTCGGCGTGAGTGGGACCTGTGGGCTCCGCGAATGACACAAGACCCGCACAAGGCAGCACCTCAAGCGCCGGTGCTGTACGTCAAGTCCGCCAACACCTTCAACCCGGGCAAGGTGTTGGTGTTGCAAGACGGCGTCAACGAGGTGGACATCGGGGCTTGTTGGGGATTGGTCATGGGGGAGCAAGGACTCGTTGAGGGTGTGGTGTTGCTCAACGATTGGTCGGTGCCCCACAGCAGTTATTTCCGTCCACCGGTCAAGTTTCGCTGCCGTGACGGCTATTTGGGCTGCGGTGTGCCGCCAGTGTCTCTTTCGGCATTGGACATGGCATCGCTGAGCATCTCGGTGCAGGTCAACGGCCAAGGTGTTCAGACCGTGCAGATGTCCGATGTGGTGCGGCCCATGGCGCGTTTGCTGGCCGATGTGGCCGAATTCATGACCTTGCAAGCGGGCGATGTGCTGATGCTGGGCACCGACGTGCTGGAGACAGGCCAAAGACCCCGAGCCCGTGCAGGCGACACCGTTTGCTTGATGGCCCCTGGTTTTACGCCTTGGGTACAAACCGTTCAAGTGGAGACCGCATGAAACACGCACGCATCGCTTGGTCGGGCGCTATCCAGCAAGCCGTTGAATCCGACGGACAGTTGCTCATCACCCAAGGCCCGCACAAAGGCCAGAGCGTGGGCTTTGACGAGGTCGTCTGGCTGCCGCCACTTTCCCCCGTGGCGCAAGCGCGCACCGTCATCGCGCTGGGGTTGAACTACGCCGACCACGCCAAAGAACTGGCCTTCAAGGCCCCCGAAGAGCCGCTGGCTTTCATGAAAGGTGAGGCTGCGTTGATCGGGCACAAGGCCTTCACCAAGCGCCCCGCTGATGTGAAGTACATGCATTACGAATGCGAGTTGGCTGTTGTCATTGGCCGCACAGCACGCCGCGTGAAGAAGGCCGACGCTTACGACTACGTGGGCAGTTACACCGTGGCCAACGACTACGCCATCCGCGACTACCTGGAAAACTGGTACCGCCCCAACTTGCGCGTGAAAAACCGTGACACCTGCACGCCGATTGGCCCCTGGCTGGTGGATGCGGCTGACATTACCAACCCCATGGCGCTCAAATTGCAGACCACCGTGAACGGCCAAGTCACGCAAAGCGGCAGCACCGACGATATGATTTTTGATGTGCCGACCCTCATCGAATACTTCAGCAGTTTCATGACACTGAACCCCGGCGACCTGA
>CAITSG010000110.1 GCA_903894995.1 uncultured Burkholderiales bacterium
CGCGCCACCAGCTCGGCATGGCCTGCCACTTGCAGCGCCCCCACGCTCACCGAGCCGCCTGTGCTGTGCAGCGCCAGGTTGCCGCCCACTGCGGTTTTGCCCAGCACGCTCAGGTTTTGGGCTGCCGTGACGCTCAGGCTGTTTAGCGCTTTGAGGTCTTTGCCGATGGTGATGGCACCCAGTGCCGAGGCCAAGGTGCCTGCGCCCATGTGCACGCTGCCATCCAGCTGCAGCGGGCCTTTGGCTTGCACGTTCAGTGCGCCCAGGGTGCTCAGGTCTGCGCCGATGTGCACGCCCTGGGCTTGGCTGGTGATGTCCACCGGGCCGTTGGCCTGTACGCTGCCAGCCACCTCCACGGCCTGACCGGCCTGCAAGGAGATAGCACCTGCCGCTCGCACGCCACCAGCTTTGGCTGTACTGGTGCTTGCCGTGCCCAGTTGCTGCGCACCGCCGCTGACGAGCGTGATGGGGCCGTTGGCTGCGGTGTCCCCTTTGTGGGTGATGTCGGTGCCAGCGGTCTCGCTCAGGTCGCCCCCACTCCAGACGTGGCCTTGGTTGTCAATGCGGCCTGCGGCAATGATGTGCGTGGACCCTGCCGAGATGAGGTCGCCTTGCACCACCATGTCGCCCTGGGCGTTGGCGCGCCATTGGCCTTGGTTTTGCACGCTGCCTTTGCGGATGTTTTGCCCCGCCGTCAACACGCTGCTGTGTGTGCTTTGGGTGCCGGCGTAAATGTCTTGGGTGGTGATGTTCTGAGCGGCTTGGAGCGTCAAGTCGCCGTGGCTGACCACTTGGGCGGTCTGGATGTCGCCTTGTGCGCTTTGCACCGCCACGTCTTGGCCCTGAATGCCGCCTGTGGCGACCAGGTCGCCTTGGGCCTGGGCATTCAGTTGCCCCAACGCGAGCATGGCCCCGGTTTGCACGCTGCCCCCCACCGACAAGTTCATGTCGCCTTGGCTGCGAAGGCTTTGGGCGTCCAGGCCTTGCCCGCTTTGTATGTGCATGTGCGCCAGGGCGTTGCTGCTTTGGCTCAGGCCGCTGACGATGACGCCTGCGGCATTGACTGGCCCGCCTGCGGTGATGTCCATGCTTTTGCCCGAGCCGATGTGCCCTTGCACTTGCAAGGAACCGGGCGTCTGGATGCGCAGCCCGGCGCCGACCAAGATGCTTTGGTGGCTGACGATGTTGCCGCCTGTTGCGGCACTGGCGGCAGGACTGGCAAGCAGGCGCGGGGCCATGCGCGCTGTGCGCAGCAGGGGCGTGGGCTCGCCTTGCGCTTGCAGGTCCAAGTCGCCCAGCACTTGCGCGCCTTGCAGCTGGATGTTTTGTCCCGTCAAGCTGGCGTTGCCTCGGGTTTGCATGTTGCCCTTGAGCGTGATGTCGCCCGCGCTGGCTTGCATTTGCAGGTCTGCGCCGCTGTAGACGGGGCCGCCGATCGCCAGGCTTTGGCCTTGCAGTGTCATGGCACCGCCTGATTGGGTGGCCCCTTGCACGTCCAGGGCACCTGCCGCTTGCAGGCTCATCGCTTGGGCGCTGACCACGGGGCCTTGGATCTGGATGCTTTGGCCTGCGGCCATGTCGATGGCGCTTTGCGATTGCACGCTGGCCATGCTCAGCTTGCCTTGATCGCTGTGCACTTTGACGGGGCCTTGGGCATACAGGTCCGTGGCGCTGATGTCCCCGCTCGCTTGCATTTGCAAGGCACCACCAGCCAGCACTTGTCCAGTTTGTATGCCTGCGGTTTGTGACGTGAGGTTCAGGTTGTGCTGGGCGCTGAAGCTGTCCGCTTTGACGTCGCCTTGAGCTTGCACCTGGATGTCGCCCAGGCTGCGCATGTTTTGTGCAGTGACCGAGCCGCCTGTGGCCACAATGCGGGTACTTTGCCCGCTTTCAATGTCGCGGCCCACTTGCAGTGTTTTGGCGTGCACGTCGATGACCCCGCCCGATTGCAGGTTTTGTGCGATCTGCACGTCTTGCGCCTGGATGCCGATGGCACCGGCCACCAGGCTTTGCTTGGCCTGCAGCTGCCCGCCTGCGCTCAGTTGCATGGCCCCCACAGCGGTGGCTTGCTGCTGGAGCACGATGTCCGCATTCGACGCCATGCGGGTGTTGCCCAGCGAGGTGCTGGGGCCTTGGACCGCGATGGTGCCTGCCGCGCTCAGGCTCAGGTCCTGAGCGCTGTGCAGTTGCTGGCCAATGCTGATGTGATGCCCCGAGCGGATGTCCAGGCTGCCTGCGCTGCTGACCACGCTTTGGCCCACCTGAACGCTTTGCCCCGAGATGTCGACGCTTGAGCCTTGCACGCCTTGGCCCACCTGAACCTGGCCGTTGCTGATCAGGCTGACCGCTTGGGCCGCTTGCACTGCACCGTCGATGCTCAAGGGGCCTGCCGCTTGCAGCCGGGCTGCGCCTGCGCTGCGCACGCTGCCTGCCACATGGGTGGCCCCTGCGCTGGTGATGTGCAAGTTGCCCCCGGTGCTCAGGTCAGACTGGATTTGCACTTGCCCTTGCATGTTCAGGCTCAGAGCACCCGCCACTTCGAGCGCTTTGCCTGCCTGGCCCAGGGTGATGTCTTGGCCAATCACTGCAGTTTGTGCGGCCAACAAAGGGCCTTGCAGTTGGGTGTTCTGGCTGATCAGGTTCAGCTGAGTGCCTGCCGTGGTTTGGCCCTGCAAATCGATGAGCCCCGGGCTTTGGATGGTGGTGGCACCCACCGAGGTCTGACTGCCTTGGGCGTGGTTGGTGTAGCGCTGTGCCTCGATGTTCAAAGCCCCGCGTGCCACGAGGCTGCCGCGCAGGTGCGC
>CAITSG010000111.1 GCA_903894995.1 uncultured Burkholderiales bacterium
CGCCCCCACAGCCCACTAAACCCTGGGTTTTTCTGACCTGCCACTTGACCCATTCACTGACGTGACAAGCCATTCCTACCAGCACACCGTCGCAAGCCATGTTTATGGTTTTCGGGACCTCAAAGACCTCATGGCCAAGGCGACGCCCATGCGCTCTGGAGATGTGTTGGCCGGGGTTGCTGCACACACTGCGCAAGAGCGGGTTGCCGCCCAGATGGCCTTGTCGGAGTTGCCCTTGCGCACCTTCTTGTCAGAGGCTTTGGTGCCCTATGAGGCGGACGAAGTGACCCGCCTCATTCTGGACACCCACAGTGTTGAAGCATTTGCGGCGGTGAGTCACCTCACGGTGGGCGACTTTCGCAATTGGTTGCTCAGCGATGCGGCAGACACCGAGGCGTTGAGCGCTTTGGCACCGGGCATCACCCCCGAGATGGCAGCGGCTGTGAGCAAGCTCATGCGCAACCAGGATTTGATTTTGGTGGCCAAGAAATGCCGGGTGATCACTGCATTTCGCAACACCATCGGCTTGCCCGGCCGCATGGCGACGCGCTTGCAGCCCAATCACCCTACCGACGATGCCACGGGTATCGCCGCCAGCTTGTTGGATGGTTTGCTGTACGGCAGTGGAGATGCCGTCATCGGCATCAACCCCGCCACCGACAATGTGGCGCAGGTGATGAAGTTGGTGCACATGATGGCGGATGTCATTGCGCACTACGAGATCCCCACCCAAAGCTGCGTGCTCACCCATGTGACCAACACCATCCAGGCCATTGAGCGCGGTGCGCCTGTGGATCTGGTGTTCCAGTCGATTGGTGGCACCGAGGCCACCAACCGCAGCTTTGGTTTGAACCTGGCGCTGTTGGCCGAGGCGCGCAGCGCGGCCCTCTCGCTGAAACGGGGGGCGGTGGGTGACAACGTGATGTATTTTGAAACCGGGCAGGGCAGCGCACTGTCCGCCAATGCCCACCATGGCATGGACCAGCAAACCTGCGAGGCGCGCGCCTATGCCGTGGCACGCGCTTTCAAGCCCTTGCTGGTGAACACGGTGGTGGGCTTCATCGGCCCTGAGTATTTGTTTGATGGCAAGCAGATCATCCGCGCTGGTCTGGAAGACCACTTCTGCGCCAAGCTGATGGGTCTGCCCATGGGCTGTGATGTTTGCTACACCAACCACGCTGAGGCCGACCAAAACGACATGGATGTGCTGCTGACCTTGTTGGGGGCAGCAGGTTGCAACTTCGTGATGGGTGTTCCCGGCTCGGATGACATCATGCTGAACTACCAGACGACGTCTTTCCACGACGCCCTGTATGTCCGCAAGGTGTTGGGCTTGCGGCCCGCACCAGAGTTCGAGGCTTGGCTGCAGCGCATGAATATTTTCCAAGGCCAAGGTGCCAACTTGGTGCTGCCCCCTGGGATGCCAGCCGCGTTCGAGCAAGCTTTGTTGCCTTTGGCCTGAGGTGGTGCATGTCTGACAAACCCTTGCCCGTCACCGCCAACCCGTGGGTGGCGTTGCGCCAATTCACCGATGCCCGCATCGCCTTGGGGCGTTCCGGCGTGAGCATGCCTACAAATGCACACCTTGCGTTCCAACTCGCCCACGCTCAGGCGCGCGACGCCGTGCACCACGGCTTGAATGGCTTGGCCTTGGCAAAGCAGCTCAGCCTTGCATGGCCCGGTCTGCCGGGCGCTGTGCTCCAACTGCACAGCGCGGCGACCGATCGCAACCAATACTTGCAGCGCCCCGATCTGGGGCGTCGGCTGGACATGGCATCGCGAGATTTGTTGGCACCTTCTGAAGGCACCTTGGAGGAGCGATCATTTGACCTCGCGTTGGTGATCGCCGACGGGCTGTCTGCTTGGGCCATTGAGCAAAACGCTGCGCCTTTCCTTGCTGCTTTGCATCAGCGCATGGCGGGAGAGCGTTGGCAGGTCGCGCCCTTGTGCGTGGTGCGCCAAGCCCGTGTCGCCATCGGTGATGAAATCGGGCAGGCGCTGGGCGCCAAAGCCGTGGTGGTGTTGATCGGGGAGCGCCCCGGTTTGAGTTCGCCCGACAGCATGGGTCTGTACCTGACGTGGATGCCTCGTGTGGGGCTCACGGATGTGAGCCGCAATTGCATCTCGAATGTGCGACCTGCTGGGCTGTCGTATGACGAAGCTGCCCACAAGCTGCATTTTCTGCTGGCTCAGTCGCGACAGCGCCAGCTTTCCGGTGTGGCGCTGAAAGACGAAACAGGCTCAGCGGCTTCTGCCCTGAACGCAGGCCACGGCAACTTCTTGCTGAGGTAAGCCGCGGCCGCAACCCGAGTCAAGCGGGCAAATAGCCTTCGACCGAGAGGTAGCGCTCGCCAGTGTCGTAGTTGAAGCCCAAGACGGTGCTGCCTGCTGGAATTTCAGGCAGCTTCTGGGCAATGGCAGCCAACGTGGCGCCGCTGGAGATGCCCACCAACAAGCCTTCCTCGCGTGCGCTGCGGCGGCCGTACTCGCGGGCTGCTTCGGCGTCGACTTGAATCACGCCATCGAGCAAGTCGATTTTCAGGTTTTGAGGGATAAATCCCGCCCCAATGCCCTGAATGGGGTGTGGCGAGGGTGAGCCACCGCTGATCACGGGTGACGCAGAGGGCTCCACGGCAAAGACTTTCAGCTGTGGCCATTGGGCTTTGAGCACCTGCGCCACACCGCTCAGGTGTCCGCCAGTTCCCACCCCGGTGATGATGTAGTCAACACCGCCGGGGAAGTCGTTGGCGATTTCGAGGGCCGTGGTGCGCACATGCACATCGATGTTGCTGGGGTTTTCAAACTGCTGGGGAATCCAGGCGCCGGGGGTCTGTGCCTTGAGCTCTTCGGCGCGGGCGATGGCGCCTTTCATGCCTTTTTCGCGAGGGGTCAGGTCAAAGCTGGCGCCATAGGCCAGCATGAGGCGGCGGCGCTCGATGGACATGCTGTCAGGCATGACCAGAATCAGCTTGTAGCCTTTGACGGCTGCAACCAGTGCCAAGCCAACACCGGTGTTGCCCGAGGTCGGCTCAATGATGGTTGCGCCGGGCTGCAGCACGCCGCTGCGCTCTGCGTCTTCGATCATGGCCAATGCAATCCGATCCTTGATGGAGCCGCCCGGATTGGCACGCTCGCTCTTGACATACACCAGGTGGCTGTTGCCGAACAGCTTGTTGATGCGGATGTGGGGCGTGTTGCCGATGGTTTGCAGAACGTTGTCGAATGTCATGGGTGGTCTTCTTGTGGGGATGTGGGTCTGGGTATTTTGATGCAAAGTCACGAAACAGCTTCAACAGTTTGTACAGGCCGTGATGCCTGCACCGGGAGGACCGATAATCAAGGGGTGAAGCTTGCCAGACCACCGCTGGTGCAATTTTGGAAACAAAGCACTGGAGGAACGTCCGGACTGCACAGGGCAGCGTAGCAGCTAACGGCTGTCCACCGACAAGTTGGCCACGCCAGTGGCAGGCCCTAAGGTGAGGATCAGAGCAACAGAGACGAGCCGATTCAGTTCGGGTGAAACGGGCAATCTCTACGCGCAGCAATACCAAGTAGGCACACGTTGACGGGGCCCCCGGAGTGTGCGGGTAGGTAGCATCGAGCCGTCCGGGTGACCGACGGCCCAGAGTAATGGTGGTCACATGGGGGAAACCCCGTGCACAGAATCCGGCTTATCGGCGAGCTTCACACTTTTTTCAGACCATCAAAAAAACCCGCCGAAGCGGGTTTTTTTGTGGAAGGTCAAGAGCCCATCAGCCGCGGGACGGCATCAGGCTGCCTGCCAGTGCAAAGACCGAGTTGGGGGCGGTGATTTTCAAGGTGCTTTTGGGTTTGGCAAACACGCCACGCTTGACGGACGGGGCAGGAGCTGGCTCCACCGTCACGCCTTTGGTGCGTTGTTCGGCCACCAATTGACGCAAGCTGATGGACTGCAGATGGGTCAGCATTTTTTCGTTCAAACCGGCCCACAGGTCACTGTTCATCCAGCCGCCTTCAGCAGCTGCTTCTTCGTCAGAGGGCGCATCGACAGCGCCCACGATGTCTGCCATGGTGATTTTTTCGGCATTGCGTGACAGTGAATAGCCGCCGCCGGGGCCACGGGTGCTCTCGACCAAACCATGCTGGCGCAACTTGCTGAACAACTGTTCCAAATAGGACAGCGAAATTTGGTGTCGCACGCTGATGGCGGCCAGTGAAACGGGGCCGCGGTCTTCGCGCAGCGCAACATCGATCATTGCGGTGACGGCAAATCGGCTCTTGGTGCTCAAACGCATGGTGTGCTCCTTAATACGTTGGACAAGCCCTCATGGGCATTGACCCGGTCACTGCTCGTGATATTTGCAAACATGACTGAATAACAATTTTCTCAGACTCTTGACACAAATGGGGATTGTCCATTTCTTTTCAAGGGTAAATCCTGCGTGTTTTTGTCGGATATCAACTAAAAACGTTCATAGCCTTCCAGTTGCCGCCACTGACCGGACTCCAGAGGCGAGACGCTCAATCGCCCCACCCGTTGGCGGCGCAGGTCTTGCAAGGGGCATTGTTCGTCCAGCCAGCGGCCCAGGTCCAGGCCGTCAATGTCTTTTCCCGCGATGCGCAGCACCGTGAGTTGGTCGGTCTGGCGGTTGATGCTGGCGCGGATGCCGGGGCCGTTCAGGGCTTTGATCAGGCTTTCGGGCACTTCGCCGCCCACTGTAGCCATCCATTCTTGTTCCATCGGGCTGCGGCGGTCTTCCAGGTGGCGCAGCACGCCTACATCGTCCGAAAAAATACACAGACCGCTGGCGGGTTTGGCCAGTGGCAGGGGCATTTGCATTTTGGCCAAGCGCTCAGGCCCCCAAATGCCGGGCTGGGGGGCTTTGAGGCCCACGGTGTCTTGCAGCCAGGCCAGGTTGGCCACTTTGTGCGCGGGTTTGAACAGCACCAAGGTCATGGGGGCCAGCGCGGCCATGGAAACCAAACGGTTCACCTGCACGGCTTGCTCAGGGCGCACGCGCCTGGCCGGGTCGGTGACGACTTTGGCCGCCACCTGCACGCCGCCGGCCACGATCAAGGCTTCGGCTTCGCTGCGCGAGCAGTTCTGCTCGGCGGCCACGCGTTTGGCCAGGCGAATGCCTTCTTCAGAGAAAATCATCCATACTTTCAAAAAAACTCAAAGCTCATCAAGACAGGGCTTGTTCGCGGATGTGGTCCACATGCGCTTGCAAAGAACGTGCGGCCACGGGCCACAGGCGGGGTGGCACGTCGTCGTAGGCTTTTTCCACCCACTCTTGCAGGCTGCCTTGGGGCAGGGCTTGCATGGCGGCGGCTATTTTGGCCTCGCGCTTCAAGCGGTGCGCTTTCAGGTGCGTGATGGCCTGGTGGGCAAAGCCCAGCACATGGCCGTGCGCGGGCAAGATGAATTCGATGCCACCGGCCTTGCAGGCTGCAGCCAGTTTGTCCAGCGAGTCGAGGTAGTCGCCCATGTGGCCGTCAGGCGGGTCGATCACGGTGGTGCTGCCGTTGAGCACATGGTCACCCGAGAACAACAGGCCGTCTTCTTTGAGTACCAGGCACAGGTGGTTGGCCGCATGGCCGGGGGTGTGCACCACACGCAGGGTGTGGGTGATCTCGCCGTCCACGCCAATGCCTTGCAGCACCAGTTTTTCGCCGTCGGCCAGTTCTCGCTCGGGCGTGAAGAGGCTGTTGGCGCGGGCAGTTGACTTGGAGGCCAGGCCCAGAATGGGCGGCTTGTGGGTGCACAGCGCCTGCAGGGGCGCGGCGCCGGGTGAATGGTCTGGGTGCGAGTGGGTGCACACAATCGCTTTGATTTGCCCGCCCGCCGCACGCCACAGGCGTTGCAGGTGCTCGTCGTCGGCCGGGCCAGGGTCGATGGCGATGTAGCCGGTGTTGGGGTCGCCCACCAAGTAGCTGTTGGTGCCGGGGCCGGTCATCACACCGGGGTTGGGGGCCGTCAGGCGCTGCACGTTTTTGAGCAGGGGCACGGACTGGTCGGTTTTCCAGTCCAGGTGGTGGTGGATTTGCCCGTCCGGCGTGACCATTGCCAGCTCACCAAAGGGGGCTTCGTGCTCCATGAAACGCGCTTCATTGCCCGCCAGCCAACCCGCGCGGGGGCAGCTGGTCCACAGCGGTTCGTCATTCACGGCGCAGGCTTGCAAAACCTCATCCACCGTTGCAAAGGCCTTGAGGCGATCGAGCGTGCGGATGGTCGGGAAGATGATGAAAAACTGCCCCGCTTGGTGGCGCGTCAGCGCATCGACGGGGCGCACCCAGACGGGCTCGAACTGTTCTGATTCGTCGGCCACCGGGGTTTGGCCTTCGGGCATGCGGGCCACCAAAAAGGGCACGTCAAAGCGGCGCGGCAGGTCGCGGTCGGTGATCCAGTGGGCCAGCACAAACACCTGGTCGGCGGCCAAGCTCAAGCCCTTGGCCTGGCATTGCGTGGCAAAAGGGGCTTTGCGGTCGATGTGGATGATGTCCGTGTTGTCGGCCCAGCGCCCATCGGCATGGCGGGCGAACAAAATGCCCAGCTCTTCAAAGCTTTCGCGGATCGCGGCGATCGCTTGCGTCAGGTGCAAGTCGCTTTGCTTGGGGCGGCGCTGCGCCATGCCGTGTGCTTGGGCGTCGGCGGCATCGATGCCGCCGCCCGGGAACACATAGGCACCTGGCGCAAAGCTCGCGGTCATGGAGCGTCGGGTCATCAAGACCTCGATGCCTTGCGGCCCATCGCGCAAGAGCAGCACGGTGGCTGCCGGGCGCAGGGGCGCAGGTTCACGTTGGGGGTAGAGGAGTTGGGATGTGCGTGCCATGCCCCATTATCAGGCGGCTGAGGGCCTGTCCACGGCCATAATTGCGCCCATGCACATTCGCTTTACAAAGATGCAAGGGGCCGGCAACGATTTTGTCGTGCTCGACGAGACGCAAGGCCGCCTGGGCCTGAGCACGGCCCAGTACCGCTTTTTGGCCGACCGCCACTTCGGCGTGGGGGCCGATCAGATCCTCACCGTGCGGCCTTCACCTGCACCCGGGCTGGATTTTGAATACGTGATCCACAACGCCGACGGTGGCGAGGTGGAGCATTGCGGCAACGGTGCTCGCTGCTTTGTGCGCTATGTGCGCGATAAAGGCCTGACCGACAAAACCACGGTGCGCGTGAAAGTGCAGCAAGGTGAGATTGAGCTGCGCATGAACCCAGATGGGCGCGTGACGGTGGACATGGGCGCGCCCGTGTTCGACTGGGAGCGCGTGCCGTTTAATCCGATCGGGCTGATCAGCGACCAGGTCAATGGCTGGCCGGTGTTTGACCTGAATTTGGGTCAATGGGGCCTGGCTCGCGTGGGTGTGGTGTCCATGGGCAACCCGCACGCCGTGCAGCGGGTGGACGATGTGGACAGTTTCCCGGTGCTGGCGCAAGGCCCGCTGATTGAAAACCACCCGGCTTTCCCCAAGCGTGTGAACGTGGGCTTTATGCAGATTGTTTCCCGCAGCCAAATCAAATTGCGCGTGTTCGAGCGTGGTGCCGGCGAAACGCTGGCCTGTGGCACAGGTGCTTGCGCGGCGGTGGTTGCGGGCATTCGCCAAGGCTGGCTCGACAGCCGGGTGGATGTGCAGGCTTTGGGCGGCGTGTTGACCATCGAATGGGCGGGGCAAGCCCACAGCCCGATGCGGATGACCGGACCTGCAACTTCAGTCTTTGAGGGCAGCATTGATGTGCCCGAGGACCTTTGAATATCTGGAAAAAGACATGACCAAGCCCGAACCCATGAGTCCGATCACCGAGGACGATATCGCCAACTACCTGGTCAATACACCAGACTTTTTTGAGCGTCATGCGTCTTTGTTGGCCTCTGTGCAACTGACCCACCCGCAAAGCCACCGTGCCGTGGGCCTGCAAGAACGCCAAGCTCAGATGCTGCGAGACAAGATCAAGGTCTTGGAGCATCGGATCATGGACATGATCCGCCACAGCAACGAAAACATGGTGCTGACCGACAAGTTGCATCGCTGGTCGTGTGAGTTGCTCGTTACCCCACCCGAGCAACTGGCCGAATCGGCTTTGGACAACATCCGCGATTTGTTTCAGGTGCCTCAAGTGGCTTTGCGCTTGTGGTCAGTGGATGCAGCCCATGTTCGATCCGATTTTGCCCAAGGCGTGACGGATGCCACGCAAGACCTGGCTTCTTCGCTGGACAGACCCTATCTGGGGCCCAACACGGGTTTTGAAGCGGTGCAGTGGTTGGCTGAGCCGGTGCAGGCGGCATCGTTGGCGCTGCTGGCTTTGCGCTCAGCGCCCGGGCAGGCGGCGTTTGGTTTGCTGGTTTTGTCTTCGCCTGATCCTCAGCGCTTTAACAGCCAGATGGGCACCGATTTGCTGGAGCGTTTGGCTGAGCTGGCCGGTGCCGCTTTGTCCATTTTGCGCAATAAAACTTGAAGGCTTTTGGTGGTCAAGCCTGTGCCCAAAGCGCCTGAGCAAGAACCACCGTGTCAGGTGGAGGAAAAAGCCTTGTTGTGGGGTGAAAGGTCTGGGGTGAGCGATTTGACGGTTGACACTTCAGGTCCCTCTCTTGATCCCTTGCTGTTGCGCTATCTGGCGCATGTGCGTTTTGAAAAACGTCTGGCCGAACGCACTTGCACCTTGTACCGGTTGGACCTGATCCGTTTGCTCGATTTGGCACGGGCTTCAAAACTGGCCTTGCTGGAGGTGGAGTCAGGGCACATCCGACGCTGGGTGGCCCAAATGCACGGCGCTGGCCGCAGCGGGAGGGGCTTGGCGCTCATTTTGTCTGTCTGGCGTGGTTTCTACACTTGGCTGGGACGGGAGGCGCTGATGACACACAACCCGGTGGTGGATGTGCGTGCGCCCCGGGGAGGCAAGCCTTTGCCGAAAGCTTTGGGGGTCGATGAAGCCGTGCAACTGGCCGAGCACTTGGAGCCAGATGACGACCCTTGGCTTGAAGCCCGTGATGCCGCCATGGTGGAAATGTTGTATGGGAGTGGTTTGCGTGTGTCCGAGTTGACGGGATTGGACGTTGCGCCCAGCACCGAGGCAGTTCGCGCTGGGCGTGGCTGGATCGATGTGTCACAAGGGGAAGTTCAAGTGCACGGAAAAGGGGGCAAGCGCCGCAGCGTGCCCTTGGGTCAGGCCGCTTTGCAAGCTTTGGCACATTGGCTTCCTTTGCGCAGTCAGATGCCTGGGATGTTGTTGCAGCACACGTTGGGTGCCTCGTCTGCATCGTTGGCACTTTTTCCTGGGCGTCACGGCACGCGTTTGACCGTCCGCTCGGTCGAACAGCGCCTCAAGCGCCGTAGCCAGTTGGCAGGTTTGTCCACACCTGTGCATCCCCACATGCTGCGCCACACTTTTGCCAGCCATTTGTTGCAGTCCAGCGGCGATTTGCGTGCCGTTCAAGAACTTATGGGTCATGCCAGCATCAGCAGTACGCAGGTGTATACGCGGCTGGATTTTCAACATTTGGCCCAAATCTATGATGCGGCGCACCCTCGTGCCAAACGCCAATAAAGTTGGACGTGGACGGTTCAAAGGGCGTGTTCTGGTGAACCAGCATGAGCCGGGCCGGGCAAGTCCCTTGGCGCACATTCGCCTTGTGATCGTCGCTACACTCCCCCATCCTTGTTGTTGACATTTTGCGGAGCATTTCATGGCCTTGATTCCTGTGACCATCCTGACTGGCTTTTTGGGTTCGGGCAAAACCACGCTGCTCAAGCGTGTGCTGACCGAAGCCCACGGCCAAAAAATTGCGGTCATCGAAAACGAGTTTGGTGAAGAAAATATCGACAACGACATACTCGTGTCCGAGACCGAAGAGCAAATCATTCAGATGAGCAACGGTTGCATTTGCTGCACCATCCGTGAAGACCTGCGTGTCACGCTGCAACTGCTGGCCGCCAAGCGCCGCAAGGGTTTGCTCAGCTTTGAACGCATCGTGATCGAGACCACGGGTTTGGCCGATCCAGGGCCGGTCGCGCAGACGTTTTTCATGGACGATGAGATTGCAGAGAGTTTTTTGTTGGATTCAATACTCACGCTGGTCGATGCCAAGCATGCTGCTCAACAACTCAATGACCGCCAGGAAGCTCGCCGTCAGGTAGGTTTTGCCGACCAGATTTTCATCAGCAAGGCGGACTTGGTGTCGGCTCAAGAGTTGGATGCTTTGCAGCACCGTCTCAAACACATGAACCCGCGTGCACCGCAAAAGGTGGTTCACTTTGGTGAAGTGGCCCTTCACGAGGTGTTTGACCTCAAGGGTTTCAACCTGAACGCCAAGCTGGACATTGATCCTGACTTTCTCACCGAAGAGGGCCATGACCATGCACATGGGGAGCATTGCGATCACCCCTCGCACCAGCACGATCACCATGAACACGGCGAGCATTGTGATCACCCATCCCATGAGAACGATCACCAGCACGGTCATGGCCACCACCATCACCACGATGATGATGTGAAAAGTTTTGTGTTTCGCTCGGAGCGCGCGTTTGATCCGGCCAAACTCGAAGATTTTCTGGGGGCCATCGTCAACATCTACGGGCCTCGCATGCTGCGTTACAAAGGCGTTCTCCATATGCGCGGTACAGAACGCAAAGTCATTTTCCAGGGCGTGCACCAGCTTATGGGCAGCGATCTGGGGCCTGTGTGGGCCGAGGGAGAAGCCAAAACGAGCAAAATGGTTTTCATTGGCATCGATTTGCCCAAAGATATTTTGCTGCAAGGTTTGGAGCAATGTCTGGTTTAAGTGCTTGGGTGCTTGTTCGTCCGACAATGCTTTGCGCACGAACTGGCCATTAATCCATGTGCTGTCATATTTTTTAACTTCTTGTCGCTACAATCGCCCGCCTAGGACACTGCCTTTTGGTGGCGTTGCTAAGCCCCACAAGGTCTATAACAAGGGTTTGGGAGAACATGAATTGTCAAAGGCTTGCCTGGTGGCAGGTCTAAGACGAAATGCCTTTTTACACGGCTAGGAGACAAGACGTGAAGACCTCGAAATCAACAAAAACCGATCCATTGGCCGTGAAGGCGGCTACAAAGGCGCAAGCCAAGGGCAAAGAATCTGCTTCGAATTTGCAGGTCACTCAGTCCGAAAAGCCCAAAACACCTGCCAAAAAAGTGGCTTCTGCCCAAAAGGTCAGTGCCAAAGCTGAGCCCTCACCTGCGTCACCGCCTGTTGTGACGGCGGCCAAGAAAACCGTGCCGGCCAAAGTCAAGGCAGCAAGTCCTGCTGGCCAGCAGCCGGTTTCTCCAATCCAAGCGACTTCCCCTGTGACGGCCAAGACCGTCAAAGCAAGTTCTGCCAAAAAAGAAGTTGCACCAGCACCTCCAGCGAAATCTATGAACGTCTCATCAGTGGAAACTACCAACACATCCTCGGACCCTGTGGAAGCAGTCGCCGTGGCCGCACCCGATCAATTGGTACGCGCCACCCGGCCTTCTGCTCGTTTAGCGCAAATCACCGTCCCGTCTTTGCCGCCCGCCGTTGCCTCAACAGCCGCCAAATCGAGTTTTTTGCCCAGCACACCATCGCCTGCGGTTGCGGTTACCTATGTGCCAGTCAAGAAAGATCCCAAACTGGCCAACAACTGGAAAACAAAGAAGGCCTCAGAGCTGTGTGATGCCGAAATTCTGGCCATGCCGGACGATGAGTACATGAACGATACGCAAATGGCGTTTTTCAGACTCAAGTTGACGCTACTCAAACAAGACATCCTCAACAGTGCCGGGCAAACCACCGAGCATTTGCGGGAAGACACCGTGGTGGTGCCAGATCCCGCAGACCGGGCCACCATCGAAGAAGAACACGCCCTTGAGCTGCGCACCCGGGATCGAGAGCGCAAACTGCTCAAAAAAATCGAACAATCCATTGTCCGCATTGATGCGGGAGATTACGGTTTTTGTGACGAAACCGGGGAATCTATTGGCGTGGGTCGCTTGTTAGCCCGACCGACGGCCACTTTGTCATTAGAGGCTCAACAGCGGCGTGAGCTCAAACAAAAAATGTTTGGCGATTAAGTCGTTTTTCACTTGAGTACCAAAAACCCCTTTTAGGGGTTTTTTTACATATAAAGATTTGTAAGTTACGTTTTTGTCAAAATCTTAAAAAGCTATCCGAGTTATGTTTTTTGTTTTATTAATAGTTGAGAGGTTACTTTCAGTGACTCTGCTAAGTCTCTAATTTACAAAGAAATTTGTCAACTTCATGGTTTTGAAATAGCGGCTAAGCTGTTGATTTCATTGAAAAAATTCGATCTCTACCATTCCGGAACCGGCAGTTTCCTGATACAGTGCAAAAAAGTGCAATTAAGTGGGTAAAAGTGCCCTCCGTTGCCTTTCTTCATTGAAAAAGGGGTCTTCGCAGTGTTTCAAGGGGCTTCATCGCTGAGTCTGGATGCCAAAGGGCGGTTGTCTGTGCCGACCCGGCACCGTGACGTCTTGAGCGCCACAGCGCAAGGCCAGTTGACCATCACCAAGCACCCGCACGGTTGCTTGATGCTGTTTCCCAGGCCCGAGTGGGAGAAGTTTCGCGAACGCATTGCCCAATTGCCCATGTCTGCCCAATGGTGGAAGCGCATTTTTTTGGGCAATGCCATGGATGTGGAGATGGATGGCACCGGTCGTGTGCTGATTTCACCCGAGTTGCGCCAGGCGGCTGGAATCACCCGTGACAGCATGCTCTTGGGCATGGGCCATCACTTTGAGCTGTGGGACAAAACCACTTACGAGGCCCAAGAAGCGCAGGCCATGCAGGGTGAAATGCCCGAGGTGTTCAAGGACTTTTCTTTCTGACCACCATGAGCCACGCACTACTCACCCATACCACCGTGCTTTTGGACGAAGCTGTCAGCGAATTGCTCGAGGCTGACGCAGGTGCACACGGCTCTTATGTCGATGCCACTTTTGGACGCGGTGGTCACTCCCGCTTGATTTTGTCCAAACTCAGCAGCCAAGGTCGGCTTCGGGCCTTTGATAAAGACCTGGAAGCGATTGCAGAGGCTGAGCGTATTGAGGATGACCGGTTTTCCATCCGCCATGAAGGTTTTTCCCATTTGAGGGATTTGCCGCCGGGCAGCGTTGATGGTGTGTTGATGGACTTGGGTATCAGTTCCCCCCAAATCGACAGCCCCGAGAGGGGTTTTTCTTTTCGTTTCGACAGCCCGCTGGATATGCGCATGGACACCACGCGCGGGGAAAGCGTGGCCGATTGGCTGGCAACGGCCACAGTGGATCAAATCACGGAGGTGATACGTGACTATGGCGAAGAACGGTTTGCTTTTCAGATTGCAAAGGCGCTTGTGGCTCGCCGACAAGAGCGAGGCCCAATTTCACGCACCTCCGATTTGGCCCAGCTCGTGGCTGACACGGTCAAAACCCGCGAGGCGGGTCAGAACCCTGCAACGCGGACATTTCAGGCTTTTCGGATTTTCATCAACGCAGAGCTTGAAGAGCTCGAACAGGCGTTAGCGGCCAGCATTCATGTGCTTGCGCCCGGTGGTCGTTTGGTGGTGATCAGTTTTCACTCGCTTGAAGACCGGATCGTTAAACAATTCATGGCCAAGCATTCCAAGGAGGTGGTGGATCGGCGTGTGCCATTTGCCGAGCCTGTGAAGATGCGTCTGAAAACTTGTGGGCGCATTCGCCCCAGCGATGATGAAGTGAAAGCCAACCCCCGCTCCCGCAGTGCGATCATGCGCATGGCCGAACGGACCGAGGTGCCGGCATGACCCGGTTGAGCTTTTTCTTATTGATCGCTACGGTGGCCAGTGCCTTGTATTTGGTGCACAGCCATTACGAGTCAAGACGTCTTTTCATGGCCTTGGAGATGGCACGCAAGGAAGCCAAACGCTTTGAGGTCCAATATGACCGTTTGCAAGTCGAACAGCGAGCACAAGCCACGCCCTTGCGTGTGGAGCAAATTGCTCGGCAGCAATTGCAAATGCGCACAGCCTCACCAGCCATTACCCAGTACGTCTCGATGGGGCCACAGAACCAAGCGCCCAATGTCCGAGGGGATCGGCCATGAAACGTGGTCGCAGCGTGCAGCTGTCCTCCAGTCCTTTGCTGGCCAGCAAAACACCCGTTTGGCGCAGCAAACTGATTGTGGCGGCCATGGCATTGGGCTTCACAGGTCTGGTGGGGCGTGCTGCCCATGTGCAGGTCATCGAGAATGACTTTTTTATCCGCCAAGGTGAGCTGCGTTTTGCCCGAACACTCAGTTTGGCTGCCAATCGGGGGCGCGTACTTGATCGCAATGGTGTACTGCTTGCATCCAGTGTGCCCGCTCCAAGCATCTGGGCCAACCCGGAAGATATAGATCGGGCAGACCCGGTCAAGTTGCGCCGACTGGCCAAACTGCTGGAGATGACGCCAGCCGAGTTGGACAAGAAGTTGCAAGACGACGAAAAAACATTCGTGTGGCTGCGTCGTCAACTCGATGAGCCTGTGGTCAAAGAAATTTTGGCACTGGGCATCAAGGGTGTTTACGACATCAAGGAATACAAGCGTCTTTACCCCGAAGGTGAGGCGGCAGCGCACATTGTCGGGTTCACCAACTTGGAAGACCAAGGCCAGGAGGGCGTGGAACTGGTGTTCCAAAAGCAGCTTTCTGGCAAGGCGGGTTCGCGCCGTGTGATCAAGGACAGGTTGGGTCGCGTGGTGGAAGCTGTTGGCGAGACAGTGCCACCCGTTGATGGCCAAGACCTGCAATTGAGCATCGACAGCAAGGTCCAGTTTTATGCTTATCAAAAACTGCGTGAGGCGGTGATGGAGCACAAGGCCAAAGCGGGCAGCGTGGTGGTGCTTGATGCCCAAACGGGTGAAATTCTGGCTTTGGCCAACTACCCCAGTTATTCACCAGCCAAGCGGGGCAATTTGGGCGGGGAGCAACTGCGCAACCGTGCCTTGACCGACACCTTTGAGCCCGGCTCGACCATGAAACCGTTTGCAGTGGCTTTGGCCCTTGAAAAAGGCTTGGTCAAACCCGACACGATGATTCAAACCGCGCCCGGTCGGATCAACATCACCGGATCCACCATTTCGGATGCTCACCCGCACGGTTTGCTCTCGGTCAACGAGGTCATTCAGAAATCAAGCAATGTGGGCACCGTCAAAATGGCCATGCAGTTGCAGCCGCGCGAAATGTGGGAAATGTACGCACAAGTGGGATTTGGTCAAAAACCACAGCTGCCATTTCCGGGGGTGGTGAGTGGGCGTTTGCGGCCCTACAAAACCTGGCGGCCAATTGAGCAAGCCACCATGAGTTATGGCTACGGTATTTCAGGCAGCTTGTTTCAAGTGGCCCGTGCCTACACCGTGTTTGCACGAGATGGTGAAGTGGTGCCTGCCACCTTGCTCAAGTCAGACGGGCAGGTTCACGGTGAGCGGGTGATCAGCGCTCAAAACGCCAAGGCCATGCGCAAGATGCTGCACATGGCTGCGGGCCCGGGCGGAACAGCTCAAAAAGCGCAAACCATGGGCTATTCGGTGGGGGGTAAAACCGGTACCGCCCATAAACAAGAGGGCAAGGGGTACGCCGGCAAAAAGTACCGGGGTTTCTTTGTCGGTATGGCACCCATCGAGGCACCCCGAATCATTGTGGCCGTCATGATCGATGAACCCAGCAATGGCCGTTACTACGGGGGTGATGTGGCGGCGCCCGTGTTCAGTCAGACGGTACAACAAACTTTGCGTTTGATGGGTGTGCAGCCCGATATCGCCGTGAAACCACAAATTGTGGCCAAGTCGGTGGAGGAATCATTTTGATCCACACCTTGCACACAGCCACCGAGGCAGCTCAATGGCTGGGCCGTCGCGTGAGCGGCGTTTTGCGCACCGATAGCCGCATGGTTGAGCCCGGCGATGCGTTCATTGCCTGGCCCGGTGCTGCCACCGATGGGCGCAGGTATGTGCTACAAGCCTTGCAACAAGGTGCGAGCGCATGTTTGATGGAGGCCTTGGACCATGAGCCTTGGCTCACTGGGGTCACGCACGAATGGCATTCGACTTTGGCCGTCATGCCCGGCCTGAAAGCCCAAACCGGATGGGTGGCGGATGCCTATTACCAACACCCCAGCCAAGCATTGAATGTGCTGGCGGTCACGGGCACCAATGGCAAAACTTCCACCGCTTGGTGGTTGGCGCAAGCCCTGTCATCGCCCGTGTTGGGACAAGCCTGCGGTTTGGTGGGGACCTTGGGTGTGGGGCAGTTGCCGCATTTGGTCAGCACCGGCATGACCACCCCCGACCCGGTGTTGATGCAGCGGCAGTTCCGGGCGTTTGCCGACCAAGGCGTGACGCACTGCGCGATTGAAGCCTCGTCGATTGGTTTGGCCGAACACCGCTTGGACGGCACACACATGGGTGTGGCGGTGTTCACCAATTTCACGCAAGACCACCTGGATTACCACGGGGACATGGGCCGTTATTGGGCGGCCAAAGCCGCCTTGTTTGCCTGGCCTGGCCTGCATTCGGCGGTCATCAACATAGACGATGCCCAGGGTGCCCAATTGGCTCGCCA